>JBKDHA010000157.1:0-46489 GCA_046335555.1 Bacteroidota bacterium
AAACTACTAAAAAAAAGAGTCCAATCTCTTATAGAGAAAGGACTCTTCTTTAAAATTTATCTCGGACAGTAGTGATTATCAATTATTAATTTTCACAAACTGTTTTCGCGAAATCAAGCCATCATTGTTTTGAACTTCAAGAAAGTAAGTTCCTGCGGGAAGTTCAGCTACGGCAACAGAACGATCAGCGTTTGTATGAAACGTTCCGTTCATAACAGTACGCCCCGAAATATCGCGTATAGCGTAGGATACAAGTTGTTCATCCGACTTCACAAATAGCTTATCGCTGGCGGGATTCGGAAACATTTCGAAAAATGATGCAGTACCGGTTTCCTGAACTGAAGTGACACAAGCTTGTTGCTGAATATTATTGGCAGTGAAAAAAGCCGTAAAGTCTGCAGCCGAAGCAATTGGCCACATATCTTGTTCAACAATATTTCCGTTTGGTGCAATGAGAATATAAGTTGGAAACGCAGCAATTCCATAGGCTGAACAAACTGCATCTCCTCCGCCTTGCGTTCCGCTGATTACTGGATAACCAGGTGCTCCGCCGAGATACTGATTCTCAAACTGAATAACCTCACTGTTATCATCGCCATTATCAACAGCAATAAAAATCACATTACCCTGATTACAGCCATAATTGGTATAGGTTTGTTTGTAATATGGAGCTGTGGCCTGACAAGGGGGACAGGTTACAAAAAAGAAATCAATACATACATACTTACCCGCATTTAGTGTTTGCTGCAAGTTGAATGTAGTTCCATTAACATCCGTAACCGTAAAGTCAACGGCTTGTGTTAATGTTGTTTGCGCTACTGCTGGAAAAAAACTTCCGCAAAGCAACATGAATGTAATTAGTAGTTTTTTCATGATTGAAATTGATTGTTAGTGAATAATTGAGCAAGGCTAATTTGCTGAACCATTCAGACAAACACAAATCAAATTCAATAAAAACGGGCGTTTATCAATATATATCAAAAGAATATCAAAAAAACAGAAGTCTGTGTTATTACCTTCAATGCTTTTCGGTATCTCGATGCTGCGGATGTGGCCTTGATCCATGCGCGATACGCACAACCAACTCATGTCCGGCAACTAAAAAATTGGCAGAGAATAAAAAGGCAAGCAGCAGAATTTTTCGCATCAGCAATGCTTTACCGCGTTAAACCTTCAATCGGTTTTCCAGTCATGCCGTTAGGTGCTTGTATGCCGATGAGCTGACAAACAGTAACTGCAATATCAGTGATGTTTACATGCGTATCACTTTGCCCGGCTTTAATTTTCCAGCCCCACCAAAGCAACGGCACATGCGTATCATAACTCCACGGCGAGCCGTGCGATGTTCCTTGTTTTGAATCCCAGCCAGCTAACCAGCCCGGAGCAGGCAAATAACACACATCGCCCGAAAGCTGCGGATGCCAGCCATTTTGAATGAGCATACGTGCGCCCTGCGTGTATTCGTTGCTGCGCAAATCAGTTGCAGTTACTGCGTCCACAATTCCGTTCATGCGCAACAATGTTTCGGAAACAAAACGTTCAACTTCTGAAGCATTCAGATTTTTTGCAGCTATTTTGTCGCGGCGCAAGAATACCTGATAATTGCTGACAGTAAGCAACAATTCACCATCGCCATATTTTTTTTGCAATGCTTTTCTGATGGTGTCAGCAGCATCTTTTTCACTGAAATATCCTGCCGGAATATGATTATCGCTCAGGTATTGGGGCACTTCAACGGCTCCGTGATCGGCAGTGAGAAAAACAAGTGCATTGTCTTTGCCCACCCAGTTATCAATAAAGCGCAGAAGCTCGGCAAGATCTCGGTCGAGGCGCAGATAAGTATCTTCCACTTCAACACTCATCGGGCCGTAAGCATGACCAATAATGTCGGGCGATGAAAAGCTGACTGCAAGCATATCGGTTACGCCGCGTTTCCCGAGTTGTTCGCCCTGCATTGCGGCTATTGCAAAATCTTTTGTGAGGTTGCAACCATAAGGTGTGCGCGGCAATGCTTTGTAGCGATCGGCATCTGTAAGTTTATCAACCGGATGCGGAAAAACCGGGCGTGTTTCGTGCGGCGGAAAAATGCGTTCGTAGTTGTTGTCGTCGGCAATGCTTTCCGTGTAATCTGCTGCCGGGCGCAGCAATGTCCAGGGCTTACTGAGGTAGAATGCTGGAAGTTGCTTTGCATTGAAACTTGCAGCCCAAGCCGGCAAGGTTTTCATGTAATATGAACTTGTAATAAACTTGCCGGTAGATGATTCGTACCAGTATGCCGACATTCCGCGGGCTGTGTCAGCAGCATGTCCGGCGGGCAGAATTGCAGCGCGGTCTTTGAGTGCAATGCCAACTACTTTGCTGCGGCCAACAGTGTTCATGCGCAACTGATCGCCAACGGTGGTGCTCAGCAGGCGATGTGGTGAGCGTTTTCCGTCGGTGGTTGTTCCGCCAACTGTGTTCATGGCCGGATCTTCAACGCAATACACGGTATCTTTTCCGGTTGCAAAATCAACAGCGTGATTGGCTACAATGCCATGAACAGCCGGAAATGTTCCGGTGTAAACTGAAGCATGTCCGGGCCCGGTTTCGGTGGGCATGTAATTGTAATGCGTATTGCGGCAGAAATAGCCGTCTTTGATGAGCCGCTTAAAACCATCGTTGCCAAATTTATCCCAGTAGCGGTAAATGTAATCGTACCGCATCTGGTCAACTACAATGCCCACCACAAGTTTGGGTGTACGAGGCAATGTTGAAGATGGTGTTTGCTGTGCAGGTTTCTGCGCCATAAACAGAAAAGCAGCAACTGTAATAAATGCTCCGGCAAAAAACTTTTTCATAGACTTATGTTTTACGCACCAGCACAGCCAATACGGCAATGCAAAGTGCAAGACTTAACGCAACATTGAGCACACCCAACACAGCCTGACCACGGCGGAAGAGTTCGAGTGTTTCGAGACTGAAAGTAGAGAATGTGCTGAACCCGCCGCAAAAACCGGTAATGAGAAACATCCGAAGCGGAGCATCAGCTGGGCGTGCAGCAAATTGCCAGAGTACAAAACTCATAACTGCGCAGGCCAACACATTGGCTAACAATGTAGCCAGCGGAAATGCAGTTGCCGGAAATTGGCGAACGGCAAGCGAAACACCAAACCGCGCAAGACTTCCGAGGCCTCCGCCGAGGAATATGAGTAAGAGGGTGTTGTGCATCGGTTATGCGAAGATAAGGGATGTTGGGGAGTGATTGTTATGCTGGTGTGAAGGTTTGGAAAAGCAGAACAATCACGGCAAAATCTTCTTCACCCATTCACTCAACACAAAATACAACCGGTAACAACCCCACGCACATAAACCACCGAAAACCGCACCGCACATTACATCCAGCGGATAATGCACGCCCACATAAATACGACTCCACATTACCAGCAGCGACCAAACAAACAGCAACCACATCCATTTTTTGAGCGCTGTAGCTTTGTAAAAGAACCAAAGAAATACAGCCAGCGCCATACTGTTTGCGGCATGACCGGAGAAAAATCCATACGGACCGCCGCAGCCTGCGGGCGTTGTAATCTTATCTGCAATTTCGGTATTGTGACAGGGGCGCGGACGTTCTGTTGTTTTCTTTACAAAGTTTGCGCCCTGATCGCTGATCGTAATTAGCACACCGGCCATGAGTACAATGGAAATAGTTTGCCAGCGGTAATGTTTCCAGAGCAGGAAAGCAAGCAACGCATACAGCGGAATCCATACCCAGCGGTTGGTGACTACGGGCATAACCAAATCTAAAAAACTGCTGCGCCAATTGTGTATGGCGAAAAACAGGATGCGGTCGTAATGTTCAAGAAACTCAGGCATACGCAGCCCGAAGATACCAAGTTCAGTTTAATCAGCCTGCAATCTCTTTCACAAACTCCTGAACTCGCAGGCTGATGCTGTTGCGCACTTCGGCAGTTCTTGCAAACTTTTCGGCCTGAGTACCTTCAAACGATGAAGGATCGGGAAAGCCCCAATGCAGGCGTTTTCCGGGGCCGGGAAATACGGGGCAGCGTTCGGCACTGGCTTCATCGCAAACAGTAATTACATAATCGAAAAGCTGTTTGCTGCAGAGCATATCATCAACGCTTTTGGTTGCATTGCCCGATATATCGAAGCCAACTTCATACATCGCTTCGATAACAACCGGATTGAGTTTTCCGGGTTCAATGCCGGCACTTTGCGCATGAAAATGCCCGTTGCCGAAATGGTTTAAAAATGCTTCAGCCATCTGACTGCGGGCCGAATTGTGAATGCAAACAAAAAGTACGTTAATCATTGTGCAGTTGATTTTACTGTAAAGAGTTTTTCGGTTATAACAGCCGCCAGAACACCTGCTATAGGCCCGGCGAAGTAAATCCATACTGTATTCAAATTGCCGCTCACCAAAGCCGGAGCAAATGAGCGAAACGGATTCATAGATGCGCCGCAAATGGGTCCTGCAAACATTGCTTCGAGTGCAACTACTCCGCCTACAGCCAGTGCAGCCGTAATACCTTTCTCACGCGCTCCCTGAGATACACGAAGGATAACCAGCATCAGCAAATACGTAAGCAGAAATTCGAGAATAAGCGATTGCAGATTACTGCCTTTGGGAATTGTGGCTCCAAGTGTAAGATGCCCCGCAAACAACGAATCGAGCACCAAACTAGCGCCAACAGCACCAATAAGCTGAGCCAGAATAAAAAGTGGGACTTCTTTCCATGCAAATCGCTTGGCGGCGGCAAAACCAATAGTAACAGCCGGATTGAAATGTGCACCGGAAATTTCGCCAAATGTGTAAATAAGCGCGGTTACTGTTAATCCGAAAGTTATTGCAATGCCGCTGTGCGTAATTGCGCCCCCGGAAACATCATTAATCACTATAGCACCTGTTCCGCAAAAAATCAGAAAAAAAGTCCCCAAAAACTCAGCTAAAAGTTGGCGGGGCATTGAATAACTTTTCATCAGCAGCATTTTTTATCGTTAGAGTTGAGTTGAGCAAAGAATGTTTTCAGAAGAGCATCAACCTTTTTCCAATTTTCGATATTTATACAATAACAGATTCGCGGACCTGAAATTTCGCCTTGAATTAACCCTGCTTCACGCAATTCTTTTAAGTGTTGAGAAACAGTTGATTGTGATAAGGGCAGTTCATCTACAATATCTCCGCAAATACAAGAATTTCGGCGAAGCAAAACACCCAGAATGGCTATACGAGCCGGATGTGCCAGTGCTTTGGCAAATACTGCCAGCTCATTTTCAGTATCCGTGAAAACCTCGGTTTTGGTTTTTCCCATATCGCAATATTACGATAAATATGTAACCTGCGGCTCAGAATACCGTTATAAATACCTGTTTTAATAGTTAACTGTAGAACTAATTGCCTTGTTTGTATGGAATATGAGATGAAGTTGAACCTTCTATTTACTGTATAATTATGAATTGTTTAATAGTTGACGATAACCGGCTGGCCATAATGGCTTTGGAGCAATTGGTGGCTCAGGTTGACAATCTTTCTTTTGCAGGCTCGTGTGAGACGGCTACTCAAGCTTACAACAGGCTGCGAAATGAAAAGATTGACCTCCTTCTGCTGGATATTGAACTCCCTGATATGTCGGGGCTAGATTTGCTGCGGTCGCTGGAGCGTAAACCTCTGGTCATTCTGATTACCGCTAAATCAGACTATGCAGTTGAAGCTTTTGAGTTAAATGTTATCGACTATTTAGTAAAACCGGTATCGCTTCAGCGCTTTATTCAGGCAATAGAGCGTGCGAGGGCATTAACAGAACAACGTAAAACGGCCAGCGGTGCCCCGGTTGACTTTGTATTTGTCCGCTCTCAGAATCAACTCGTTAAGATAAAGCTCGATGATATATTGTTCATTCAGGCGTTGGGAGATTACATCACTATTCATACAACCGATAAACGCTTTACAGTTCACATGACTTTGCGCGGGGTTGAGGAGAAATTACCTTCTTCCCGCTTCCTGCGCATACACAGATCATGGATTGCGGCTTTACCACATATTGATAGTGTAGAGGAAAATGTGGCTAAAATTGGCAGCAATTCAATACCTATTGGCGAACAGTACAGACCCTTGTTAATCAGAAGGATTCATCTGCTGTAATCAATCATTCGTCGATAATATTTTTCAGAACATTTTTATAATACGTTGGAACGTATATTTGATTACTTTTGATTTTCAATAACTTAAATCGACATATACATAAAATCACATATATTCTGGCCTCTTTCAATTTTAGTCGAGTTCAAAGGCAAAACAATGCCATTTTGACACTAAAAATATGAATCGGCTATGATTTAACGGAGTTCAGCGGGAGAAGTGCCCCGCTAACCGAAAAAAAAATTTTGCTGCACATACCGAAAGTATTTTTGCTTGTGTAATAAGAGAGAAACAGCATCCTTGATGCTGCATCCATAGCGTTCAACACGGTAGTAACTGGGGCGTAATTACCGTGTCTGACTGGCAGCCATGTTTTTGCATGGCTGCTTTGTTTTTTTTGAACTTCGCGAAACCTATATCTTCGCATTAAGCCTAACGATGAAGCAATTCAAACTTCGCCCGCGATAGCTTGTTCTATTCGTTTTGAAATTTTAAATTGAGATGGAAACTACACACCTGAATGCCAACAGAGATGCCTGGAATAAAAAAACAAGCATTCATACAAAATCTGAATTTTACGATTTGCCGGGATTTAAAGCCGGCAAGAACAGCCTGAACAATATTGAACGCGAATGGCTTGGCGATGTAAAAGGCAAAACGCTGCTGCACCTGCAATGCCATTTCGGTATGGATACTATTTCCTGGGCGCGCCTTGGAGCAAGCGTTACAGGTATCGACTTGTCTGATGATGCTGTTAAATTAGCACAGGAACTGGCAGCATCCGAAAATGCAGATGCAAAATTTATTTGCTGCAATGTGTATGACACGCGCCAGTATGTAAATGAGCAATTCGACATTGTATTTACTTCCTACGGAACTATCGGCTGGCTTCCTGAGCTCAAACGCTGGGCAAAAGTGGTGGCCGATTCGCTGAAACCGGGCGGGCGTTTTCTGATTGTTGATTTTCACCCGGTACTGTGGATGTTGTCGAACGATTTTTCGCACATCCAGTACCCGTATTCGAGTTCCGAAAACGAACCAATTGTGGAAGAAGAAACAGGTACGTATGCCGACCGCGATGCAGAAATTACCGTAACCACTTACGGCTGGAATCACGGATTATCGCGCATTATGGGCGTGCTGCTAGAGGAAGGCTTGCAACTGAAACGCTTTGAGGAATTTACCTATTCGGTTTACGAATGCTTTCAAAATCTTGAACGCGGAGCCGATGGTTTCTGGCGCATCAAAGGCATGGATGATAAATTGCCGATGATGTATGGGATTGAGATGGTGAAGCCGGGATAGGTTTACAATTTCAGACCTAATTCGCATGCTTCGTTAATGCGTTCGGCTAGTATATCGTACTCCAAACTGCATTAAGGAAGGAATATTCGATCGGAATTATTATTTAAGTCAGCCTTAGTTGAAGTCTAAATCAACACATGCATCTTCATGCCTTTCTCAGCAAATTTAAGAGCCAGGAATAGATCATCGTTGATTTACCTGATCTTGCTCAGCATTTGAAAAAGGAAATGATTTTATAGCGGTGCTGATTGGATTAACACATTGACATAACTCGGCTGATCCGTAGTAAGTTCAACACGATTACCATTTTTAGCAAGTAAATCAAGTGCGGTAGCTACACCCCGGCTGAATTTATTTACATAACCAAGATTCTTGAGCGCTTCTGCAATTGTAGGATTTCGGTAGTCGTTTATTTCGGGAAATGCATCGCGCGAGGCACCGTACAAACCACCTACATTACGAATTTGAATACTGTCTTCAGACTGGTAGAAATGTATTGGAGAATTTGAATCATAATTTCTGTGCATAACTGCATTCATGAGCAATTCACGAATTGCCCAAACCGGATAATCATATCGGTTTTCTTCACGCAAACTGCTTACAGAAACCGGTTTCTGGCGAATGATCAGCTGAATAAAGCTGTCAAGATCGCGAAGCATTGAAATCAGATCTCCCGAAAAGCGCTTTTCATTTATTACATTACTCGTAATCAATTCTTTTTCAAACCGAACAAATTGTATGTAGGCTCCGGGCAAGAAAAACAACGGATTATTAGCAAAAAACAAAATGCCGGCATATGTCGGGCAATCATATTGCAAATCAAAAAATCCGAGTGCTGCCATCTGTATTTTAGCATCCCGATGATTGGCTTCAATTACATCCGGAGGAACTGCAGTAGGCAGATAAGTTTCTTTAAATAAATTTAAGTTTAAATCGCTGAGTGAACTACCTCTGGCAGCTTGCGAATCGAAAGGACGATTTCCGGTTCTCCCGCGTTTTTCAGAAAGCAATCGCTCATCATTTTCTGATGCAACTGACTTTGATGGCCCGATTCGTATGTAGATACGACCTTTAAACTTTAGCGGCGGAGCTATATGTGGAAACACTTTTACAACTACAACTTGCTTTCCATCAATATCAACACATTCAACTGCTAATGACGGCGGTGAAGATAAATTTCCTCCTGAGCGAAGATTGCTGATGGTAAGCATTGCCTTTTCAGCATCAGAAACTCCTTTAATCTCGTTATCATCGGCAATACCCAAAATTAAATAGCCGGGCTGTTTATAATCCGGAAAATCATTAGCAAAAGCACATATTGCCTCACCGAATTTATCAGTATTCGTTTCAGAAACTGTTTTTTCAATTCGGTCAGACTCAATACCTTGTATCAGTTGCCTGAGTTCTTCGGGTGTCATAGGTTACGAAGTTAATGAAACCCTTCAATACAAACGGTTTACCACACAAACTCTTTCACCGCATCTACAAAACAACGCACTTTATCTTTCTCCAAATCCGGATAAAGTCCGTGACCGAGATTTGCAATATGCCTGTGCTGACCAAACTGACGGAGCATATTGTGCGCTTCTTTTTTAATGGTTGCAAAATCAGCATACAGCAAACACGGATCCATATTGCCTTGCAGGGTTTTATCAGCTCCAATAATTTCGCGCGACTCAATTGCATCCATTGTCCAGTCGAGGCCAACGGTGTTGCAGCTTTTCAGTTGTCCGAGCTCACGGCGAATGAAATGCGCATCTTTTGCAAAAACGGTAACGGGCACAAGAGGCTGTAGTTCATCACAAATGCGGGCGATATAAGGCAGTGCAAACTCACGGTACTGCACCGGCGAAAGAATACCAGCCCACGAATCGAAAAGCTGCACCAGATCGGCACCGGCAGCTACCTGCGCTTTGAGGTAATGAATGGTGCTTTGCGTAATTTTTTCGAGCAGAAGATGTGCAGTTTGCGGCTCGGTGTATAAAAAGCGTTTTGCTTTTGAGAATGTTTTTGAGCCTCCTCCTTCTACCATGTAGGCCAAAATAGTCCACGGCGCACCGGCAAATCCGATCAGCGGCACACGTCCGCCGAGCGCAGCTTTGGTAAGCCGCAGCGCATCGCACACATACGAAAGATCATCAACGCCATCGGCCACGCGCAGCGCTTCTACATCGGCCGCACTTTTGATTGTTTTCTCGAACCAGGGGCCGCGGCTTTCTACCATTTGGTAGGGTAAGCCCATTGCTTCGGGAATAACCAGAATATCAGAAAAAATGATGGCGGCATCAACGCCAAGAATATCAACAGGCTGAACGGTTACTTCGCAGGCAAACTCCGGGGTTTTCACCAATTCTTTGAAGCCGCCCATTTTGGCGCGTACTTCACGGTATTCGGGCAAAACACGTCCGGCCTGACGCATCAGCCAAACAGGGGTTCTTTCGGTATTTTCGCCGCGGGCAGCGCGGAGCAGTAAGTCATTCTGAAGATTCATGGCGGCAAAGTTACGTGTTTCACGCTTGAGCGTGTCAGCGAAATGTCAGCCCTTCCCAAAACAAAAGCAACGTATCTTTGCGCGCAAATCTTTATAACCAGTGAGCACAGAAAAGCAATCGTTTGATGTGGTAGTTGTTGGCGGAGGCTGCGTAGGTCTTGCCGTAGCCTATAAAATAAATGTGCGTCATCCGCACCTGAAAGTAGCTGTTCTTGAAAAAGAAGATCATCTGGCTCCGCACCAGACCGGCCGTAATTCGGGTGTTATTCATTCCGGCATTTATTACAAGCCGGGTTCGTACAAAGCAAAGAATTGTGTTGACGGCCGCCGCGAGCTTGTAGCTTTTGCAAAGGAGCACAACGTAGCGCATGATATTTGCGGAAAAGTAATTGCCGCTGTTAAAGAAAGCGAACTGGCACACATGCACAAAGTGTTTGCCAACGGCCAGGCCAACGGTGTTGAAGACATCGAAATTATTACCGGCGAACAGGTCAGCGAAATTGAACCGCATGTAAAAGCAATTGCCGGTATCCGGGTTGGCTGCACGGGAATCATTGATTTTCCGGGCGTAACCCGCAAGCTGGGCGAGCTGCTGGAACAAAAATTTACCGGCAGTAAAGTATTGCTCAGTACAGAGGCAACCAACTTTATACACCTCAACGGCAGTACCGATGTAATTACTAACCGCGGCACAATAAATGCCCGGTTTGTAGTGACCTGCGCCGGTTTGCAGAGCGACCGCATTGCCAAAAAAGAAGGGCAGAAAAGCGATGCTGCCATTGTAGGTTTCCGCGGCGATTATTACGATTTAACGGAGAAAGGCATGAGCAAGGTGCGGAATCTGGTATATCCGGTGCCGAATCCGCAGTTTCCGTTTCTCGGTGTACATTTTACCCGCATGATTCACGGCGGAGTTGAATGCGGACCCAATGCCGTTTTTGTGTTCAAACGCGAAGGCTACGGCAAAACCTCATTCAGCATGCGCGATACTGCTCAGGCTTTTGGCTTTGGCGGCACATGGAAGTTTTTTGCCAAGCACTGGAAATTTGGCCTCGACGAATACCGCGGCGCATTTTCAAAAGCTTATTTCCTGAAACGCCTGCAAACGCTTATTCCTTCGCTTGAGTCGGATGATATTATTGCCAGCCGCTGCGGCGTTCGCGCCATGGCTTTATCGCCCGAAGGCAATATGATTGATGATTTCAAAATCGAATCGCAGGGGAATGCTATTCACGTTCTCAATGCACCTTCGCCGGCTGCAACGGCTTGTCTGGCTATCGGAAAAGCGGTTGAGGAAATGGCTACCGAAAAATTTGGCCTGAGCAGCTAACTTTCGGTTTGAATGAAATAACTATATTTCATTTCATGAAACTCCGACTATTGCTTTTGTGTATTGCTGCAAGCCTTATGGTTAAGGCTCAGCCAACAAATACACCACTGTTTCAGCTTGGCAAAAGTTCATTCAGGTTTAACATGCTTCGCAGTTTTGTTAATGAAGCCGAGGCTGTTTACGAGTTTAGAGCAATTCCCCAATTCGGATTGATGGTTGGAGCGGGCTACTATTATGGCGGAAATTTTAGCGGGCTGCGCACATTGCATTGGAAAACTAAAGGCCCCGAAGTATCCTTAGGTTTCAGTTTAAACACTTCACTTCGCCGGAAAACGGCTTTTTCGGCTCAGTTTTATGGCGCATTTTCATGGCGAAAAGTAGATAATCAAAGTATTAAAATTTACGATGGACTTTTTTCAAGCGAAGCCGAATTTGTAATACTAAACGCAACAGCAACTACAATTCGCGGAGGCTTTCGATTGGGTTGGATTGTACTCGGAAAAAGAGGGATTGAAAACTTTTTTTATTTCGGTGGAGAATTTGCTTCGGCACAAGTTTCTCCGCTGCAAATTGTCTCTACCAATCCAACTAATCTCCAATTTACACCTTCTCACCCGCTTCCGGAAATAACCATGTGGATTACTGGAAACCAATTGCTCAGGCCGCTAATTGGCTGGCAACTGGGAATTGGATGGTGAAATTTTATGAAAAGGCTTTGAGATTAGAGAACTTTGTCTTAAATTTGGGGACAGTTGTCTAATTGAAGTAGTATGAGTCTCGGTAAAGTATCCATAGAGCAAAAGCTTGATAAAGAAATTGCTCATCTGCTCAGCCAATCGCTAAAGGCTGATTTGCCCGCCGTTGTTAATTCTCCCAAAAGGAAACCAACTTCCTACGAAGAATTCCTCACCGATAAAATGCTCATTGTGGTGGTTATCCGCCTCGGCATTCCCTATTCGCTGTTCAATCTTATTCAGCATTATACTCCCTTCACTGAAAACGATTGGGCATCACTACTTGATCTCTCTACAAAATCGTTGCAGCGTTATAAGCAGGCTTCAAAAAGTTTCGGGCCGCTTCAATCAGAAAAAATTATTGAAATGGCTGAGGTTACCAAAGCCGGTCTTGATGTCTTTGATAATCTCGAAAGTTTCCGGATTTGGCTCAATACGCCCAATTATGCGTTGGGCAGCTTGCCTCCGATGGAACTCCTCAAAGATTCCTACGGCAAAGAAATGGTGATGGGTGAACTCATCCGTATTGATAACGGCATTTTTGTTTGATATGGAAGTTTACCGGTTGAGCAGAGCAAAATATGGCTTGAGTCTTTCGGGTAAAGGTGCAGCAATTAAAGGTGCGCGCTGGAATTCGGCCGGCACAGAATTAATTTATACGGCTTCAAATCGTTCGCTGGCCATGGCCGAAATTGCTGTGCATTTTACTATTGCAACACTTCCGGCCGATTATGAAATGCTGACGATTTATGTGCCCGATCAGCTTAAAATTGTAAAGATTACGGCCAATGAATTAAGCGAAGGCTGGAATGAATTTCCGCATCACCGTTCAACTCAATTGCTGGGTGATAAATTTGTGCAGGAAAATAAATCGTGCATTCTGCAAGTTCCGTCGGCAGTAACGTTTGGTGATTTCAATATTTTGCTCAATCCGTTTCACAGCGATTTTTCGAAAGTGAAAATTATTGACAATGTGAAATTTCCGTTCGATAAGCGGATTTTCAGGTAACGTAGCAGTTCTACAATCCGCCGCGCACCAGATGTTGCCTGAGTTTTTCGGCAGTTTGCGAAAGCTGTATGAAAGTAATCGCCATAATTCCAACGTAAACAACATCGACTACAATTAGGGTTGGCGATAACCGTCCGAAAAAAAATGCAGCCAATAAAAAAAGAACTCCGGCGCAACCGGAAACCGCAGCAATTATTGCATTAAACCGGTTCACAAAAAAGTAAAGCACAAGATTCAGCACTCCCATAAGCCCAAACAGAAGCAGCGAATAACCGGGCGAGTGAATCGTGTTAAACGGCAGCGATGATCGCCAGCGCATAAATGCAACAGCAACTACGCAAGACAACAAAGCTCCCAGCAATGCCTGATTAGCTATGCTGATCCACCAGGCCGAACGTGCTATGCTTTTTTTCAAATCAACATGCCTCGTTTCAAATTCGTTCATTTGATTTGGAGAACCGTGCAACGGAAACATGCAAACTGTACAAAAAGCATCCTGCGGCTTTCTGTCTGAAAAGCAGAACGGACATTCATCTTCCGGAATTTCTGAGTGTAATGAATTCATAGGTATTTACTCAACGTCCGTCTTTCCAGTACCACCAATTTAATTTTTCAACTTCGTGAACCGGTGTACTCACGAAATAAACTGCACAGCGAAAAACATACAGCATACAACGGTCAATGTGCATGCCGCGCATTCTGCAAAAATCATCGTACATCTTTTCGGGATCTTTACCCGCAAGCTGCGCACGAGATGTAAAGCCCATGTTGATAAAGTCCTGAGCAATACTTTTTCCCACGCCGGGTATGACACGAAAATCGTTCAGCATGGCCGTATGCAACGGATCTTTGGACTTTTTTGCGGACATTATTCTTTTGAACCTTTTTCGCCTACAAATTGATCGAGACTGCTTTTGAACAGTACATTGAATGTTGTAAGACTTCCGTAAATTTTTGTAATGTACTGCTGCATCTCAATCTTCTCGCTATCGGTGAGTTTGCCGTGAGCATTTATTTTTTGCTCCATCGTTCTAAGACGATCGCGAAGCATCACAATTTTATGAAAGAAATTTTCAATCGGAATTTCTTTTGCTTTCAGATTAGGATCTGCTGGCTGAAGAATAAGTTTTCCGCCTTCCCAGCGATTGCCGAGTTCAACAAATTCGGATTGCGAATCGCCCCAGTTTTCGAGGAGGCTGCGTAATGTATATTCGAGATCGTGCATTGTAAATGTATTCGCAGTTTCGGCTTCTTCGGCCTCAGTTACAATTTTCAGCAATTCGTACTGTCGCTTGGAAATATCAACAACACCGTGCTTTCCGAAATCAATTGTCCAGAACAACTCGGTAACATCAACAACTTTTCCGCGTCCGTAATTAACGTGTTCGACATTTGCGCCGATTACAATTTCATTCATGATTCAAGAATTTCTTTTATGCCGGAGCCAATACGGCCGGCGAGTTCATCGGTTGGTAAATCATTCACATCGGTTCCGAACGGATCTTCAATTTCCTCGGCAAGCAGCTCAATGCTGGTGAACACGTAGAAAATGAAAATGATGATCGGAATCATTACATATTTAAAATCGGTTACAAAACCAAAAGGCATTGTAAGCGTGTAGAAGAAAATAATTTTCTTCAGAAACATACTGTACGAATACGGAATCGGTGTATTACGGATTCGTTCACATGCACCCAGCGATTCTGCCAGCGAACGCAATTCTTCATTCAGCATGAGCAAACGTGTTTTATCCATAAGCCCGCGCACCTCAAAACTGTTGATGAGTTTGGTGAGTTCAAGCAGCAGCGCATTCGGCACATGCTGTTTACTCAGGAAAGCAACATTATCAATATCAGGATGCGAAATCCAGTCGTCGTTTGTTTTTTGCTGACGCAAGTGATCGCGGCAGGCAAAAAAGTAATTACTGAGCAGCACCCTGTAGCGTTCGCGTTCGTCTTTAGCATCAGCAGGAAGAAACGAATGCACTTTCATGGTCAGACTTCTGGAATGGTTTACAAATGTGCCCCAAAGCCGGCGACCTTCCCACCAGCGGTCATAGGCCGTGTTTGTGCGAAACACCAGCAAGAGCGACAGCACAAAGCCCATCAGAGAGTGAATTGTTACTGAGCTTTTGAACCGCATGTCGAGAATTTCAATCTCTACATAAGCCACAAGAGCTGTGTACAGGGCAATTCCGAGCATCGCCGGAATTAGAATGCGGAAGGTATCGCTGCGGTGAAACGCAAAGATAAGCTGGATCCAATTTTTGGGATTGTATGTAATCATAACCGGGATGTGAATTTACAAGATGTGTAGGAGATAGCTATCTTTACACGCTAAAATTTACCATGAACGAATCGCAGCGTGCTGATAAATGGCTCTGGTGTGTGCGTTTGTACAAAACGCGCTCATTAGCTGCTGAGGCCTGCAAAGGCGGCAAGGTAAAGCTCAATAATGACACACTGAAACCCGCCAAAGAGCTTAAAACCGGTGATATTATCAGTTTCAGGTTCGGCGCAATTACCAAAACAGTTAAGGTACTTGATTTTCCGCCTGCACGGGTTGGTGCAAAATTGGTGAGTCAGTTTATGGAAGATCTTACTTCTGAAGAAGAGTATCAGAAACTCAAAGAAATTAAAGAACTTGGCCCTCCTGTATTTCATACCGGAAAAGGTCGCCCGACAAAGCGCGACCGCCGCAAAATGAATGATCTTTTTTAATGGATAAAAAACCAGACTTCGACGCGCTGCGCAAACAGTTGAATGAGCTGAACTGGCCTTCGCTGTATATGTTTAAATTCATTGTGCCTTCCGATAATCAGCGGATTGCTCAGGTTGAAAGTTTATTCGGTGATGATGCCGATGTAAAACTTCAGCCTTCTTCAAATGGAAAATACACGAGTATCACGGCTCGGGAAGTCATGCTCAGTGCCGATGATGTTTTGCTTGTTTATCAGCAAGCATCGGGAATAAATGGAATTATTGCTCTCTGAACCTCTGCACACATCACCTATGAAAAAAACAATTCTCTTACTTCTGCTCGGCGCATCAGTTTCACTGAATGCGCAGCAACAAATGCTTACTGTTGAAGATGCCGTTCTTCGCCAGCGCAATACTCTCGCTCCCGAACGCCTGCAACAATTAGCATGGATGAGCGACAACCAAATTGCATTCGTGAAGATGAATAACGGTGAAGAAACTCTTTTCACCGATGCGGCAATGGGTAAATCGCTGCCCAAACCGGTGCTGAGTCTGAGCGAACTCAACAACAAACTTCAGGCGAAGCAAACTACTGCGCTCGGCGGACTCAAGCGCTTTCCGGTTATTACATGGACATCGCCCAAAACATTTACGTTCACTCAGCCCCGTTATCTGATTACTTATGATCTTTCTTCGGGCAAAGTTGCATTTGCTTCAAAAAGCGAATTACCCGAAAATGCGGGCTACAGCGAGGAAGCTCCAGTAACAGGACATATTGCATACACTGTTGAAAATAATCTTTTTGTATTGAAGAAAAACGCTGACGGATTCACTCCTGTTACCAATGATAAAGACAAAAACATTGTAAACGGAAGCTCCGTTCACCGCGATGAATTTGGAATTTTCAAAGGCATTTTCTGGTCGCCGTCGGGCAATTTGCTTGCCTATTATCGCATGGATCAGACAATGGTAACCGATTATCCGATTTTGGATATTACCAAACAACCTGCAACGGCCAACATGATTAAATATCCGATGGCTGGTGCGACAAGTCATCAGGTTACACTTGGTATTTACAATGTGACTACGGGCAAAACGGTGTTCGTTCAAACCGGCGAGCCGAAAGAACAGTACCTCACCAACATTGCCTGGAGTCCCGACAACAAAAGCATTTACATAGCCGTACTCAACCGCGATCAGAATTACATGAAACTGAATCGCTACAATGCGGAGACCGGAGCTTTTGAAGCTACACTGTTTGAAGAGAAGGATACGAAATATGTGCAGCCGCTTCACCCGATGCAATTTGTTCCGGGCAATCCGAATCAATTTATCTGGCAAAGCGAACGCGACGGTGCCAACTCAATTTATCTGTACGATGTATCAGGTAAAATGATTCGCAATCTTACTCCTGCTACAGGCATCGTACCTGAGCCGCTTTATGTGGTGACAGATGTTTATGGTTTTGATGCAAAAAACACAGCGCTGTATTTTCAGGCAGCACCGTTTGGCAGCATTGTGCGGCACATTTACAAAACTGAATTAGCATCAGGAAATGTTACCCGCCTCTCGCAAACAGATGGAGTGCATACTGCAATCTTCAACAAAGCAGGAAGTTTTTATCTCGATAATTATTCGGCTGTAAATGTTCCCCGCATTCAGTCGATAAATGATGTAAAAGGGAATGTGGTAAAAACATTGTTCACTGCTGCAAATCCGATTGCTGCGTATAAACCTTGCAGCATTCGCCTGTTCACCATTAAAGCTGCCGATGAAAAAACACCGCTTTGGTGCCGCATGATTTTGCCTGCCGATTTCGATTCTACAAAAACATATCCGACGTTGGTTTATGTTTACAATGGCCCCAATGTGCAGCTGGTGACCAATACGTGGCTCGGCGGTGCTGATTTGTTTTTGTACTACATGGCTCAACAAGGCTTTGTAGTTTTTACAGTTGATGGCCGCGGCTCTGATAATCGCGGAAAAGATTTTGAACAGGCAACATTCCGCCAGCTTGGCACTGCTGAAATCGACGATCAGCAAAAAGGTGCTGACTTCCTGAAATCAAAATCGTATGTGAATGCAAACCGCATGGCAGTATATGGTTGGAGTTACGGCGGATTCATGACCACATCGCTCATGACCCGCAAAGCCGGCTTGTTTAAAACAGGTGTAGCAGGCGGGCCGGTTATCGACTGGAGTTACTATGAAATTATGTACACCGAACGTTACATGGATACGCCGCAGACTAATCCGGAAGGCTACAAAAATTCAAATCTTGTTGGCCTTGCAGATAAACTCAACGGCAAACTCCTTATGATACACGGCACAAGTGATGATGTGGTTGTTTGGCAGCACAGTCTTATGTTTACCCAAGCCTGTGTAGAGAAGAAAAAGCAACTCGATTACTTTATGTATCCCGGGCATTTGCACAATGTACAAGGTGTTGACCGGGTTCATTTGCTGACAAAAATTGCAAACTATATTATTTCAAATACCTGATTTTGAGATTTTGAAATTAGTACTGCGGCCAAAAATCGATTGATTATTGGCCGTAGTTTTTTTTGTAAAGACAGTAATTGGTGTAAATTGGTGTTGCAAACACAATAAACCCGACATGAAAAAACATTTACCCCTTTTAGCAGCTTTGCTTTTCCTTTTTATGGGATATCACGAAGCAAAAGCTTGCCATGCCTTACCATTACTCAATGTAACGGTAACCAGCAACACCACGCAAATTATTGTGAACGGTTCATCAGACCCTGCTACCTGCGGATGCGGCCCATATTACATGGAAGTTGAAGTATCACAATTAATTAATGGTTTTACCGGATTAATTCCTGCCAACAATAGCCCACTCTGGAACACATATCCGTTTTACCGCGATTCGCTGAGTGTTCCGGATAATTGTTCAATTGAACCCTATTTCCCGGTTGAAATAGCATTTGCCAATCTTTGTCCCGGCGGCACTTACTATCTCCGAGTTCGCGAGCATTCTACGGGTCCCGGAGGCAGCACCGGTCCGTGGACGGCTACCTATATCATTTGTAGTTCCGGGCAGTCCGCCCCCGCCGAGTGCATTTGTGGCCAGTATTTCACCGGGTTCAGCATTGATCTGCGGCAGCGGAAGTATCAACCTGATCGGTACAACAACCGGAACCTGCAACACATCAACAATTAGTTTCACCTGGGCTCCGGCGGCAAGTCTCTCGTCAAGCACAGGAGCAAATGTTATTGCTTCGCCAACAGTAACTACAACCTACACGCTTACCTGTGTTGATGCAACATTGAACTATACAACAACTGCGGTTTCGACTGTTACGGTAGCTCCAACACCAACGGTAACCGTAACCGGAACTATTCCCTCTACCTGCAACGGAGCAACGGGAGTTATCAGCGTAAATTCTGCAGGCGGAACTCCGCCTTATACCTTAGTGGCAAACAGCGGACCTCCGCCTACAACATACAATCCGCCGTTTACCAATCTTCCTTCAGGCCCGTTTACAGTTACACTTACAGATGCGGCAGGATGTACGGATACTGAAATTATTATTCTTGATGATTCGTGTGATTACGTATGGCCGGGCGATGCCAACGATGATGGTACGGCCGATAATTTCGACATCCTCACAATAGGTGTTGCCAACGGCGGCATTGGAATTGCGCGCCCTTCGGCTTCTCAGCTTTGGTACGGACAGCCTTCGCCCAACTGGACTACTTCTACTCCCAGCGGTGTAAACCATAAACATGTTGACAGCGACGGCAACAGCTTCATCACACTAAATGATACGAACGCTGTAATTCTGAATTACGGCTATGTTCACAACAACAGATATGCAGCACCTGTGTATTCTGTTAATACACCCGATCTGCGCATTCAACTAGTGCAGGATACGATGCAGCCTTCAACCGCGGGCGCAATGCAGATAAGATTAGGAACAGCCGCAATACCTGTAAGCAATGTTTACGGAGTTGCATTCACCATCAACTTTGATCCAACATACATTGATGAAAACTCACTCGCACTTTTGTTAACAGGTTCGATGCTGGGTACACCCAACTTTAACATCATGGGCGTAAAAGTTGTGCGCAGCGGTTACGGCCAGCTTGATGTAGCTGTTACCCGAATTACTCAAAGTAACATCAGCGGAAGCGGCTTGCTCTGCACAATTCCGTTCAGCACAACTTCAGCATTGCTGGCAACAGGAAATACGATGCTTGTTCCAATTACGCTGAGCCGTGTTCGCGCAATCGACAATCAGGAAAATCAAATTGTTGTCAATCAAATTAACGATACTTTGGTTGCAACAGATTTGACTGTAACCACTGCTTTGCAATCTAATCTCGCAGAGAATACATCGTTATTACTTGTCCCCAATCCATCGGCAGGTATTTTCTCGGTTCAGTTTCAGGCAAACGTTCGCGATAACTATACGCTCTCCGTTTATAATGTGAACGGTCAATTGGTGTGGAATGAACAGCTCAATAATTTCAACGGTACAACAGTTCGTTTGATTGATCTTACAACCGAAGGTGCCGGTATGTATGTTTTCAGACTCCGCAGTGAGAGCGGTGATCAGATACAACGCTTTATTATCAAATAGCCAAACTAAAAACTGCTGCGCGAATAATTTCCGCAGCAGTTTTTTTATTACAGCTTTTGGGCACGTCAATGCAAGAATAACTTTTCGACTATTAAAACCTTTTTAAGATGTTCTGTATTGCCGGAATTTGTCGATTTTTACACTACAAAACTCTTTTAACTATCCACTCATGAAAAAATTTACCCTGCAAATTACGATAGCATTAGTGCTGCTTGCCGGTGTACTGCGCGCGCAGAATGTAACTGTAGCTGGCGCTGTTGTTGGTAACGGTTCATATCCAACACTTGGCGGTGCATTTTCAGCCATTAATGCAAGTGCACAAACCGGTGCCAACATTGTTGTAAGTATTGTGGGAAATACCACAGAGGCTTCTACAGCCGTGCTCAACAGCGGCACCTGGACAAGCTTGTCAATTAGTCCTGCCGGTGGTGGTGCCAGAACAGTTTCAGGAAATATTGCTGGTCCGCTCATTAACTTTGATGGTGCCGACCGCGTGGTAATGGATGGATTGAACACCGGCGGCAATTCACTGCTTATTGAAAATACCAATGTCGGGGCTGTTTCAACCATTCAGTTCATTAACGATGCACGTATCCACGGCATCCAGAACCTGACACTTCGCGGGGCAACCACATCAACCACAACAGGAACAGTATTTATATCTACTGGCAATTTACTTGGTAACGACTCACTTGCTTTCAGCAATGTAACTTTTGAAGAAAGCGGAATCAACTTTCCGGTTAATCAGGTTTTTTCTCTTGGTACTGCCGTTGCCGGACAGGAAAACAGCAATATTTCGTTTACCGGTTGCCGTATCAGCAACTTCTTCAGCGCTACTTTAGTAACAGCCGGTATCTTGGCGGCTGCAGGCAATACAGACTGGACGGTAAGCAACACCCGTTTTTATCAGACGGCTGTCCGCACTTATACAACAGCCAATACGCACAAAGCGCTGGCTCTTGGCTCTGGCTCCAACCATCTTGTATCAGGCAATACTATTGGTTATGCAGCCGCTACCAACACCGGTGTTTACGCTATGGCCGGTACAATAGCTACGCGTTTTATTGCTATTGAACTTAATGCAGGCAGCTCACCTGTATCTTCTGTACAGGGCAACACCATCACAGCCATTACACTGAATACATCAAGCGGAGCTACAACTACCAACGGTATTCTCTGCGGCATTAACCTGATTGGTACAACATCGGCCAACGTAGGCACATCAGTGGCCAACGTGTTTGGTTCGCTCACCGGTACGGGAGCAATAGTGGCAACATCTACAACAACCGGAGGTTTGATCGTTGGTATCAACTCACAGACATCAGGCACAGTTGTTATTCAAAATAACACTTTCGGTGCATTAACTTGTTCGGGTATTACTGCAACTGTTGCAGGTAGTATAACCAGTATCAACGTTTCTGCAATAGCCACATCAATAAACATCAGCAACAACATCATTGGAAACCTTACAGCCGATAACATTCGCGGCGGCACATTGGGTCTAACCACCGCCAGTTCACTGGTAACGGGTATTGCCATGCCCAGCACTTCTGCTACTGCAACAGTCAATAATAATACCATCCGTAATATGTCTTCATACGGAACCGGAACAGCTGGTTTTGTTAGAGGTATTACAACTGCTTCTGCTTCAGGAAACGGATCAACCTATACCATTACCAATAATACCATTTCCAATCTGGTAACCAATGCAGCCAATACAACTATTGCCAATGGCAACACCAGTGCGCAGGGTATTCAGTTAGGTGTAACAACCAACTCGGTGGTTTCAGGAAATAGTATTTTCAACATTTCTAATATCAATACGGGTACAAACGGAAGTTTTGTAACAGCTATTGCCATTGGTAATGCTACTAACCCAACCATTTCAAACAATCGCATTTTCAACCTTTCAAATGCGGGAACATCTACTACAGCTACAGCACCGAGTATAATTGCCGGTATCGTAATTCGCTCAGGCACTACGCAAGTGAATGTTGTAAACAATATGATTTCGCTGGGCAGCGGACAAACCACCAACTCGGCAATTATTGGTATTATGTGTAACCACGGCTCAACCCCTGATCCGGTTAACCGTATTTACTTCAACAGCGTTAATATTGAAGGTACAGTAACATCAGGTGCGCAACCCAGTTTTGGCATTGCGCGTACTGATTTCTCTGCAACTGCACGCATTGCAACTGTTGACATTCGCAACAACCTTATTACCAACACCCGCACCGGCGGAACCGGCCAGCATTTTGCTATTGCCAACAACTTTGGCGCAGCTGCTGCATCGGCAACGGGATGGCCGGCCAATGCTTCAAACAACAACGTACTCAATGCAAATGCTGCAACCATTGGCTGGTGGACAATCGCACAAACCTTTGCCGGCTGGCAGGCTGCTTCGGCGAGTGATGTCAACAGCTTTTCGGGAATAACCGTTACCTACCTCAATTCACCCGGCGGTGATCTTCACCTCAGCATGGGTTTCACGCCTACGCTTATTGAGTCGAATGGTCAAACAATTCCAGGCTTCACTACCGATTTTGATAATCAAACCCGTCCGGGTCCGATACCTTCTGTAAACGGCGGTGCTTTCCTTCCCGATATTGGTGCTGATGAATTTGACGGTGTTCCGCTTGATATCCTCGGACCGCAAATTACTTACACGCCACTTGGTTATATCTGCGACAGCAGTGCACGCACAGTTACTGCAAACATTCTTGATCTCAGCGGTGTACCAACAACCGGCACACTGCGTCCGCGCATTTACTTCCGTAAAAACGCAAATGCTTATGTTTCAAACCCCGGTACATTAACTAGTGGCACTGCGCAAAACGGCACCTGGTCGTTTACGATTAACGCATTTCAGATGGGCGGACTTACGCAAGGCGATGTAGTTTCGTATTTCATCATTGCGCAGGATGTAGTATCATCTACACCCAATATTGGAGCGAATCCGTCGGCTGGCTTGGTTGCTTCAAACGTAAACACGGTTACCACACCACCTACTACACCTTCATCCTATCCGATTTCGTTTACATTAAACGGCACATATACTGTGGGCACAGCGGGCAACTACCCTACTCTCACAGCAGCTGTTAATGCCTACAACAATAGCTGTGTTAGCGGGCCGGTACTATTCAGCCTTACAGATGCAGCATACACCGGAGAAACATATCCGATAACGATTAATGCAAACGCATTTGCCAGCACAGTAAATACATTAACCATAAAACCTGCAACAGGCGTAACAGCCACATTCTCCGGCTCAAGTGCTTCGGCAATGATTATTGTAAACGGCGCCGATCATGTAACCATTGATGGCACAAACGGAACTACAGTAAACAGCCTTTGCCCGCGCATACAAGCATCACGCAACCTGATTATTGAGAACACAAATACTTCTACAGCAAGTGCTGTAGTTGCATTTGTTACCTCAGCCTCTGGCGATGCTGCCACGAACAACAGACTGATGAATACAGTAGTGTCGGGCAGCGGAAGTCTTGCAACAGGTGTTGGCATAAACATCAGCGGACCGACAATCGGAAGCGGAGCGGGTGCAAACGGCAACAACAACAACCAGATTGTAAACAATGTTATATTGCGTGCGCAGGTTGGTATCTTCAATGCTGGCTCATCTGCAGTTGCACGCAGCACTAACAATATTTACCATCTGAATGAAATGGATTCTACCGGTACGTTTATCATCGGCCGCGTGGGTATCATGTCGCTGTTTGAAGATGGTCCCTCGATTCAGGGTAATAACATTGCTAACCTGAACAACGCTACATCTACCGACCAGATAGCCATTGCAATTGGTAACAATACCGCCTCAAATTCAGTTACCGCAGGAGCAGAAACTATTAACGCAACTATTTCAGGGAACAATATTAACGGCGTTGTACAAACCAATACGTTCTCAGCTGTTGGTATTCTTGTTGCTGCCACTAGCACAGGAACCACAACCATTACCAATAATATGGTGAATGGCATTTTTGCTAACGGAACAGCCGGCGACTTTGCCTGTGGTATTTACTACGGCGGTGGTGCAGGACAACTTATCGTTCATCACAATACCGTAGTTATTTCCGGTGCAGCACTTACAGGTGCTTCACAGCCCAATATTGCGCTCGGAATCAACGGTTCAACACCATCAATTGACATCCGCAACAACATTTTGGTTTGCGGCGGCAGCAATGGTTTTAGCGGCAACACAGGCATCGGGCTGGCATACAGCAGTACTGTGGGTAACTATGCCAATATGATCAGCGATAAAAACGACATTTTTGTTGCAGGCTCTGGAGCAGTTGTTGGACGTACCGGAAGTCTCAGTGCAGGAACAACACACACTGCTCTGTCGAACTGGCAAACAGAAACCGGCCGCGACCTGAATTCAGTGAGCGTAGCGCCCACATTTGTTTCAGCAACCGATCTGCATCTGGTAAGCGGCTCTAACCCGCTGCTCGAAGATCAGGGCTTGGTGATTGCTTCGGTAACAACCGATATTGACTGCAATACCCGCGATCTCTGTACGCCTGATATTGGTGCTGATGAATTCGGCACACCGCGAGAAATCAATGTACAGGGTAACAACGTAAATATTGTAAGCGGAAGCACAACTACTTCAGCTGCCGATTCTACCAGCTTTGGCACACAGTCGGTTTGCGCCGGTGTAATTTCAAGCACATTTACAATTCAAAATACCGGCAATAGTCCCCTGAGCATTTCAGGTGTAACCATTACCGGAGCCAATGCAGCTGACTTTACAGTAACATCTTCACCGGCTACTTCAATTGCCGGATCAGCAAGCTCAACTTTCAGCATTACGTTTAATCCTTCGTTCAACGGTTTGCATACTGCTGTGGTTAATATTGCATCTAATGATTGCAGCGAGGCCATTTACACATTTGCTATCGACGGAAACGGTACACAAATCGCCGCCTCTGCAGGTACAATTATCAATGAAGTTTGTTTCGGTGACTCAACTGGTTCAGCTTCAGTAACTGTATCAGGAGGGATATCACCAATTACTTATCTCTGGTCGAACGGCGGCACCAATGCAACCGAAACAGGTCTTACAGCAGGAGTCTATACAGTCACTGCTACAGATGCAAACGGATGTACCTCTGTAGATACAATTACCCTTATTTCACCGCCGCAGCTTATTGTTAGTGCGAGTGCAACTTCTAATGTAACCTGCAATGGTCTTTCTAACGGCTCTGCTTTTGCAACAGTGAACGGAGGAACCGGCTTAAGCTCTTACTTATGGTCAAGTGGCGGAAGCGCAGGTGCAGAAGTTGGTCTGGCTGCCGGAGTTTATTCAGTTACCGTTACAGACTCAGTAGGATGTACAGCAATCGACAGTGTAACCATTACCGAGCCTGATACATTGATGATGACAGTTGCATCGCAAACTACTCCAAGTTGTTTCGGCGATATAAACGGAACAGCAACAGTAGCAACTACCGGCGGCACTGCTCCCTACGCTTACATCTGGTCGAGCGGCGGAACAGCTGCAACTGAAACAGGCCTTGGTGCCGGTTCTTACGGTGTTGTTGTTACCGATTCTTTAGGTTGTTCAGATACACTCAACATTATCGTATCACAACCGAACCCGTTGCTGATTAGCACATCCAGCACCAATCCATCTACATGCAGCGGCAACAACGGCAGCATTGATCTCACAGTTACCGACGGAACACCCGGATACACTTATCTCTGGAGCAATTCAAGTACCTCACAAGACATATCAGGACTTGGAGCCGGATCCTACACTTGTGTTGTAACTGATACAAATGGTTGTGTTGATTCGTCTAGTATAACCCTAACAGATCCGATTGGCCCTGTTGTTACAATGGGCAGTCTTCAATCTACAATTTGCGTTGATGATGCACCTCTTACACTGACGGGAACACCTGCAGGCGGAACTTTTAACGGCTTCGGTGTTAGTGGTAATATCTTCAGCCCACTGCTTCAAAGCGGAACCGTAACTATTACTTATGTTTACACTGATCCCAACACACAATGTCAGGACTCTGCATCACAAAATATTCTTGTTGATCCCTGCGTTGGTATCGGTGAACAGCAAGCAGGTTCTGCAATTCAGGTTTATCCAAACCCCGGCAACGGAATGTTTAACCTGAGCCTCGGCTACACGCCAACCGATGCAGTTACTGTCGAAATCTTCAACGGACTTGGGCAGGTTATCAGTTCATTTACCATGACAACAGATAACCACAACACCGACATCAGCACTTACGGAAGCGGCATCTACACAATCCGCATTACCGACGGCAGCAAGGTGAGTATGGCTCGTGTAATAGTTCAACAGTAATTGATCTCACATACAAAAAAGGAGCGGCGCTGATTAATTTCAGCGCCGCTCCTTTTTTGTGGCTTTTCAGCTAGACAAAGCGTTATCTGCCAAATATTTTACTTCGTGATATTAAACGAGTTCGATTTTGTGAGCATTCACTTCAACAACATCACCTTTTCGCAATTTTGCGCGTTTGCGGTGTTCTGTTTCTCCGTTCAGTTTTACTTCACCATCATCTACCATCATTTTGGCTTGTCCGCCTGTCTCTGCAATGTTCAGCGCTTTGAGCAATTGAATTAATTCAATGTATTCGCCTTCAATTTCAAATTTCTCTTTCTTCATTTTTTTACCGGTGTTAACTGATAAACAATAGTTCGATTCACATTAGTAGAACCAAAATTCATATTAAAAATGATGTTGGTGACACCAAGGCTCATTTTATACTGCTGCCTGATTTCAGCCCGTTGCGGCATAAACATAAGTGTATCGAAAGAAACACCAGCTTCCTGAGCACCTTCAATTTTCAGGCTGAACCCAACCTGAGCCTGATTTCTTTCGTCGCTGCTCCGATCAGAAAATCGGCCTTTTGCATTCAATACTACATCGCCGTTTTTGTCGCGACCTTTGCAGGTCCATTCATTACGACAGTAAAACTGAATATCCTGATTAGCTGACTCGACAAATTTATTAAGTTCGATTTCATTATAATAATCATCACCTTCACGCCATTCGGATGCAGAAGGGAATGCCGAAAATAATTGCTTTGTATAATCTGACAGCGAGCTGTTTCCGCAATACGATTTAAGTTCGGCAAAATCAAAGCGATAAACCGAATCAGGAACTTCTGTTCCGTAAGCTTGCACGAAAGCCTTGTAGATAGCTGAATCTGCGCCTGTAGTTTCAATTATTTCGCCATGATGAGAAAGTTTGAATTGATAAACAGCGCCTTTCATTTTATCGGCAATGGTATCGAGAGCAATTCTCGGGAAACGATTTTTAAGTGTATCGGGAATTCCAATATTCACTTCCGGCTTTTCGTTTAATTGGAGTTTAAACGATTGGATTGTTGCTGCAATAACATAAATTGAATCATCTTCAATACGTTCCACTTTCCATTCGGTATTCAGAATAAACCGCTGCTTTTCTGATCCTGCATTTACAATCATAACTTTTGTGCGGTTCTTCATTTCCACATCTAACTTTACGGTGTAAGTATCACCAGTGCTGAGTTTGATGCGGGGTTTTAATCCGGGTTTGCTGCTGCAGGAGGCCAGTACAAGCAGTAAGAGAAGGGGTGCAATGTATTTCATTAATTCAGGGGTTTTGAAAATAAATCAGCCCCCGAAATAATGCGGAGGCTGATTTATTTATCACTTTTTCATTGAAAAAGATTAGGCTTTAACACCTGCGCGGATAATATTAAGCGCTCCGCCGGCTTTAAACCATTCTATTTGCTGTGCATTGTAGCTTTGGTTAACTGCAAACTCTTCGGTACTGCCATCGGAATGGTTGAGCACAATGGTAAGCTGCTGGCCGGGTGCAAAAGTGGTAAGCCCTTTGATGTCGATCACATCGTCTTCGCGGATCTTATCGTAATCTGTAGTGTTGGCGAATGTGAGGGCCAGCATTCCCTGCTTTTTGAGGTTGGTTTCGTGAATACGGGCGAATGATTTCACCAGTACTGCACGTACACCGAGGTGACGCGGTTCCATAGCTGCGTGCTCGCGTGATGAGCCTTCGCCATAGTTTTCGTCGCCAACCACAATTGAGCCGATGCCTTGTGCTTTGTAGGCACGCTGCACTTTCGGAACTTCATCATACGAACCATCAAGCTGATTTTTTACGCTGTTGGTTTTCTCGTTGAAGAAGTTAGTTGCTCCGATGAGCAGGTTGTTTGAAATATTATCGAGGTGACCGCGATATTTCAGCCACGGGCCGGCCATTGAAATATGGTCGGTTGTGCATTTTCCTTTTGCTTTAATCAGCAAGCGCAAACCGCTGATGTCTGTACCTTCCCAAGCTGAGAACGGTGCGAGCAACTGAAGACGCTGCGACTCAGGCGAAACAATAACATCAATGCTACTGCCATCGGCAGCAGGAGCCTGATAGCCGGCATCACCAACATCAAAGCCGTTGCGCGGAAGTTCATCACCGGTAGGTGCATCAAGTTTTACGGCAACGCCTTCTTCGTTGATCAGGGTATCAGTAAGCGGATTGAAACCGAGGTCACCTGCAATTGCAAGTGCGGTTACAATTTCGGGAGATGCTACAAATGCATGTGTATTCGGGTTGCCGTCCTGGCGGGCACTGAAGTTGCGGTTGAACGAGTGCACAATAGAGTTCTTCTCTTTCTTATCAGCACCGTGGCGATCCCACATACCGATGCAGGGGCCGCAGGCATTGGCAAATACATTAGCTCCAATTGAGTTAAAGATGTCAATGAATCCATCGCGATCAATGGTATAGCGCACCAACTCTGACCCGGGAGTAATGGTAAATTCGGCTTTCGCTTTCAGTTTTTTATCGGCAGCTTGTTTGGCAAGTGATGCGGCACGCGCAATGTCTTCGTAAGAAGAGTTGGTGCAAGAACCGATAAGACCTACCTGAAGATTGAGCGGCCAGCCGTTTTTCTCAGCCTCTGCACGCATCTGCGAAATCGGAGTGGCGCGGTCGGGTGTGAACGGACCGTTTACATGCGGCTCAAGTTCAGTAAGGTTAATTTCGATAACCTGATCGAAATACTGTTCCGGATTGGCATATACTTCGGCATCGCCGGTGAGGTGTGCGCGAACGGCATCGGCTGCAGCGGCAACAGCTTCGCGGCCGGTTGCACGCAGGTAGCGCGACATCGAATCATCATAACCAAAGGTTGATGTGGTTGCTCCTACTTCTGCACCCATGTTGCAGATTGTGCCTTTACCTGTGCATGACATTGCCTCTGCACCTTCGCCAAAGTATTCGATAACTTTATCGGTTCCGCCTTTTACGGTGAGGATACCGGCTACTTTGAGAATTACATCTTTGGGGGATGTCCAGCCATTGAGTTTACCGGTGAGTTTAACACCAATAATTTTCGGCATTTTAAGTTCCCACGGCAAACCGGCCATTACGTCGCAGGCATCAGCACCGCCAACACCAATGGCAATCATTCCCAAACCGCCTGCATTTACAGTATGTGAGTCTGTGCCGATCATCATACCGCCGGGGAATGCGTAGTTTTCAAGTACAACCTGGTGAATGATTCCGGCTCCGGGTTTCCAGAAACCGATTCCGTATTTATTGGAAACAGATGAAAGGAAGTCATATACTTCTTTGTTCACCTGAATTGCGCGGTCAAGATCTTTCTGTGAACTGTCTTTTGCGGTGATAAGGTGATCGCAGTGAACAGTTGACGGAACAGCAGCCTGTTTGCGGCCGGCCTGCATAAACTGCAGCAGCGCCATTTGCGCAGTTGCATCCTGCATGGCAACACGATCAGGATTAAAATCTACATAATCCTTGCCTCGTGAATAGGGCTGCGCGGGCAACGCTTCGGTGAGGTGAGCATAAAGAATTTTCTCAGTCAGCGTGAGCGGACGGCCGGTCAGTTTACGGGCGGCTTCCACTTTACCCGGCAGTGCATCATACACGGCCTTGATCATGTCGAGATCGAACAACATAGCTGTTTTCTTGTGTGGTTAAATTCTGTTTTTGAATGAATAGTCAAAGGTACAAATTCGTTTGCGGCTACCGCACGAAAATGCTGCCGGGAAACGAGTTCGCTGATAATTTTTAACGAAGATTTGATCTGCGGCCTTATTCGTACCGCAATGCCTCAATCGGATCAAGGCGGGCGGCTTTCTGCGCCGGGTAAAGTCCGGCAACCACTCCAACTACAAAGCAGATCACAATTCCGGCCAAAATCCAAACCCAGGGCATGGAAAATGAGCCGCTCATGCTCAGCGACATAATCACGCCAACTGCAAGCGAGAGGACTATACCGAGCAAACCGCCAAGCTGGCATATCACAATGGCCTCAACCAGAAACTGGTTTCGGATGGTGCTTTTCGTTGCCCCGAGCGATTTCCGCACACCAATTTCCCGTGTTCGCTCAGTAACCGAGACGAGCATTATATTCATTAATCCGATAGCAGCGCCAAAAAGTGTGATGATTCCGATAAGCGTGGCGCCGAGTGTTACATAGCTGAGATTATCAATAAGTGTGGCGGCAACACTATCGCTCTTGGTGATTTCGAAATTGTCTTCCTCGGTAACCGGAACTTTCCTTACAATGCGGAAAACTCCGGTAGCTTCACCAATAGTGGGTTCGAGTTGCAATGCACTTTTAGCAAGCACGCTGATGGTGTATGACATATTCGGCCAGGAGAAATACTGCCGCACATTTTCAACCGGCAGGAGCGCCATTTTATCGCCACCCATTCCGGCGCTGTTGCCTTTGCTTTTAAACACACCGATTACCCGGTATTTATTGCTGCCAACGGTAATTACCTGCCCTATCGGATCTTCTTTTTTGGTAAAAAGCGTTGTAGCTACTTCGCTTCCAAGAATAACCACATGATCGCCCTGTCGCACTTCCTGCGGGGAGAAGTTGCGGCCTTTGGCAATTTCGTAGCCGGCAGTGAAAATGTAGTTTTCGTCGCTGCCAAAAACACGGATGTTGGGATTTGTCTTTTCGGAACCGAATTTAAGCGTAGCGCCCATTGAGGCAAGCGTTGAAACCGAAACGGTAGCCGGATAGGTAAAGCGTTCCGAAAATTCGATGGCTTCGTAGTAAGTAATAGCACGGTAGCGCCGGGGCTGTTTTCCGCTGCGGCCGATACGCACTGTAGTTTCACGATTGCGGATGGTGAATGTGTTAGCTCCCATGCTGGTGAAACTGTTGGTGAGCGTAGCTTTAAGCACATCCACAGCGGTAAGCGTACCCACCAGCGAAATAATGCCCAGCATAATAATGAGCATGGTGAGTATGGTACGCAGCTTCTGCCCCTTAATGGAGTCGAGAGCAAGTCTGATATTTTCCCTTACGGGCATTTGCATAGCTGCGCAGATTGAGAGACTTCAAAAATACGCTAAAAGAAGATGCGGGGGAAAGAAAACGAAATGCCCCCCAACAATGCTGTTGAGGGGCATTTCAATTCAATAACAAACGTCGAACAAAGTGTTCAGTACGATTACTCGCCAACCACTTCGAAGCTGAACGTAGCTACCACATCTTTGTGGATGCGCACCTTAGCCTGATAAGTGCCAAGAGTTTTTACGTTTTCTTCGTTTTCGATAGTGATATTGCGGCGATCAATCTCAATGTTGAGTTTGCGCAGTGATTCAGCAAGCTGAACTCCGGTTACAGAACCAAAGATTTTACCGTTTTCGCCGGCTTTAGCGCCAACTTTCACGATCATGTCTTTGAGTTTGTTAGCGAGTTTTTCAGCTTCTTCGCGAACTTTAGCTTCTTTGTGAGCGCGCTGACGAACGTTTTCGGCGTGTACTTTCTTCGCGGTTGCATCAGCCATGATAGCAATGCCACGCGGGATCAGAAAGTTACGACCAAAACCAGGCTTAACCGACACAACGTCGTCTTTGTAGCCGAGGTTTTTTACATCTTGTTTCAGGATGACTTCCATAGTGTGTTCCTCCTTTAATTATTTAAGCTGATCAGCTACGTATGGCATCAGAGCAATGTGGCGGGCACGTTTGATTGCCTGTGATACTTTGCGCTGGTATTTAACCGATGTGCCGGTAAGACGGCGCGGCAAAATTTTGCCCTGATCGTTAACAAACTTCAGAAGGAAGTCAGCGTCTTTGTAATCGATATACTTAATACCGGCTTTTTTAAAGCGGCAGTATTTTTTCTTCTTTACCTCAACCGTTGGGGGGTTCAGGTAGCGGATTTCAGCATTTGCTTCAGCCATTTTGAATCCAGTTTTAGCGGTTGATAATTAAGCGGTTGCTTCTTTTTTGGCTTTCGCCTTGTTGCGACGTTTCTCGCTGTAAGCAACACCGTGCTTATCAAGAGCTACTGTCATGAAACGCATCACGCGCTCATCACGCTTGAAGGTTATTTCAAGATCATTGATCGCCTTGTGGTTCTCAGTGGTGAACTGGAACAGGTGATAATGTCCTGTTGATTTTTTTTGAATCTGGTATGCCAGCTTTTTCAGGCCCCAGCTTTCTTCATGGACGATGTTTGCATTAACGTCGTTCAACGTCTTGCGAAACTTGCCCACCGCCTCCTTTGCCTGATCTTCAGACAAAACGGGAGTCAAAATGAAGACGGTCTCGTAGTTGTACATGTTGTTTGATTTTTAGTTATCCCCTTTTATTTGGGACGGCAAAGATAGAGATTTCACCCAATCCGGCAAAGAAATCCCCAACCTTTGTCCAAATTCTGCCGAAAATGGCAGTACTTGATTTTCAAATTCTTGAAAATCAAGTAGATACCGGAGTGGCTATTACTCTGCTAACTGAGTACAGTTAGTCGGCTGACTACAATCCTTTATTCGGCACAACGTATTGACTACCGGCTATTTCCGTGCTGGTTCTGCGGCTACATCTTCCATCTCTAATGAGAAAATTACACTCGTAATTTTCCATTGCCCGTTAATTTTTACCAGCGCCCAGCTTTCTTTACCCCAGTTTATTTTCTTTTGGTTTTCCCAAAAGCTGTAATCGAATGTTACAGCGGCAATACCTTCATCGCTGCTAATTTCGATGTTGTAAAATTTTTCTTCGTAGGTATTTGTATCGCAAATGCTTCTGCAAAACTGCTTGTAGTTGCTGCTGAAATAGCCTTTATCAGCACTGTTCTTTTTCAAATCATCCTGATATGTTTTGGGCTTTGACACACCCACCCAAACTACCGGATCTTTATGAAACAGGTTATAAAACCTTACGCTGTCTTTTTTAATGATGCAATCCATAAACGTGTTGAGCACATTCTTAATTTCAGCTTTTTCAGGGTTTTCTTTTTTGCCTTTAAATGCAAAGATTAACACCAGAACGGGAATGAGAACAAGTACTAATTTTTTCATGCTACAGAAAATGGAGTTGAGTTGTTTTTTACTGAATGCTCAAAAGTAAACACCATATACCTGCGGTTATGCCAATATCGAAGTAATTTATACGAACGGTTTTGTAACCGGGTAAACAGCCCGGCTAATGGTTTAGCTCAATACTGAATTCAACTTTTATGCTCGTGCTTGAGCTTTGAAAACACTATCGAGTCAACAAATGCACCATCCAGTAAATAATGTTCGCGCAAAACAGCTTCGCGAGTAAATCCATTTTTCTCCAGAAGCCTTATTGATGCTATGTTATCGGTACCGGTAAAAGCTTCTATGCGGTGTAAATTCATCTTCGTGAAACCATAATCCATTATTGCTTTCAGCGCTTCATTCATCAGTCCTTTTTGTCTGAAATTTACGTCAGAGATTAGGTAGCCGAGTTCTGAGCGGTGATGCAGGAAAAACCAGTTATGAAATCCGCCCCGCCCTATTGTTTTCTGCGTTTCTTTATCTACAAATAGAAATTGCAGGATGCTTCTGTTGTAAGATGTATAGCCGATATCTGATTTCCTTTTTTCTGAAGTATATTCATCATCAGAGGTAAAACCGAAAAATTCCTTTGCTTCATCTCTCGAATATTTTCCGAAAATATGCTTGAGTTCGTGTGGTGTTACTTTTTTTAACAACAACCGTTCAGTAATGATCGTTTCAAATTCCATCAATTGAGATATTTGCATAAAGCTACACAACCTTCACAATTTTTCTTAATTCGCAGGTTTTCATCTCAAATTTCCGATGCAGCAACAGAAAGCAATATGGTTGTATGCCGGAAATAACTTTATTTTCGCAGAATGGGCTTTTTCAATGATCTCGGTATTGGCTTTTCATCGCATATAAAAGCGGTTGGTTTTATTGCCAAACATAATCTCTGGCTGTATTTTCTCTGGCCGTTGCTCATTACCATTGGTCTCTGGGCTATTGGTTTTACCTCTACATTTTATCTTGGCGATCTTTTGGCCGAGAAAGTAATCAACTGGATCAGTCTTGGCGGCGAGTGGGACGGCTGGCTGGAGTATGTGCGTGTTGTGCTGAGCTTTTTAGTTGGATTTATTTTGAAGTTGCTCATGCTGATTCTGTTCAGTAGTCTGCTCAAATACATTGTCCTCATTATTTGTTCACCCATACTGGCGCTGCTTTCGGAGCGTATTGATGAAATTATTACAGGTACAAAAATCCCGTTCAATTTTGGTCAGTTTTTGCATGATATGCTTCGTGGCATTTTGGTTACGCTGCGCAACATGATGCTTGAATTTCTGATCTGGATCGGATGTGTTTGCCTGAGTCTGATTCCGCTGCTGGGCTGGGTACTGGCCTGGCCGCTGCTGGGTTTCCGAATGACGGTGGGCTGGTATTTCCTCGGGTTCAGCATGATGGATTACTCCTACGAACGCCGCCGCATGAAAATAAGTGAAGGTGTCAGGTTTACACGCCGCCACAAGGGCATTGCCATAGCCAACGGTTTTCTGTTCTCGCTGCTGCTGCTGATTCCGTTTCTCGGCATAAGTATTGCCCCGGTGCTTTCGTGTGTAGCCGCAACACTTGCGGTGCTTGAAGCAGCCAAACAAGATCAGCAGCAGGGCTACAATGGCTCGCTGCGAACCGTTTAACTTTTCATCGTTCGGATTGTTTTCTGCTTATGCTTCGTATTTCTGCAGTTTCGTACCTCAACACACGGCCGTTTCTTTATGGTTTACGCAAAGCCGCACTGCCCGGCATTTCGGTTAGTGTTGATATTCCGGCCGAGTGTGCCCGTAAACTGAGCAGCGGCGAGGCCGATATTGGCCTGATTCCGGTAGCCGCAATTCCGGCGCTGCCCGAAGCTCACATCCTGCCCGGCTGGTGCATTGGTGCCGAAGGTGAGGTTGAATCGGTGATGCTTTACAGCGAAGTGCCGCTGAATGAAATAACAACCATTCTGCTCGACTACCAGAGCCGCACATCTGTAAATCTGGCGCGGGTACTGGCGGCCGAGCTCTGGAACATTAAGCCCGAATGGAAAGCCGCAAAGCCTGGCTTTGAAACCAGCATCAGCGGCACAACGGCCGGGGTGGTTATCGGCGACCGAACATTTACCCTTAACGGCACACACCGCTTTGAGTTTGACCTTGCTGCCGAGTGGAAAAGACTCACCGGACTGCCTTTTGTGTTTGCCGTTTGGGTAAGCACGCGCCCGCTGAGCGAAGAATTTAAAGCTGAGTTTGCCGCCGCGCTCAGCATCGGAATGCAGCATATTCCGGAAGTTGTGCAGGAAGCTCAAAACGACTATCCCGGCTTCGATGTTTTGCATTATCTGACCGCCTGCATCAGTTATCCGTTTACCGACGAAAAACAGCAGGCGCTCGAAATGTTCCTCAAAAAGCTGGCTTTACTGCCTTCGCTGCCGTAACAAGGCTTGACGTACATTCGTATCATCAAAAGTTTTATTAAACGCCGCATCCTGCTATATTTGTTTACGAGTCATACTGCCAGAACTAATTATGAAGCATATCCTACGAATTTCTCTCGCCCTGTTTTTGATGCTCCCCCTCGTTGCGGGCGCACAATCGGTAGTTACAAAAAGTGCCGACGAAGTAAAACTCTTTGCGGCCTCGCAAGCTTTTAACGGCGGCGATTATGTGAAAGCACTGAACCTCTACAAAGAAGTGCTGGCCAACAATCTCAACGATCCTTCCGTAATTTTCCACATCGGAACTTGCTATTTCGAGATGGGCGAAACCGATCAGGCACTCACGCAATTTGAAAAAGCAAAAGGCATCAACCCCGACGGGCATCCTGATTTGCGCCTCATGCTTGGCCGCATTTATCAGATGCAGGGCAAGCTCGACGAAGCAATAACCGAACTTACAGTTGCTAAATCAAAGACATCTTCTTCGCCCGCAAAATCGAAAGAGGTGGCGTACTATCTCAATCAATGCCAGACAGCTAAAACATTAATGGCATCGCCCAAAAAAGTTGCGGTTACTAATCCGGGCACACTCATCAACAGTGCTTACGACGACAAACGCCCGTCCATTACTGCCGACGGTAAAACAATGATTTTTAACTCGCGTCGCCCCGGCGGAAAAACAAGTGAAAAAGACCGCGAAGGCGACAATAAATACTTTGAAGATATTTATATGTGTGCTTGGGATTCGGCAGGCATGAAATGGGGCGCGGCAGATCTTGCTTCGGGTGCAATCAATACCGATGGTCATGACGCAGCCTGCAGCATTTCGCCCGACGGGAAGCAGCTTTTCATTTATGTTAATAATGCCGAGAAAGCTCGCGGCGGTGATATCTACACATCTAAGCGCAATAACTCCGGCAAATGGAGCAATCCGAAAAATATGGGCGTAAATATCAACACCAGCTATTTTGAAGATGGCGCTGTGCTTTCGCCCGACGGAAACACCATGTATTTCATGAGCGAACGCGGACAAGACATGGCATGGAAAGGTCAGCGCGGCTACGGACGCAGTGATATTTGGATGTGCAAACGCAAAAGCAAATCAGAATGGGATGTTCCGGTTAACCTCGGCCCGGTTGTAAATACAGAATATGATGAAGGCGGAATTTTCCCTGCTCCCGATGGCAAAACACTTTACTTCTGCTCCAACGGCCACAACAGCATGGGCGGTTATGATATTTTTATGACACGCTTTGAAAACGGCGTTTGGTCAACTCCGGTTAATGTTGGTTATCCGATTAACACTCCCGGCAATGAACGTATGTTCCAACTTTCGGCAGACGGAAAAACAGCCTATGTTGACAGCGACCGTCCCGGCGGGCTTGGTGAGCGCGACATCTGGATGGTTGACATGACCGAACTCATGCCGAAGAAAAAAGAAGGCCCGGTAATGTCAACTCTGCTCGGCTCCATCTACAATGGCGACGGGCTTTCTGTGGCTGCCGAAGTAAAAGTGTTTGATGTAAACGGCACACAAATCGGCACAGCAACATCAACCCCGCAAGGCAACTACAGCCTTAATCTCGAAGGCGACCGTACGTATGAAATCCGTGTTGAAATGCCGGGCTACAAAGCAGTAAAAGAAACGATCAGCTTGCCAGCCGATAAAGAAGGCGGCACTTTTGAACTGGTGAAGCATTTCATTATTTATAAGGAATAATGCAGCATTCAGCAAAAAAAGCAAAAGGCGGTTTCAGGATGAAGCCGCCTTTCTTTTTTGCTAAATGCTGCGGAAAGTTTTCGTCAGCTGCGCTGACAAACTTTCCGCAGTTTTGAAAAAAGTTTGCACCTTTTGTCAAAGCATTCTGCTGCCGGTTGCAAACCGGCTTCAATAACACGCCGGGTTGCAAACCCGGCGCAGCTTCGCTGCATTTCAGATCACTTATTCGGCAAGCCTTAACACTTGTTCAATGAGCAGGTAAAATACAATTGAATGAATGTAGTTTCGGATATGCGCTTTTTACTGATAACCCTCTGCTCTGCTTTACTGGCAGGATGTGCTTCGCAGTCCGAACCTGAGCCGCAAACACAAAACGTGAATGAATACAAACTCTATTTCGTAAACACGAAATGGAATGACACAATGGTGATTCGAGTTCTTTACGATTCATCACATTACACCATTGGTTATCTGCTTGGCGGCGATACGTTTGCTGTTGACAGCAGCAGCCGGATTGATTCGGCTTATCAGTATATCCGCAATAAATCACTGCTGGCATTTGCCGAAAAATTTTGTGATACTGCCAACGAAAAGCCGGTGCATCCTGCTCCTGTGCAGCGCGAAGAGATTGATCTTTTGGTTTGCAATGAAGCATTCCTTGACGATCAATATCAATGGCTGATGATTGATTCTGGATACTCAGTTGCTCCAATTTATTTTCAGGAAATCAATTTAGACAACAACCGAAAAAAAGAACTGGTTGTTGAAATCATTCGCGACAATTATTGGGAACATCTTTATATGATATACCAGCAGAAAGAAAAGAGTTATGAGCTAGCGGGAACAATCTCAGCCATCAACAGAAATTTTTGGCCGGCACCTCTTGAACGAATTGAAAAATCAGATTATTGGGCTGTACCCAGCTTTGGTTGGGGAACTGGTTACTCTGCAATTTATCACACATACTATAAATTAATAGGTGGAATACCTATTCAGATGTCGGAACAAATTACTGTATCCAACTATCATTGGTTATATTCATTGCTCTCCGGAGATTATACCGTTGACTCCTATATTGATTCAGAAGTTAGTTTTCCGGATCCAAATACGCTTTCTATTACTTATAGTTATTCGCTGATTTTTTTTGAAGACACGAATCAAATTCGAGTTATTGATGAGGCACATTACAGGACTGCATATTATTTAAGCCCTTCAAAAAACAGGTTTGAGACAAAAGATATTTACCTCAGAGAAGGTGATGTTGATTATGAGGAAGAAATTGAGTTGACACCTGTTTTTGCCGGCGAATTAGAGCGACTGCAAAAGCATGGTACTCCGCTTCAAAAGCGATTGCTCAAAGGTTATCGTAAAAGTGATTGGTTAATCCCAAACAACATCGCAGGCAATACAGCTAAAAGCGATACAGATTAATTCTTCTCAAACAAATAATGGCTCACAAACCATTCTTCACCAAAATAAATCAACGAGATGATTTCTTATAGGAAAATAATCTTTCTAATATCTTTGACAGTTTCAATTGGCTGTAAAGAAAAAGAGAAATTAAAACGAATAGATTTTCAAATAATTAATCCAATTCGAAACGACACATTAACTATACAAAACTACTATACAACTGAAGACTCTTTACTTTATCAAATAGCTCTAAATGACACATTTTACTCCAATTTCTCTACTATTCCCTCTGACAATAAATTGAGTACTGATATACTTGCCGCTTATATAGATGAATTCAGAGATACTTTCGACCGGAGACCGGTTTATCCCAAAATAATACGAAGGGATCAACAAATCGAATTTATCTTGAAGCTACCTAAAAAACTCTCCCCGATACAGTACTTTACGGTTGACTCATCAAACTCACTATGCATTCTATATTGGTATTATCAGCAAACTCCGAATGGTGAATTACTAATCACATGTAACGTTAATCATTACGGAGATCACACTTACGAGTTGATACAACAAAATGAGACTAGTTATAAAAAAATAGGCTCTATTATAAATCTCCTTCGCTGGCAATCCGAAGACTCTATTATTTACTACCCTGAATTTGATGTCTTTTTATCAAAACATCAATATTGGGGTAGCGGATTGGGTGGAAATACAGGTTTTCTATATCGCATCCAAAACGGACAATTAATGAAAATCAGCGATGAACTCCCTATTGATGGGGGACAAAACTTTCCGTTTGACGAGATTAACTATGCTTGGATACAATACGACAGTAAACTCGTTCAAAATGAGAAAAAAGAGTTTTTTATTGAAATAATAATCAATCTTGAATTAACGGATACATATACAGATAGCCCGCCTGTTCTTATACTTCATAACTACAAAAAACAAATCCCATTAATAAATAAAAACGGCCTGCTGCATATTGAAAATGGTGAATCACTGTATATGCCAGAAGGAATGATATTATTATTTAACAAGGAGCTATTGAAGGTTAAGAAATATGGGAATATGCAACAACGACAATTGCTGCGATCATACAATTAACCAATAAAATCAAATTAATTCTTCTCAAACAAATAATGGCTCACAAACCATTCTTCACCCTTACTGAAATTCCACAACTCAGCACAGGCCATATAAAACACGCGCCAGTAAACCCACCACTTCGTTACATTTTCTTTCCCGTAAGTTTCGGCAAAGAGCGGTAAAATTTCGGCTTTGTGTGCATCCATGTTTTGCAGCCAGGCTTCGGAAGTTTTGCCGTAGTGTTGGCCGCATACGCGCCAGTGCTGATGCAGGCGCATGTGTTTGTTCCAATACATGAGATAATGATCGGAAGGCATCATGCCGCCGGTAAAAAAGTAGCGCGACATCCAATCGGTTTCATCTTTCGACTCGAACAGGTATGTGTATTCTTTGTGTGTGAAGATGTGAACAAACAATTTCCCGTCGGACTTTAGCCAGGTTGAAATACGTTCAAGCAGCAAACCGTGGTTGCGCATGTGTTCAAACATTTCGACTGAAACTACGCGGTCAAAACGTCCGGCATCGGCAGCAAACACATTCATATCAGCCGTAATAACCGTGATGTTGGTTAGTCCGCGCTGTGCGGCTGTTGAATCAATGTATTGCTTTTGCGTGCGCGAATTGGAAACAGCAGTGATTTTACTTTGCGGAAACTTCGCGGCCATAAACAGTGTGAGCGATCCCCAGCCGCAGCCGAGTTCCAGAATTTCCTGTCCGCTTGCAAGCTGTGCGCGTTCGCAGGTGATGGCCAGCATATCGGCCTCGGCTTTTTCGAGCGTTGTAGTTCCGGGCTTCCAGTATCCGCTGCTGTATTTCAGATGCGGACCGAGGCAGTATTGATAGAATGCTGTGGGAACTTCGTAGTGCTGCTCGTTGGCGGCCTTGGTTTCAACCGCAACCGGACTTTTGGCAAATTCCTCAAGCTGCTGCATAAAATACGCATACTGCTCATCGGGCGTGCTGCGTTTTTCATCGCGCAAACGCTGACGAAGCAACCGGCGGATTCCGGCACGGATCAAGGCATCAGGAAGCAGGTTGCGTTCGAGCAAGCTGTCGATATTCATACACTTATGATTTTGGCGGCAGCGGAATAAACTTGCTCACGCGCTGCTGATAAGCTTTGTAGGCTTCGGGTTTCGAGCGGAGGTTTTGCTCTTCGTTCATCGGAATACCGGTAACACGAAGCAGGAGATACAATATGATTGCCGGACAAACAATGCTGATCCAGCCCCAGGGCGATGCACAGGCGAAAACAAAATAGCCGATCCAGATGCACCACTCGAAGAAATAATTCGGATGCCGCGACCAGCCCCAGAGGCCAACATCGCAGGCCTTTCCTTTGTTCGATTTATCGCTTTTGAATTTCTGCAACTGCCTGTCGGCAATGCCTTCGCCAATAATAGCCAGCAGCCAGATTGCCGCTCCTGCATACTCAAGCGGATGCAGTTGTGCCGAAGTATTTATGCTAGCCAGTAAAAACGGAATCGAAAGAAAAACATTTGAAACCGCCTGCATCTGAAAGAACCAGAAAATTTTGGTCTGAAAATTCGGTGCCCAATCTATGCGGAGTTGTTTGTAACGCCCGTCTTCATCATTAATATGTCCTAACACACGAACGTGCAGATACAATGCCAGACGCATTCCCCAGATCAATACCATTGCGGCAATAAGCAACCTGCGTTCAGTCAATCCATCGCCCATCAAAAAATAAATGACAGCAATTAGCGGAAAGTTGTACGACCAGAACACATCAACAACTCCGGCATTGCTGATCCGTTTTTGCCAGAGCCAAACAAATACCATCACCACACAGCAGGCCGCAGTGGCTGCAAGAATCATCAGGAGAATTTGCATGGTGTGAAAGTTAAGTTCAGGCTGTTTTCCTGAGTTTGATGATGTGCATACGATTGAGCAAACGCATCACCGGCCATGTCGGATCAACTTCAAACCAGCGTTTTGCAAAGTTGGGACTGTTCGGACTTTTATGATGGTTGTTTTGCATCAGCTCACCCATCAACAAAAAATCAAGCGGGATCGAATTTTTTGAATGATCATCGTTATCGAAATTGGAATAACCGTATTTATGTCCGCACCAATTTACAATAGCGCCCTGCACCGGCCCAATGAGATAATGAACCGGGAGAAACAGAAACTGCCACCATGCCGTTGCGAAATACACATAAAATAAAGTATAACCGATTCCGAACAGAATACGCACATCCCAGCGATCACTGAGTTTATCAATTACCGGCCATGTAGGATAACTGCTGTTGAAGATTGGTTCGGGCTGCGTTTTATAATGCACAAAATCATTGTAGATGCGTTTTGTTTTCATCATCAGTCCCCAAACATCACGAATAAAATGCGGCGAGTGCGGATCTTTTTCGGTATCGCTATATGCATGGTGCATGCGGTGCATGATAGCATACGCACGTGGGTTGAGGAATGATGAACCCTGCGTTAAAAAAGTCAATAAATAGAAGAACCGCTCCCAGCCTTTCGACATTGAAAACATACGATGCGAGGCATAGCGGTGCAGAAAAAAGGTTTGGCAGAACAATGAAAGAAACCAGTGAGCTGCAAGAAATAAGATGATAGGCATTCTGTGTGTCTGAAACTTTGTGAAAGATACGTTTTCCGCTGATTTACGGATTTACAAACCGGTATGATCTTTCAACAGTCTTTACCGCAAATAGTTTAAAAAGCCTGTAATCAGATTATAGCCGGGAGTAAAGTATGTTTATTATGCCTCTAATGCGGTTATCTTTGCAGTATGGACTACCAGAAACTAAAGCGCCGTCCGTCGTATCCGTTTGAAACGATTGGCGTTGCAATGGCCTTTTCGCCCCGGTTAGAGGGTGTTCTTGGCGAAGCCTGGAAGCTGGCATCAGCTTTTGATGCACAACTCCTGCTCATGCACATCGGCGAACGCACACGCACAAAAGAATCGCGGCTGGATGAACTTTTTCAACGGCTGGGTATCGACGAAAGCAAAGTGCGCATCATCTGGAGCGATGGAGATCCGGTAACTACATTGCTCGAACTTTGCAAACTCAACATTGTAGATTTGCTGATTCTCGGAGCTATGCGCAAGGAAAATGTGCTGCGCTACTATCTTGGTTCAGTAGCCCGATCAATAAGCCGTAAAGCCAAATGCTCTGTACTGCTGCTCACCGAGCCAAAGCCGGAAGGTACCGTGTTTAAACGCATGGTGGTAAATTCGGTGGAAAGTCCCAAAACCATTCACACTATCAACACCGCAATTTATTTTGCTGAAAATGTTTGCAGCAAAGATATTTTGGTAGTGACAGAAGTACACCAGCCCGGCCTTGCTATGACTATGGCCGATTACGGCACAGCAGGCGAAACTTCGAAGATTAAAAAAGAGTTTACCGAAGATGAAGCCAGCCGAATGCACGCCATTGTAACGCGCTGCCGCAAGCAAGGTGATATTGAAATCACAGAAAAGATCATTAAAGGAAAACCCGGCTTTGCCATTCGTCAGTTTGCTGAAACAAAAAAAGCCGATCTGCTGATCATTAATTCGCCCGATGTGAAATACGGAATCATCGACCGGATTTTTACGCACGACATGGAATACATTCTGGAAGACCTTCCCTGCAACGTTCTTATTGTTCACTCACGCGTTTCCTGACAGCTTTAGCTGAGGCGCATTTATGGCCAAACTCACACATACCGATCTTATAACATTGCTGCTGGCAATCAGTACAATGCTGATTTTGTCGCGCATTCTTGCAGAGTTTGGCAAACGCTGGAAACTGCCTATGGTAATGGGTGAGCTGCTTGTAGGCATTCTTCTTGGGCCAACCATTCTTGGCAAATACGCACCCGAAATTTCCGAATATCTCTTCCCGCTCAAAACAAACCCGCATGTATCAATAGCACTCGACGGCATTTTCAGTCTTTCGGTAATCATGCTCTTGTTTGTGGCCGGACTTGAAGTGCAATTAGCAACAGTTCTTCGTCAGGGTAAAGCAGCAATAAGCACCGGATTGGGAAGCATGATTATTCCGTTTGCATCAGGATTTGCCGTGGCCTGGTATTTCCCCGAATGGTTTGAAACAACTGCAGGTACCGAACAGCATTTTCTCTTTGCCTTGTTTTTAGGCACAGCGCTTTCAATTTCTGCACTCCCGGTTATTGCGCGGATTCTGATGGACATGAATTTGTTCCGCACCAATATTGGTATGATCATTATTGCCTCTGCAATGTTTAATGACCTTGTAGGTTGGCTCATTTTCTCGTTCATCCTTTCGGTAGTTGGTCAGGGCAGTTCGGGAGCAGAAATTGGCTATACCATTCTCTATATTCTTTCGTTCGGTGCATTCATGCTGTTTATCGGCCGACGGCTCATTAACCGCGCTCTGCCGTGGATTCAGACCAAACTCTCGTGGCCGGGCGGAGTACTTGCTATGAGTTTAGGACTGTGCTTGCTCAGCGCCGCGTTTACCGAAAGCATACATATTCATGCTATACTCGGTGCATTTATTGCTGGCATAGCTATTGGCGATTCTGTGCATCTGCGTGAGCAGGCCCGCGAAATTATTCACCAGTTTGTGACCAACTTTTTTGCCCCGCTGTTCTTCGTTTCCATTGGTCTCAAAGTAAATTTCGTGGAGCATTTCGATGGGCTGATTGTGAGCATCGTACTGGTACTTGCATTTGCCGGAAAAGTAATCGGAGCCGGACTCGGTGCGCGTTTGGGAGGCTTATCGAAACGCAATGCACTTGCAGTTGGCTTTGGTCTCAATGCTCGCGGTGCTATGGAAATTATCCTCGGCACATTAGCCTTTGAGGCCGGACTTATTACCCAGCCGGTGTTTGTGGCTTTGGTAATTATGGCACTCATTACCAGCATTGCCAGCGCACCACTGATGCGGCGCTTTGTTGAAGAACCGGTGATGCTGAAATAATGACCGGCCTGCAATTGATCAGGCAAAACACATTGCTGTAAACTATTTTTGCGCGTATGATTCACCTCAGTGTTAACATCAACAAAATAGCCACGCTGCGCAATAGTCGCGGAGCAAACACGCCCGATCCTGTAAAAGCCGCGGTTGACTGTGAGCGTTTCGGAGCAGATGGCATCACGGTTCACCCGCGTCCCGACGAACGGCATATCCGTTATGCAGATGTACGGGCTATTCGTCCGCTTATCACAACTGAGTTTAACATAGAAGGCAATCCGCGCGAGCAAAAGTTTGTGGAGCTGGTGCTTGAAACTCGACCGCATCAGGTTACATTGGTTCCTGATGCACTCGGGCAACTTACTTCCGATCATGGCTGGGATACGATTTCCAACCGCGATTATTTGCGTGAAGTAATTTCACTTTTCAAGAGTAACGGCATCCGCACCAGCATTTTTGTTGATGCCGATGAACGTATGATTGAAGGAGCAATTGAAACCGGCACCGACCGCATTGAGCTTTATACCGAAAGCTACGCGCATCACTACGCTGCCAACCGCGATGCAGCCATTGCCCCCTTTATAAAAGCTGCAGAACGCGCACAGCAATTAGGCTTAGGCATTAACGCCGGGCATGACCTGAGTTTGGAAAACCTGCGCTTTTTTGCCGAAAATATTCCGGGCTTGCAGGAAGTTTCCATCGGTCATGCACTGATTTCGGATGCGCTGTATTTGGGGTTGGAGAATGTGGTGATGGTGTATCAGCGGGAGTTGGGGAAGTGAGGTTTTAATTAATACAGGAATTACCCCGCCTTCTTTTATTGAGTGCCGCAGCCTCTGTGCCCAGAAAAAATGGAGGCTCCGGCAAAACAACAACACCAAGGGCGTGAGCCTCAAGGCGGCGGCGTGTGAGTTCATTGTAGGTTTCAATGCAAATCTGGTAGAGACATTGACCCTCCTGAGCACAGATTTCATTGCAGCGCGCAAGCATTTTATTGAGGCGGGCGGCCTCATTGCGGGTAAAGGCTTTATAGCCGGTATATTTGTTTATACAGTGATGAAAATTGGTGACGGGTGTAAAACCAATATTGCAACTGTGCTGCTCCAGCACAAAAGCCCAAACATCTTTTATACTCCTTAGCGCTTCCACCCCCCAAAGGTACACCCCGCCCCAGCCCCCCGGCAATAGCCTTCTCCCACAATTTTCCAAAACCCCGTCATCAAGCGGGTTTTCAAACATATGAAAAAGAAAAACGCCAAACT
>JBKDHA010000158.1:0-39036 GCA_046335555.1 Bacteroidota bacterium
GTTGAATGTTGAATGTTGAATGTTGAATGTTGAATGTTGAATGGTTTTTCCTTCGGAAAAATTCAATGTATCTTCACAAATTTTATTACAAGCCGATGATGTGTTTTGATTAATTGAACAAATTAATTGTAAAGAAGTTTAGTTGAAATAATGATGAGCAAAGCATTGTTCATTCAACACTCATCATTCATCATTACACTCTAGCTGCCGCGAAGTTTATCTAGCAAGTTACTGAGTTGATCCGCTTCGGTCTCACTGAGTTTAATCGGGCTGTTTAAATCCATGTCTTGCGATTCATCAAGCTGAGCAAGTAGATCGAGTCCTTTTTGTGTAATTAAAATATCAACCTGACGGCGGTCTTTCTTGCAGGTTTTGCGCACCGCAAGTCCCTTGTCGTGAAGCTTATCAACCAAACGCGAAGCATTTGAACTCCGGTCAATCATTCGTTCCTGAATAAGCCCAACCGATGCCGGCTCAGGATTCTGCCCGCGCAAAATACGAAGCACATTATACTGCTGCTGCGTAATTCCAAATGGCCGGAGCTGGCGCGCCATCATGGTACCCAACCAACCTGCAGTAAAGAGAATGTTAATCGCAACGCGCTGATGGCTGTTCCTGAATTTCTTCTGGCGGATTTCTTCTTCAATTCTCATGCAGCAAATATCGGAATAAAATTATATGTATATACATTTAATTTTACTCTTATTGATAAAACGCTAAAAATCAATGAAATGGAATTATTCCTGATTTAATGCTGCGTGCACAGGAATAAGAATGACCTTTGTAAAAATAAGAAATAAAGATGAAACTTGAAACTGCTAAAGTCCTGATTACAGGAGGAAATACAGGTCTTGGATTTGCAACAGCAAAATTGCTGAAAGAAAAAGGAGCTTCGGTAGTCATAGCCGGCAGAAATCCTGAAACTCTTGCACAAGCTGCAAAAGAATTAAATGTTCATTCTATTCAGGCTGATGTCAGCAATGAAGAGGATGTAATAAACATGGTAAAGAAAGCTCATGAACAGCTCGGCGGATTGAATGTGCTGATTAACAATGCCGGTTTTGGATACTTCAAACCGCTTACAGAAATGGATCGCGAAGGATTTGAGCGTGTGTTTGCTACAAATGTTACCGGAGCAATGCTTACCGGCCGCGAATGCGCAAAGATTTTCACTGCACAGCAAAGCGGCAACATCATAAACATTGCATCTACAGCCGGAAGAGCCGGTTTTGCAATGGGTTCGGCCTATGCCGCTAGCAAATTTGCTCTGGCTGGCATGACAGAATGCTGGCGCGCCGAATTGCGTCCGCACAACGTGCGTGTTATGCTCATAAACCCAAGCGAAGTACAAACCGGTTTTGCAGAAAACGCCGGCCGCGAAGCCCGTCCTTTCAACCACACTAAACTTCAGGCCGAAGATATTGCACATACAATTTGCAGCCTGCTCCAGCTGGATGACAGAGCATTTGTAACCGAGGCTACGGTTTGGGCTACAAATCCGAAAAACTAGAAAAGTCCTTGTCATTTCGAGCGGAGTCGAGAAAGACAAGGGCTTTTACTGTTTAAAAAAATCGTTGGCAAGAAGCTCTTTAAGCAGGTACCGTTTTGTATAGCGTTCTGCAGTAACAAAAGCATCAGCAGCACCAGCGGCAATGAGTTTTTGACGGTAGGCTTCGGCTTCGGCAAGTGTTTTAAAATTGCCTAATGTAAAGCGCGTAATTCCGTCGTTGAGTTTTACCACATCAGGCTTTCCGAACTCGGCGAGTTTTCCGTTTCTGTAATTCTGAGGAAAAGCATAAGCCGCAACCTGTACTCTGAAAATCAAACCCTGCGCCTCCCGTGAACCATAATTAGTAAGTATAGAGGCATAATCGCTCATAACTGCTGAAGTATCGCCGGGTTGTTTGGTTTTATTTTTAATAGCCAAATAAGCATCCGAATAAAATTCAACATCTATTTGTTGTACTGTAAATGCGGTGATATTTCGCGTATCAACTGTCTTTACAATTCGCTCTACACCATTTATTTCATACGATAATTCGTAGGAATGCCCTAAAGGCAGATTAAGCAAATAGCGACCTGTGGCAATATTATTCTGTACATAAAACTTCGACAGTACCAGCGAATCTGATTTTACGGTAACTACAGCCTGATTCGGAATGCCGTCGAGCGAAATAATGCCTGTTATCATTACAACGTTTCCAAGCAATGATCCTGATTTGATTTCAACACTGTACAGATCCTGATTACCTAACCCTCCCGGTTTTCCCGACGAATAATAACCATGCTTACCATCAGTTGAAATTGTAAAATATTTATCATCTCCGGCTGTATTAATCGGGTAACCAATATTAACAGCAGCAGAAAATGAAACTGCATTCTGATTCAGTTCTGCAATAAAAATATCATATCCACCCATGCTGTTGTGCCCCTCCGAGCTAAATACAAGCGATGTGCCGTTCGGGTGCATAAAAGGTGAATCTTCGTTATCGGCTGTATTTACTGTAGCTCCGAGGTTTTTTACTTTTCCCCATGATCCGTCGGGTTGCAGTTCTGCCATCCAAATATCACGGCCGCCGTAACCGCCGGGACGTTCGCTTGCAAAATAAATAGTACGCCCGTCGGGCGATAGTGTTGCACTTCCTTCCCAGCTATATGTGTTTACTTCACCATAAAGCGGCTCCGGAAACGACCAGAATGAACCAAACAATGTAGAGATATAAATATCTCCGTTGTCGTCGGGTGTTGCGCGATAAATAAGTAGCTGCTGTCCGTCGTTTGAACCCGCAACAGCCGCATCGTGCCCAACAGAATTAATAACTGTATCAAGCGGTTCAGGAGCGCCCCAGTTGCCGGTAAGCGAATTACGGCGGGTGTAAAAAATATCTTCGAAATACTCGCCTGTCGAATCTTTGAAACCCGGATAGCGCTGCAAACCGCCCCGCGAACGAACTCCGCGGTAAGTAAACATCATCAGCGAATCGTCGGAAGTGACTACTGGTACATACTCTCCGTTGGGTGAATTTACTGGTGCCTGAAGGTTAAAAATATTTACATCAATTGGTTTCTGTACCAATTCTTTGGCATTGTTGCAGTATCTGCGCAAACGCTCTCCGTCGGCACGGCGAACGGGTTCAATACGTTTTTGTTTGAAAAATTGTTCGAGACTAATCAATGCTTCGTCGTAACGTCCGTTGAGGTGATAAGCGCGTGCGAGATAAAAATCAATATCTGCTGCTTTTGGATTTTTGGCTTTCACTTGTGTCAGATAATCAAGTGCGCGCAGCACTTCATCGCTTTTGTAAAGCAAACAAACGCCGATACGATAAAGCAGCAACGGCGATGCGGCATATTTGTCTTCGAGTTTTCGGTAATGCGGCAATGCTTCGAGGTAAAAACCCTGACCAAAATACTCCTCTGCTTTTGCAAAACGAACCTGTGCTCCGCGGTCGCGGCGGAAACCATTACCAAGATCAATATCCTGCGCCTGAATGCCGTTGAATGTTCCGGCCAAAAGAGCAACGATGAAAAAGAAAATACGAATGTGCATACGGTGCAAAAGTACGTTAAAACCCCGGCAAAGGTTGCACTATCCGATTAAAGGAGATGCTGTTGAAACTCCGGCTGCCGAACACGCAGCTATCCAGCCGGTTGTCCATGCCGCCTGAAAATTAAAACCACCGGTAATACCGTCGATATCCAACACTTCTCCGGAAAAAAACAACCCGGGAATTTTCCGGCTTTGCATGGTTTTAAAATCAACCTCAGTGAGTTCGATACCTCCTGCGGTTACAAACTCTTCCTTGAAAGTAGTTTTTCCGTTTACCGGATAGTTATCGTGCAGCAGCACATCAATCAATGCACAAAGCTGTATGTTCGACAAATCAGCCCAGGTGTGGTTTTCAGGAATTCCAGCTTTGGCAATCAGAAATTCCCAGAGCCGGCGCGGAATTTCGTGCGGCACACCGTTGCGGATAAGTTGGCGCGGCTGTAATGTGCGGTTTTCGCGGAGCAGTTGTTGCAGGCTTTCATCGGTTTGCGCGGGGAGCCAACTGAGCCGGGCAGTAAATTTGTATTGTTTTCCGGCCAGCATCCGCGCACCCCAAGCCGAGGTGCGCAAAACGGCCGGCCCGCTCATGCCCCAATGCGTAATGAGCACAGGGCCTTCTTCATGCAGCGGTGTAGAATCGGCCGTAACAACTGCATGTGCGCTTGCAACACCCATGAGCTGCGTAACCGGATTGCCGGGCATATTGAATGTAAACAGCGAAGGCACCGGCGGCACAATGCTGTGACCGGTTTGAGCGAGAAACTGGTAAGCTGCGGCTTTCGGATGCCCGCCGGCGGCTACTATAAGCTGCTGCGCATGAATAATGCCCCCTGAACCTTTGCCCAAGCCCAAAACTGCATCCTTGCCGGAGTCTGAGCCTGTCGAAGGCCCGGCAATGTGCAGTGCAAAACCGGATTCGGAATGTTCAATGGCAACTACTTCGGTTTTGCGTTTTACTTCAATGCCGTATTGTTCGGCTTCATCAAGCAGGCAGGCCGCAATGGTTTCCGAATTATCGGTAATCGGAAACATGCGCCCGTCGTCTTCCATTTTCAGCTCAACGCCGCGCGCATCAAACCAGCCAATGGTTTCACTCACCGAAAACCGGCTGAATGCACTCAGCAGCTCGCGAGAGCCACGCGGATATCGCTGTGCAAGCTCGCGGTTATCAAAACATGCATGCGTAACATTGCACCTGCCTCCGCCCGATACACGCACTTTGCTCAGCAGCTTGTCGGTTTTTTCAAGCAGCAGCACGCGCAGCGCAGGATTGAGCCGGGCGGCATTTACTGCGGCAAAAAAGCCTGCGGCTCCTCCGCCAATTACAACTATGGTTTGTGGTGTGCTGCTCATTTTTCTGAGTGCAAGTTTACGGGGTTTGGGGTTATAATGTATCAGTTAACTATTCAATGTCTCAAAGTTGTCGCTTAGTTCTACTGAGTAAAATGTGCATTTCATTTCTGATTCAAATGGTAAAAGCAATGTTCGCTTGTCTTAAATTGGAGGGCGCGACTTCCGAATATTAGTTTGTAAATTGTGGCATTCATCAATATGTACACTGATTTTTGACATGCAGACAAAAGTTAAAGTAACGGCAACTTATAACTGTAGCTTGGAAAGAGCATTCAAAACCCCTTTGCTCTGCGATACTTCTAAAGTGCATACTGGTTTCATTATAATGCCAAAATTAACTCATTGTACAGATGATGAAAATTGGGGACAAATTGGCTCCTCCCAAAAAAAAAAAAAATATTTACAGCAAAATCTTTTTTACAAAAAGGCGGTTTTACCTCAGTCGATAAAGTGCTTGAGCGGATTGAAAATAAATACTGGAAATTTGAAGTATGTGAATTTCAATACTGGATGTTGGGCTTTTCTAAATTTACAGGCGAGTGGCAAACAACAGAAATAGAAAAAGATGTAATTACCATTGATTATACGTATACGCTGCATTCTGAAAACACCTTGTTATATCCGATAAATTGGCTCTTCGCGAACGTTTTTTGGAGAACTTATATGAAGCGGGTTCTGAATATTGTAAAACAATTGGCTTATAGTAATGAGCCTTACAGACATAATTAAAAGCAGAGTACTTTATGACCGAGGAACAAATTCAAAAAACAATTGAAACAGGATACCTTCAGTTGAAACTAAAGTACAAACTAAAGCATTACTTTTTTCCTATACTATTATTCTTATTAGTGCCTGCTGCTCATTTATTTTTATTGATTAGCAGCCCTCTTGTTCGCCAAACAGAACGTATGTATTGGATGTATTTGATTAGTTTTTCAGCAGGAATAGCTGTACTATTTCTTCAGCGCAAACGATTAAAAATAAAAGTAATTGAAACGAAACTACACTATAATGAAATAATGCAAAGAATAGAAAAGTTGGCCAACGAACTAAAGTTCATTCCTGTAATCAGCACTGAAAAAGTTTTAATTGCCCGTCGGTTCCCAGTTGGGTTTCAATTGAGTTGGGGCGAACAAATAACATTAATATTCGATAAGAATAAATTACTCATAAACAGCATTTGTGACCCTGAACAACAAGCATCGCTTGTATCGGGAGGAAGAAACGCGGAGAATATTAACGCAATACGAAATGAACTCAGTATATGACCCAGGGATATTAACCCATTCAATTTCTTTTCAAAGTTTAAGAAAAGGCGATCCATAGATTGATTTCACACTTAAAACCACATAACCGAACAAAGTCTATTCGTTAATGAAATGACGCATTACAAACATATTTCTGGTATTATCCGGCATGATGCGTATATTTTCTGCAAAAAGTAAACCATTAAGTAATTAAAACAGCCAGATTACCTGGCCTTATCATTATCTACGATACTAACACAGGTAAATAATTGGTAAGCGAAGACAAAGAATGAAAGAGCAACTGAAAATATCTATCCGCTTTTTTAACGATCGGGAGGTACGCGCCGTTTGGGATGATGAACATGCCAAATGGTGGTTCAGTGTGTTGGATATAGTTGGTATTTTGAATGAAGAATGTGATTATCCTAAAATCCGAAACTATTGGAAATACCTGAAAGCCAAGCTGAAAAAAGAAAACAATCAGTTGGTTAGTGATACTAACCAACTGAAATTAACGGCTGCTGATGGCAAAAAATACCTTACAGATACGTTAGACAGTCATGGGGTAGTTGAACTGGCGAAGCATTTTCCCAATAACAGAGCTATGAAGTTTTTGGACTGGTTTCTCTACAGCGATACCAGTATTGACGGACAAAGTAAGAAGAAAGCCTATACCCTTTTTGAGAGCAATTTAATTAACGAATTTGAAGCAGGCACTACTAAAGGATTACAACAAATACACGCTTATCTGTTTGGCGGCTTGTATGATTTTGCCGGGCAAATAAGGGAAAAAAGTATTTCAAAAGACGGTTATCGGTTTGTGTATGCTCAGCATTTAAAGAGTAAGTTACAAGAAATAGATGCCCTGCCTCAAAACACACTGGATGAAATCATCTTAAAGTATGCTGAAATGAATAAGGCTCATCCGTTTATGGAAGGAAATGGCCGAAGTACAAGAATATGGTTGGATATGATGCTAAAAAAACACTTGAAAAAATGTGTTGACTGGAGCAAAATCAGAAAAGAGAATTATATGAATGCCATGATAATTAGTACAGTCGATAGCGGTGTACTCAAGCAACTGATAGAACCCGCACTAACTAAGAAAATCAAAGACCGGGAAATGTTTATGAAAGGTATTGATTACTCTTATTACTACGAAGAATGACAACCCTTGCAGACCAGATAACAATTGGTTTCACAGGCTCTACCAACAATTGAAAACCTTTTGGAAGAAACAGAAATACCAGTCAGCTTCTTAGCTTGAGCAAATACAGGACATCTCTGTAAACAAAAAATCGCTTTATTGAGCTTGCATGATTTCTCATCACATTTAACCATTTTTCACATCAATAACTTTTATATTTGAAAGCGCCGGGATTAACATTCTCCGCGCATTATTACTACCTTTCCAAAACACAAAAAACACAAACTGCCTCATGGGACTTTTTGACAAATTGAAGGGCGAGTTCATTGATATAATCGAATGGACCGACAGCTCGAATGATACGATGGTGTGGCGTTTCCCGCGCTATCAGAACGAAATTAAGAACGGAGCCAAACTCACCGTGCGTGAGTCGCAGGTGGCGGTGTTTGTAAACGAAGGGCAAATTGCCGATGCGTTTACACCCGGTATGTATGAGCTTACCACGCAAAACCTGCCCATACTTTCTACACTCAAAGGCTGGAAATATGGCTTCAACAGTCCGTTCAAAGCTGAGGTGTATTTTGTGAGCATGCGTCAGTTCACCAACCTGAAATGGGGTACAAAAAACCCGATTATGGTGCGTGATGCAGAGTTCGGACCGCTGCGCATTCGTGCGTTTGGTTCGTATGCCATGCGGGTGAAAGATGCCAAACTCTTTCTGAAAGAAATTGCCGGTACCGATCACGAATTTACGACCGAAGAAATAAACGAACAGCTCCGCAACATTGTAGTTACACGCTTCTCGGATGCTGTAGCATCGAGCAAGATTCCGGTGCTCGACATGGCGGCCAACTACGATGAGTTTTCGAAAGTCATTCACGAGAAAATCAATCCCGAATTCAACGAAATCGGAATTGACCTCACCAAGATGCTTATCGAAAACATTTCACTTCCCGAAGAAGTGGAAAAAGTGCTCGACAAGCGCACCAGCATGGGCATTGTAGGCAATCTCGGTGCTTACACACAGTTCCAGGCCGCAAACGCTATGGAACAGGCTGCACAAAATCCGAACGGCGGACTTGCCGGCGCAGGTGTTGGCATGGGAATGGGCTGGGCTATGGGCAACCAAATGGGCAATATGTTCCAGAACAACCAGTTCAATCCGCAAAGCGGACAAATGGGCAATGCCGGTGCACCCGGCACACCGCCCCCGCCTCCGGCTATGGAACAATACTATGTAGCTGTAAACGGACAACAAAGCGGTCCGTTTCCGCTGGCTACATTTGTGCAGATGATTCAGGCCGGACAACTTCGCGGCGATTCAATGGTTTGGAAAAACGGAATGGCTGCCTGGGCCTCTGCCAATCAGCTTCCCGAACTGGCAGGCTACTTTAACGCACCGCCGCCACCGCCGCCGCCGGCTATTTAATAATGTAATATTTTCAAAGCACCGGAGCACATATCCTCCGGTGCTTTTCAAGTTTTCTGAACCCTGATTTTTTGCCGAACAGTATGAACGATTTTTCGGAAAAAACACACGATGTTGAAGGCAAAGTAAACTGCAAAGACTGCGGTGCACTGCTTAAATTTAACCCCGGACAAACCAGTCTGAGTTGCGAGTATTGCGGAGCAAACAACGATATTTCTGAGCTTGTAAAACCCGTTGAACAGGCCGAAGAAATAGACTTTGAAGCATTTATATCCAATGCGCAGCAAACCGCAGAAACCATTACGCTTTCTGTGGTTAAATGCACAAATTGCGGCGCTTCCACAACGCTCAAACCAAACATCACTGCAGATAACTGTGCGTTTTGCGGAACAGCATTGGTAATCATGAGCGGAAGCACCTGCCAGATCATCAAACCTAAATACATGCTGGCCTTTAGCATTGATAAAAAGAAAGGCAAAGAAGAATTTAAAAAATGGCTGCACAAACTTTGGTTTGCTCCTAATGCGCTCAAGAAATTTGCAGAAGAAGACAAACTCAAAGGCATTTATATCCCTTACTGGACGTATGATTCGAACACCGATACCGATTATTCCGGTATGCGCGGCGATCATTACTACGTAACCGAAACTTATACCGTAAACGGACAAACACAAACCCGAACCGTTCAGCGCACCCGCTGGACACCGGCAAGCGGACGTGTGTTTGATGAGTTTGATGATGTATTGGTGAATGCCAGCCAGTCATTACCCGAAAAGTATGCGAATGAACTAGAGCCCTGGGATCTTCATCAGCTTACCAATTTCAACGAACAATTATTGAGCGGATTTCAGGCCGAACAATATCAGGTGGATGTAAAAGGTGGTTTTGAAAAGGCTAAGGTTCGCATGGAAGATGTGATCAGAGGCTCTGTACGTCGTGATATCGGCGGCGATGTGCAGCAAGTGCTTTCATTGAATACCCGATATAACGATGTAACATTTAAACACATCCTGCTGCCGATCTGGATCAGTGCTTATCGTTTCAAAGGCAAAGTATATCGCTTTATGATTAACGGACGCACCGGCGAAGTGCAGGGCGAACGACCATACAGCGGTTGGAAAATTTTCTTCGCCGTGGTTGCCGGTTTGGCAGTTATCGGTGGTATTATCTGGTTCATTGCAAAAAATCAAAACTAATCAGCTATGGCATTTTATACCGACCAGCAAATACAAATGCTTGCTGATGCACTAAAAGGATCAGACAAAGCACAGGAAAACTTGCAGCGGCAGGGAAAACCCGAGCTTATTCTCGTTCACGATGTTTTGCTGTATGATGATGAACGCGCCATGGAAACGCTGCACGATAACGGCCACGATGATCTGGGGCTTTTTGTTACTGCGGTAACCGGCGATCCGTATGCTGTTCAGGCATTGTTCGACGGGAAACAGGCGAAACTGGCTATGGCCGCAGGTGCAGTGCTTGGCGACGAACGCTCAATCGAATGGCTCAAAAAGAACGGACATAAAGCGTATCTTCACCTCGCAGATGCTGTAAAAGCAGCACTCAGCGACGACGAATAAACCAGGCTGTGCGCTCCTCCGCTCAGGAACACCGGCAAGCAAATGAAACAATACTCCGGCGATGCTATCCGTAAAATGACCGAGCTTTTCGGTCCCACACCCACTACTGCCTACAACTGGCTGATGGAGCGTGACAATCGTGAACTTATCGAAACGCTAGCCTGTATCAAAGCCGGCCGCGATGCCTCATTTAAATGGCTTGTTGATAATCAGTTTTTTGAACTTGCCGCATTTGCAAACGCCGTAATGGGCGATAAAGACGCTTTCCGATGGCTTATGCAACACAAAAGCATTTTTTGGGCAGCTACTGCAAACGCTGCAAATAAAGACAAACAAGCCATTGTCTGGCTCAGGCAGCATCAGTTTATTGTTTATGCCGAACTGGCCGAAACAATTGTCAGATTCCGATCTGCTGATAACGATGACCTTGCGGGATACTACAAGCCGCCGGTTTCTTAGGCATATCAATTAATAGTATATCAGTCTGTATCCGGACTTCATCATGAAGATTTCTCTTTTCCTTTCCGCATACAAATTCCAATTGCTTATTATTTTGCTATTGATTACCGGATTTGGCGGTGGGTTAATTCCGGAGATTGCAGAATCATTTATAAGCCGGAAGATCCAAACCAATCAGCACGAACTCCTGCGAAGCATCCGCTTTCAGCAAAAACTCATGCAAACCGGAGATACCATCAGGTACATGGATCAAATCCAAATGCAGTTGCTCGATGGCTACGATAGTTTATTGGTTAAAGAATATGCTGAATATGCAGTCAGTACCGATCTCCGGCTTCGTGAACTGAATGCACTTTGTCTCGATACGCATTTGTATCTGATTAATCAGATTGAAGAAAATTTTTCGAAGATGAAAGCCTACGGGCATTCGATCATACTTATTAAAGCTGCAAACGATAGTATTTCTTCATTTAACCAAAATGCAGAAAATGCCTGCCAAAAATTTTGTGCCGGAATAAGCAGTGCAGAAAATAAATTGCTTAAAGCTGAACGCCAAAATACAGTATCCCTGCTCGACGAAAATCTCAGCTTAATAAATGATGATAAACTGCTTCAGATCGCCAGACTCATCTCCATGAGTATCGCGGTGCTGTTAATCATTATTATTTCAAGATTCTTTTATTTAAACAAAAAACGACAGGAAAAAGCGCTTTATTTAGCACAAAGAAAGGCCGAAGACACACTGCAAATGAAAGAGCAGTTTGTTACAAACATCAGTCATGAAATAAGAACTCCGCTCAATGCACTCTTAGGTTTCACTGATTTGCTTTCATCATCAGCACTTTCACAAAAACAACGCCGCCAGCTCGAAGCAATCAAACGTTCGGGAGAAAGTCTTCAGCATGTAATTAATGATGTGCTCGACTTTTCTAAACTTGAGGCCGGAATGATGCGACGTAACAGTATTGTTTTTAATGTGCGCGATCAGGCAGAGCATGTTCAAACAATGTTTCTGCCAATGGCTATCGAGAAAAAAATAAACCTCGATGTAACTATTGATACCGATGTTCCCAAAAAAGTAAAAGGTGATCCGGGACACATCCGGCAGATATTAATCAATCTTGTGAGTAATGCAATCAAATTTACTCACGAAGGAAAAATTGAATTAAATATCAAACAAATTCCATCGTCAACAGAATTAATCTGGCTTTCGTTTCAGGTTTCTGATACAGGTATCGGTATTCCCGCCGATCAGCATCAGGAAATTTTCAGGCGCTTTTATCAGGCTGTAAACAATAATGAAGGCCAATACACCGGCACAGGACTTGGCCTCTCCATTGTAAGAAAACTAACTGAATTACTTGGCGGAAATGTTGCCGTTACCAGCAGCAAAGGAGAAGGAACCAGCTTCACCATTAATCTGCCTTTCAATGCTGCCGATGAAGAACCGGTATCTCTTAATACTGTATCTGCTGCTGTTCACAAAAACATCCTGGTTGCCGAAGATCACCCGCTCAGCCGACAACTTATTCATGAAACACTAGAAGAACAGTACTGGTCGTATGACCTTGTAAGACGAGGCGACGAAGTGCTCGAAAAGCTCAACCGAAACACGTATGATTTGATTTTACTGGATTATAATTTGCCAGTACTCAATGCTGTTGAGTTGTTTAAAAAAATAAGAACTAATCTCAATCTAACTACACCGGTTGTAGGACTCTCGGCGGGTATAAATGGCGGCGAACGCGAAAGCTGCCTTGAAGCCGGAATGAATGATTTTATTCCCAAACCCTTTACCCCGTCTCAGTTTATTGAAAGCATCAGGCACCATATATCTGTATCCGACAAACAGCAATCAGGGCAACTTACCAATCTTGCTTATCTGAATAAAATATCGAATGGTAATCATGATTTTGTAAAGAAAATGGCGAAGCAGTTCATTACCGAAAACCGTCAGGAATTAAAAGAGTTAAAAGCAGCATTCGACAATGATTCTTATACTGATGTGCTTCATGTAGTACATCGTATGCGCTCAACAATTTCGTTTGTAGGGCTCGAATCTTCGGCAGGTGTGCTGATCTCGGAAATTGAAAAAACTCCGCTGGAAACTGCCGGACTGGATACAATAAAATCAACCGGCGAAAAACTGATTGCCGTTTGCAGAAAAGCTATCGAAGAACTCGAAAATAGTTAAACAAGACATCATGCGCGTTATCGGACGAATCCCGCACCCTACAATTGGCATTACGATCTTCAATATGAATGATAAGTACCAGCTTAAACTGGAAGCAGGGCCAATGGAACAAACGTATAAATTCACACACGAGCAAGCGCCGGGTGTTGAAGCTCTTGAAAAGTTGGCGGATGATGTTTTTCTGAAAAGCTGCATCGACCGTTTCAATGCAATGTTTCTGGATACGAAAGCGGCTCTTGAACGTTCTGCTGCCCGCTAATCTGCGAATGCGCGATTCAGAAAGACAATTGTTTTTTCCAGCGATTGTCGAGAATGTTCCGGTAAATCTTTTTCAATAAACGGATGCTTTCCTCCGAATGTATGATCTGCATGCTCAATAATCTGCAGTTCGGATTTCGGATTTCTCTGATGCAAAAGTTCTGCTTCTTTTACAGGTACGGCCGCATCAGCAGCGCCATGTAAGATGAGATGCGGAACATTGATGCGGGCTGCGGCGGCCAGCGCATCAAAACGAGCAGCATTTTGCAGCGTGTCGTCGAGCAAATCAACATACAACGGCATATCTTGCTTTGTTCGGGCATTGTGCGTGAACTGCACGCCGTTTTTTCTCCAGCGTTCCTGATCAGAGTTAAGAATACGCCCCGCCAGATCAGCTACTCCGGCCCAGGTTACCAGCGCTTTTATGCGTTTGTCTTCTGCTGTTTTGATTGTGGCGATTCCCCCGCCCCGGCTGTGCCCCCACAAAATTATTTTCTGCAAATCAAGCTGCGCGGCATTTTGCAAGGCCACGAGCTGCCCCAGCAAATCATCTAAATCACTAAGTTCGCGGCTGTAGGTATTCCGCCCGAATGCTTCAAGATTTACAAACTCAGCAGGATGCGCGGGCGAAGTGCCGTTGTGCGATAAATTAAACCGCAGCACAGCAAAACCGGCATCGCAAAGCTTACGACTCAGCAGCGGAAAATGCCCCCAGTCTTTAAAACCTTTGAAACCATGCACAAAAATAATAAGCGGTGCAGGCTTTGCAGTTTCGGGCAAAACTAATGTTGCCGGCAAAGCAAAACCATCGTGCGTGTGCAGCGTGGTCAGTTCAATTTCACTTGCTGCCTTCAAACGCTTCCGGTTTTACGTAAAATGAAATTTCACGCAACATGCCGTCAACAAACTTGTAACTGCCTTTGTAGTCCTCGGGCTTCCAGAGTTTAAGCCGTGAGGCATCTTTAGGCTGTGCCTGATGCGTGTAGTAAACCGTATCGCCTTTGCTCCAGGTTGTAAGCGGCTGCTCAGAAAACAAACTCATAAAAAAGTCTTCTGTAAAACCAATATGTGCTTTATTCGACGTAAAGTAATTGTAGTCGTCGAGCATAACCGGTTTGCGTCCCGGAGCAAGATTTGAGGAGTTGTATTTTGCGAGCGTCAGGCTATACGGAACCCATTCATTTTTTGCATTTCTGCAAATGCTAATGGTTAGAATTTCGGTTAATCGTCTGTTGAGCAAACGTATCGTTTCTCGTTTTTTATCTTTCAGGTATTCTGTTTCGGCCAGTTCAATAATTATGTTTTTAAGAGAATCTGAATTACCGATAATTATTGAATTCATGGCCGTATCGAGCGGATATGCCCAACTACCGACCTTTGTTTTTTTGCCGCCGATCACCTGACGCGGAACGGTGTCGGAAGTTGTGTTTTTAGCCGCAGTGTCGGCAGCCGGTGTTTTGGAATCAGCGCCGCACGATGCAGCAAGCCAAAGCAGGGTAAGCGGAAGGAGCAGTTTGTTCATAGTTATTGTTCGATAGCGTACAAACTTACATGAAAAGCGATAAAATTGCCGAACTAAATGAACGCTGAGCTGTTAAATTTGCAGATTCATTTTACCCACCCGATTTGAGCACTTCCACTCCACCGCGCCCGCACGATTCGTTTGCAGCGCTGCGTATCCGCGATTTCAGTTTGTTTCTTTCATCGCGTTTTTTGCTTACGCTGGGAGTTCAGATTCAAAGTGTTGTGGTGGGCATTCAGATCACAAAACTCACCGGCGATCCCTGGATGCTTGGATTGATCGGGCTTTCAGAAGCAATACCATTTATTGCAGTGGCTTTATTTGCCGGGCATGTTGCCGATGTGGTTCGGCGCAAGCGCATTATGCTTTTGGCAGCTTTGTTTCTTGCGCTGGCTTCATGGGCGCTGTTTGCTGTAAGTTTTGATGAGCAACTGTTGCTGAGTTTTGGCACGCTGCCGGTTTACGGCATTATTTTCTGTACGGGCATTGCACGCGGCTTTCTTGGTCCGGTGTTCCCGGCCATGCTGTCGCAGCTTGTACCCCGCGCATTGTATGCCAATGCAGCCACCTGGCAGAGCAATTTATGGCAAACTGCATCGGTACTCGGGCCAGCACTGGGCGGCATTATTTTCGGCACACTGGGCGTTTTGCCGGCTTATGCAATATGCTCGGCGCTCATTACCGGCAGTTTGTTTTTTGCTTTCTTCATTACCGATCATCCGCTGCCGCTGCGCGAGAAAAAAGAGCCGCTTCTGCAAAGCCTTACGAGCGGATTCCGCTTTGTATTCAGCAATCAGGTTATGCTCTCGGCCTTTTCGCTTGATTTGTTTGCCGTGCTCTTTGGCGGCGCTGTAGCTATGATTCCGCTGTTTTCGCAAAACGTATTGCACGCAGGTGAAAATGCCGATTTTGTAACCGGACTTCTGCGTTCTGCTCCGGCTATTGGCGCTATTCTTACCGGCCTTGTGCTTACCAAATTTCCGCCAACACGCCATGCCGGCCGCAATCTCTACATTGCCGTAATTGGTTTCGGGCTCTGCATTATCGGCTTTGCGTTTTCAGAGTTTCTCTGGCTTTCGTTTCTGCTGCTTATTGCAAGCGGCGCATTCGACAGTATCAGCGTTGTAGTTCGCAGCACCATTCTTCAACTGCTCACACCCGATAACATGCGCGGGCGCGTTGCTGCGGTGAACGGAATTTTCATCGGTTCATCAAACGAAATCGGTGAATTTGAATCGGGTGCGGCGGCGCGTATTTTCGGGCTGCAGCGCTCAGTTGCCATTGGAGGTTGCATGACCATTTTTGTAGTCATAATGGTAATGCTTTCGGCTCCCCGGTTGCGGAAACTGAATCTCAATAAACTTACGTAGTTCGTTACTTCCGAACCGCGTAGATCAGTTCATCTTCAATCCTTCCGTTTTTACAAATCGTTCCGGCAAGCCGGGCTTCAAGCACGAATCCGGCTTTTTCCAATGCCCGCTGTGATCCGATGTTTGAGCCAAATGGTCTTGCAAAAATTCTGGTAATTTCGAATGTGCGGAAACCATAATCAACCATTTGCTGAATTGCCGCTGTAGCAATGCCCCGCCCCCAAAATGGTTCAGCTATCCAATAACCCATTTCAGCATTGCGGAAAAAAATATCGCCCTGAAAATGCAGACCAATACTGCCAATAAATTCATTGTTGTTTACAATGGCTAGAATATTGGCCGGCTCAGCTTTACTGACATGCGCATAAAACTTCTCCGCATCAGCGCGTGCATACGGATACGGGAACATATTGGTATGATTGTTTGAAATGTTTGGATTATTGGCATACTTTACCACATTATCCAAATCAGTTTCGAACCACGGACGTAATGCGAAATCAGGTGTTTTCATAAACTTTGTTTGCGCAGTCAATGCTGTAAAGATGATAATAATTTAAATAAAAAACCAACCCGAATTAACCAATTTCAACACAAAATCTGGGAAAAGAAATCAATATTTACTGGTTTATTTTAGTGATTGCCATAACGTTTCCAATAATTATTCAGCTCATCCAGTATCAAAGTTGATGCTGCCCCCAATACCTGCAAAGGAAGAGTAAAGCGAGATGAATCAATACCCTGATACAAAGCTAGGTTTGGTATATTTTTTCCTGTATCACGTTTATATGCTTCAATAAAATCATCCCCATTGCGCAGATGAACAATAATTAACTTCTGGAAAAAGTCTTGTTTAATTTCAAAACCAGTTATTTCCTTCCAAGGTATTTCAATTGTATGGGTAAGATAAAGCTTACAAATTATCCCAGATGTATTGAGTTCCAGATAAATATTTCGGTTTATGATTATGCGGTAAATGATTACGAATACACCTAAAACTGCAACTCCCATTGCAATCCATAAAATAGGAGTTGTTATATAACCTGGTCTGTAACCCAAGGCCGGCAATAGATGATATTTTAATGCATAAACGAAACCACCTAAAAGCATAATCATCACCAAAGCCATGAGGTTTCGAAAAAAATTGGATTTGAAGCGGCGCACATCTTTCATTTCTAACTTATTTTGAAGTCAAAGAAAATAAATCTTACACAAATAGCATACTATTGATAGATAAGAAAATATTGTAAAGCTATATAGCCGCAACTCTCTATCCTGTTGTTAACGCCGACTGTACAAATGCAAATATTCATTCAGTTTATCCAAAAGAACAGTTGGCTTTTCATGAAGCATAAGTGTGCTTATAACTACCGGGCTTGAATAATTTGCACGATATACATTCGACATTGGAATACTTTTCCCTGTAGTTCGTTTATAATGATCGAGAAACGCAATTTGGTTATGCAGATGAACAATAATTACTTTTTGTATTCCAAGGTCGGATTTCAGTTCAAATTTGCTGATTGCAGACCAGGAAATATCAATAGTATGATTGAGCTGTAATTTGTTTTTAATTCCTTGCTGATTAATTTCCAGATACACATTACGACTCGTAAACATTCTGTAAATACTGAGCAGTACACCCAAACCGGCTGCCCCGATTCCAAACCAAATGAGCACTGTAAAGACAGATTGCCCATCGTAACCCAGTGAGTTCAGTAAGTAGTAATTAATCCATGCAAGGCTTCCGCCTAAAATCAACATGAACAAAATGATGTATAAGTACTTTGATGTTCGCGTTGAGTAACGAATGGTGTTTTGCATGGTTTGCAGTTTGAGTTCAAAGTAAACAATTACTGTTTCCTCTGCCAAATATTGCTACCTGCAGACAATTCATAACCTGCAACGGCAAAACACGTAAAAATACTTGCTGCCCCATGAGTTTTTGTTACCTTCAAACCCTCTATGCAGACGATTCAACATCGCCTTGCCGCTTACTTATTATTGGCTGTAACCATTCTTTGCAGCCCGGCAGTGCTTTATGCTCAAGATTTTAAGTTCAACCATTTAGGCCGCGAAAACGGTCTCTCGCAATCGGTTGTAAATTGTATGATTCAGGATCGCAACGGGTTTATGTGGTTCGGAACGCAGGAAGGATTGAACCGGTACGATGGTTATACATTCAAAATTTACAAACGTATTCCGGGCGACAGCACATCACTTTCCAACAATTTTATTTATTCGCTTTGCGAAGACAACAAAGGCAATATCTGGATCGGAACCAACGGAGGCGGTGTAAATATGCTGAATCCGGTTACCGAAAAGTTTACTCACTACAATGCTGCTAAAGACAAGCGCGACGCACTCTCCAACAACATTGTGCGCAGCATTGCTATGGATATGCAAAACCGGATTTGGATTGGCACTGATGCCGGACTCAATTTGTATAATTCCAAAACGAACAACTTCAGCACCTGGACCAATAATCCGAATGATCCTTACAGTTTGCCGGCATCAACTATTTACAGCTTGGTGTTTGACCACAGCAACCGGCTTTGGATTGGTACTTATGGCAGTGGTATCTGCCGATTTGATGAACAAGACGGAAAGTTTCACAATTACATTTTTTCTGAAACTCAACTGCGCAAACTAAGCAGTCCCGAAATGCTGCTGAAACTCCAGCAGTTTTCAGAAAAAACCCGTCAGGTTCGTTCGCTGCTGATGTATGATAAAACAAAACTCTGGGTTGGAACCGACGGAGCCGGGCTTGCTGTTTTTGATGTTACTATCAATGAATACATCGGGCTGTTTCTCACAAACACCGACCTGAAAAGCCGTGTACACAGCATGACAGATGATGGCGAAGGCCATATCTGGATGGCGATGTATGAAAAAGGGTTAAATATTTACAACAGAAACGACGGTACGTTTCAGGAATATCAGCCCGACCGCCGCGATATGTTTGCCCTGCGTTCGGCTTCAGTGAAAGTAACGTATTGCGATAAATCGCGGAATGTTTGGCTCGGCAGTAATGGCGACGGAATAGATGTGAGTTTCAAATCATCGTCCATCATTTCACACATAAGACGCTCTGAACGTCCGGGAGTTGGCGATAATACATTAAAGTCGAACCAGATCTTTGCCACTCTCGAAGATGTAAACGGCGATCTCTGGATTGGTGGTTATGGAGGAGGTGTTTCAAAACTGCATCGCTCAACCGGTGCTTATACACACTACCCCGAACTTTCTACAGCCGGTAACAATGCCATTCTTTCGTTTATCCAAACCCGTGATACCTGCATCTGGGTTGGAACCTGGGGCGACGGTATTAACAGGTATTGGCCAAAATCCGGGAAAATAATTAAGTACTCGCCCAACAACATTCATAAACTTGGCACCATTCTCTGCCTTACCGAAGATCCGCTCACCGGCCATGTTTGGGCAGGTACACTGAAAAGCGGTTTGTATGAAATTGATCCGTTAACCGGCAGTTACAAACATTACACAAAAGACTCATCCGGCCTTGTCAGTGATGATATTAATTGCCTCTATGCCGGACGCGACGGAATACTTTGGATCGGAACACGCGCCGGAGGTGTTATGTGCCGCGATCAGAAAACGGGCGCAATTACTACTATTCAGCATGATGATGCAAATCCGAAATCGCTGTCGACAAACCTTATTTACTGCATCACCGAAGATGCCAGCGGATATATCTGGATATCTACAGCAAACGGCATTAACCGCTACGATAAACGAACTAAAAACATTACAACCTGGTATGAACGCGATGGTTTGCCGAGCGATAATATTTATGGTATTGTAATTGACCTGAACGGTAAACTCTGGCTCAGTCACAACCGGGGCATTACACTTTTTGATCCTGCCAAAAAAGGTATTGAATGCTTCCGGAATTTCACCCCCGGAAGCGGTGTGCAATCGGGCGAATTCAATCAGGGCGCATACACACGTACCCGAAAAGGCGAAATTATTTTCGGTGGTCAGGAAGGCATCAACATTATTAATCCCGAAGCAATTAACCGCCGGCAAATTCCGCCCGATGTATATATTACCTCCTACAAACGTTTTGAAAAAGAAGTTGCATTCACAGATTCAATCATTACACTTCGCAAAACAATTGTTGTAAGCTGGCGCGATAATTATTTTCAGTTTGAAGTTGCCGCTCTTGACTTTGTAGATCCGGCTCACAACCTCTATCAATACAAATTAGAAGGCTTTGATGATGAATGGTCGCCGGCTACAAACAACCGATTTATCAGTTACACCAACCTTCCCGGCGGCAGTTACACGCTGCGTGTACGCGCCAGCAACAGCAGCGGCGAATGGAATGAAAACGGACTGAGTTTGCATATTGTAGTAAATCCGCCTTTCTGGCGCACCAACTGGTTTTATGCCGTTTGTACGCTGCTGGCTTTAGTTGTAGTTATTCTTTTCACACGTTTGCGCACAGCATCCATCAGAAAAGAAAAACAAGTGCTGGAAGAAAAGGTTGCCGAGCGCACCCGCGAACTCGCTCAGAAAAACGAAGATATTACCAGCAGTATCGAATATGCCCGCCGTATTCAGTTTGCCATTTTGCCAGAACTCGATCATATCACCACCTGCTTCCCTGAAAACTTTATCCTCTACCGTCCGAAAGATATTGTAAGCGGCGACTTTTACTGGTTTGCCGAACGCAATGGGTTTAAAATTTTTGTGGTGGCCGATTGCACCGGGCATGGTGTTCCGGGCGCGCTCATGAGTGTTATCGGTCACAACCTGCTCAATCAGCTTGTGCTCGAAAAAGGTATTACTGAACCTGCTGAAATTCTTCGTGAACTGAACATTGGTGTGCGCCTTGCGCTCAAGCAAGACAACCACGAACAAGATACTACCGATGGTATGGATGTGGTTGTGTGCTGCTTTAATAAGAATGATATTCAGTATGCCGGTGCGCTGCGCCCGCTGGTGGTGGTAAAATCAGACGGAACAGTGCGCAAAATGGATTGCGACCGCTATTCGATTGGCGGCACACAGGATACCCGTGAACGCACGTACACCGCACATCGTTTTATTGCCGAAAAAGGCGATATGCTTTACTTCTTTACCGATGGCTATGCCGACCAGTTTGGCGGCGAAAACGGTAAGAAATTTATGGTGAAAAGATTGCTGCAAACGCTTTCTGGCATTCACAAACTTCCGGTTACCGAACAAATGCTTTATCTTGAAAACGAATTCGACAACTGGCGCAGCAACAATGAGCAAATTGATGATGTACTGATTGCCGGTATTCGCATAGTATAATGAAACCATTTGCAAAAATCATCTTCGTTTTCCTGCTGCTGGCAATGCCTCTGGGCACAAATGCCAACTGCGATAAGGTTTACAGTTATTCTGAAACCGGTTGCCGGTATGCTCCCGGCGATGATGCGCAAATGAAGTTTATGCAAACCGAACTGCTTCCGATTATTGCCGATTATTACGGCGAAAATAAGACAAGCATCACCAAACTGCTTATTGTAATGACTATCGATGAGCAGGGAAAAATAATAAACATACATTTCCCCTATTTCACCGGAACACCGGAACTTGCACAAAAACTGAAAGACAAAATAACCCAAATGCAAGGCTGGATAACAGGTACGATAAATGGAAAGCCCGTTTGTTCTGAAGTATTTTGGGGAATGAATTGCATTATGTGGAACTAATTCGGGGTTCTGCAGAATCCCTTACTGTTAAAAACTCTGTCAGTTTGTCAGCAACTCAAGTTCGGAACAAACTTTGACGTAAATCTGTATGTGCGTATTTATCGTAATTTTGTAAGCAGAAAAAATTCACGGAATCTCTCTATAAAATCCTATCAACAAAATGGCTCTTCAGATAACCGACGCCAACTTTGAGGAACTCGTTCTCAAATCCGACAAACCTGTAGTACTTGATTTTTGGGCCGAATGGTGCGGACCTTGCCGTATGGTAGGCCCGATCATCGAAGAAATGTCCACTGAATATGACGGTAAAGCCGTAATCGGCAAGGTTGATGTTGACAGCAACCCCGAAGTATCAATGAAATTCGGCATCCGCAACATTCCTACGATTCTGTTCTTCAAGAATGGTCAGGTAGTTGACAAACAAGTTGGTGCAGCACCGAAAAATGTGCTTTCGCAGAAACTTGAAGCTCAGATGGCTTAATTACTATTTCGTTCTGAACTAATTTACCGGCGGGAATTGTGTGTAAAAGCACTTTTCCCGCCGGTTCGTTTGTATTTTTGTCTTATGCCAATAGATCAGCTCGCCATACAGCCATTTTCGCACCTTGAACTACTTGCCCGTCAGGTTGTCGAAGGCTTCATTACCGGGCTGCATAAAAGTCCGTTTCACGGCTTCTCTGTTGAGTTTGCTGAACATCGGATTTACAATAACGGAGAATCTACAAAGCATATCGACTGGAAACTCTACGGCCGCAGCGATAAACTCTTTGTAAAACGCTACGAAGAAGAAACCAACCTCCGCTGCCAGTTAGTGATCGACCATTCATCCTCTATGTATTTCCCGATGGATGAAAAAGGCCGCTCGCTCGAAAAAAACAAAATCAACTTTGCCGTGCATTGTGCAGCAGCGCTTACCGAACTGCTGCGTTCGCAGCGCGATGCAGTTGGCCTCTCCGTTTTTGCAGAAGAAGTTGAAACGCATACACCCGCGCGTTCAAGCAATGTGCATCACAAACTCATTTACCACGAGCTTGAACAACTTCTGCAACCTTTAACACCGGAAACACAGCGCAAAACATTTGCAACAGAAGCGCTGCACCAAATTGCCGAAAGTATTCCGCGCCGTTCATTAGTGATGCTGTTCAGTGATATGTTCGACAATGGAGAAGACACCGAAGCCCTCTTCTCTGCCCTGCAGCACCTGCGGCACAACAAACACGAGGTCATTCTCTTTCACATCACCGACAAGCAAAAAGAACTCGAATTCCTCTATGATAACCGCCCGCACACCTTCATCGACCTCGAAACCGGCGAAGAACTTAAAGTACAGCCCGCCGAGGTACGTAACAATTACCTCAGCGCCATCACTAAATTCCGCAAAGAACTTGAACTCCGCTGCGGACAATACCGCATCGACTTTGTAGAAGCCGACATAAATCTCGGTTTTGACCAGGTACTCCTGCCTTATCTGATGAAGCGGCAACGGATGGTCTAGCTTTTTCGCTACGATGAAAAAAGCTTTTGCTTGGGGCACTAAGGAACGACATCCCGCCGGAGTCACAACTCAAGCATAGTATCGACATCCGGCGGGATGTCGCCCCAAAGTGCAAAAGCAAAACCCCTTTGAGCCAAAAAGCAAAACCCCTTTGAGCCCCCAAAGCAAAAACCCTTTGAGCTCCAAAGCAAAAACCCCTTCGAGCCCAAAAAGCAAAAACCCTCCGAGCCAAAAAAGCAAAAAAACCTTCGAGCCCCAAAAAGCTAAAACCCCTTCGAGCCAAAAAGCAAAACCCCTTTGAGCCTCAAAAGCAAATTCTAAAATAAACATGACTGCAATCAGCTATTTTATACGCAATCTGTCAGCCGGGTACTGAAAACCTGTAATTTTGGCGCTGTTTTAAACGACCCTGTCATGTCAAATAATGGTCAGTTACACCAAAAAGTCACTTTTGCCGGAATGCTCATTACGTTGGGCATTATTTACGGCGACATAGGCACCTCTCCGCTTTATGTAATGAAGGCTATTATTCGCGACAACGCCATTAATAGCGATTATGTATTAGGCGGATTGTCATGCATTTTTTGGACGCTTACAATTCAAACCACCATAAAATATGTTTGGTTAACGTTGCGTGCCGATAATAACGGCGAGGGTGGAATTTTTGCCCTTTACACGTTGGTGCGCCGAACAAAGAAAAAATGGTTACTGATTCCAGCAATTGCAGGTGGTTCCATGCTTTTGGCCGATGGAATGATTACTCCACCCATTTCGGTTGCCTCTGCTGTTGAAGGATTACGAATTTTTAACAAAGAAATCAGTACAATTCCTATAGTACTCAGCATTATTGCTTTCCTTTTCATTATTCAGCAGTTCGGGTCTAAGTTTGTTGGACGTTTCTTCGGACCAGTTATGCTCGTTTGGTTTTCGATGCTGGCTGTATTGGGCATATCGCAATTAATAGACAATCCGGGAATCCTTAGAGCGTTAAGTCCACACTATGCTGTACAAATGATCATTGATCATCCCGGCTCACTTGCCCTGCTTGGTGCAGTATTCCTTTGCACAACCGGAGCCGAGTCGCTTTACTCTGATTTGGGGCATTGCGGACGCAGAAATATCAGAATGACTTGGATCTTTGTAAAAACGGCACTTGTACTTAACTATTTCGGACAAGGTGCTTGGCTGCTCAAACACGAAGGCCAATTCCTGAACGGCACAAACCCATTTTTCGCAGTAATGCCCGAATGGTTTAAAGTAACCGGCATTATCATAGCAACATTTGCAGCTATCATTGCTAGTCAGGCGTTAATTAGTGGTTCGTTTACCCTTATTAACGAAGCGATGCGTCTAAACTTCTGGCCAAAAGTTCGTGTTAAATATCCTTCTGACCTGAAAGGCCAGATTTATATTCCTTCCATCAATTGGCTGCTCATGATCGGTTGCATTGGTGTGGTTTTGTTTTTCAGAGAGTCTTCGAAAATGGAAGATGCTTATGGATTGGCGATTATCATTACAATGATAATGACCACCATTTTGCTAAACTTCTACCTATACATGAAACGCTCGCCTATTTGGGTACTCTTGTTGGTTTCTTTCACTTATATATCCATAGAATCACTCTTCCTTATAGCCAACCTCAATAAGTTTGCACATGGCGGCTACATTATGCTAATTATAGCATCTCTATTATGCCTTGTAATGTGGATCTGGTATGATGCCCGCAAAATCCGCAACCGTTATGTGGAATTTGTGAAAGTGAAAGAATATCTGCCGCTGTTGGCCGAACTGAGTCAGGATAATTCTGTTTCAAAATATTCCACACACCTGGTTTACCTCACCAGTGCAGATCACAAAGACGATATTGAATCCAAAATTCTTTATTCGATTTTACAGAAACGACCCAAACGAGCCGACATCTATTGGTTTGTACACGTACACGTAACCGATCATCCCTATACTATGGAATATAAGGTAACCGAAATGGTTGCCAATGATGTATTCCGAATTGATTTCTACCTCGGTTTCCGTGTGCCAACAAAAATTAATTTGCTGTTCCGCAAAGTGGTTTCAGAAATGGTCGAAAATCACGAAGTGGATATCACCAGCCGCTACGAATCGCTGAACAAGAAAAGCGTTACAGGCGATTTCAGTTTTGTTGTGCTTGAAAAATACCTGTCAAACGACAACGAACTTCCCGCCTACGAAAAAGTAATTCTAGATATCTATTATTTCATGAAGCCAATTACGCTCTCAGAAGAAAGCGCATTCGGACTTGATACAAGTTCTGTAGTTGTTGAGAAAGTACCGATTGTACTTGCGCCGGTTCGTGAAATAAATATGAAGCGGTTGAAGTAAAAAATTATTTAATTAGAGCCGTCCCTATTACTAAATACAGGGGCGGCTTTTTTGTTTAATTCAGGAAATAACTTGCCAAACTATTTCATCTTTCAGGAAAAATAACGGGCACAAAATTTTAATTCTTTTTGCGTTATTATCAATAATGAACCAGTCTTCACTCTCAATGAAATCAATATAATCATTACTTAATTCAGCAATTTCTTCAAGTTTTTTTTCATCTCCATTCTCAAGTGCTTCACTTTCTTTGTGTGAGAATAATATATATTCCGAGAGTCGCTTTTCGTTAAGTTTTGGGTTCAAATAATTGAAATGATAGACAATAGTTCCCGAGCTTCGCATATCCCAGTTTAACTCTGTTAGCGTACCGATATGAATTTGTTTATAGTAAAGTTCAAAAGTATTCATTCAATAAAAAATCATCATTTCATTTCAGCAGTAAGCATAACTTCCTGCACTTGTACTTTCATTTTTTCGAGCACCGGTTCACTGCTGCTCACCTGCTGGTCGCCAAGTACACGGGCTAGTTCTGTTTGCTCCATAAACTCATAAATGAGCGGCGATTCGCGAAGAAGAACGGAAATGCCTGATTTGTCGAGTTTACCGCCTTCCCAGCCTGCAACACCTCCGCCATAATCCCAGCCAAAACCCGAGAAGGTAAAAGGTTTTCCGTTTAGCTTTTCTAATTGAGCAAGTGTGAGACCGGGCAGTATTCCGGCTTTCACTTTCCAGCGGCCTTTGTAGCTTACCGGCTGATCGTTTACGATTCCTCCACTTATTTTGAGCATCAGCATATCGCTGCGCTCTGCTTCGTTGTGCCAGGTAATTTGCACTTCATCAGGCGTTCCCTGATATAAATACGTGCACAGCCAGTTTGTTCCTTCCGGCCCCCAGGCAGTATCGAATTTTACATTGTTATCGCCAAAAACACTGCGCAGTTCGGCTTCCGATTTGTAAAGCAGTAAACTATCGAGCAGCTGCGGAATAACTGCTACAGCAGTTTGTACTTGGTTGGTTGTTTCCTGTGACGGAGAATGAGACGCAACCGAATCGCCGCTGCAACTGATTGCGGCGAATGCAATTCCTAAAAAGTAAGCGCGGTTCATATTTTTGTGTGAAGTGGTGTACAAATCAATGTGAAATTAATGCAAATCGTGCATTTGCACTTATCTTTAATTTCGAAAAAATTAAACTATGGTCTTTCGCTGCATCCGTCAATACACTGTTTTTTACGAAAACCCGATTACTGTTAAGCGCGGTGATACAGTTATTGCCGGCAAATTTGATACCGAATGGCCAACATTCCGCTGGTGCACAGGGCCTGATGGCCGCGAAGGCTGGATGCCCGAAAACCTGCTCGATGAGCAAGACGGGGTATTTACAGCAAATACAGAGTACAGTGCAGCAGAACTTCCGGTAAACGAAGGTGATGTTGTTGAAGGCATTTACGAAAACGGCGGATGGTGGTGGTGCCGCAACAGCAAAAACCGCCAAGGCTGGATTCCGGAAACTCATCTTGAAATGATTGAGTAAAGGGCAAAGACTCATTTCAGTTGCGCTTTGGAGCAGCATAACGACGCTCACTTACAAATGCAGAATCCGACATTGAAAGTAAAAACGCAACCAATTGTTTTTGCAAAACAGGTGTGAGCGTATTTTAATTTGGGATCGGTTTTAATTCTATGTAAATCTGATTCTATAGTTATTCAATTACAAGTAGAACCTCAACTTTCTTAGTTATTCATTACCTGAAACTATTTCAGCAAACCGGGCAGTACAAGAATAAGCTGCACTGCCCGGTTTCATTTTTATTTTGTCTTTATCAGCAAATCAGCATCCTGCATCAGCGCTTCGCGCTGCCGCTGTGTGATTTCCAGCATCAATAGTCCAAAGGGCATTCTGTTTAGCTTTTCATCTTCAATTCTGCCTGATTTTTGAAAGCCTGATATGCGATCTAAAATTGCGCGTTGTCGGGATGCGGCAGGTAAATTATACTCCGCGGTCTCAGTCTGTAAGTTTTCAGAAATACCGGTACTGTTCCAAAATTTAACTTCGCTGTAAGTGGATACACCGGCATTTTGAAGTGTTTTTGTTTTGAGTACACTCAGGTAGTTTACATACACAATAGTTGCCTCATGTGCTTCTTTTGTTTTTGGAAGTAATGAGTCTTTACGGCTTTCAAAAAGCATTTCGTTCAAGCTGAGTTGCTGCTTCAATTGCTGTTCTTCGTTTGTTAGCAGCGTTGAGAAATGCTGATCGGTTTGCTGACTGCTTCCGGTAGCTATTGTAGTGAAAATTATTCCGCTCACCGCAACCATCATTACCACAGTAGAAACTGCATTAGTTACATTGAGCGATTTGCGGTAAACACTCATCAGATAAACAGGCACATAACCCAGCAGCAAAACTACAATGCCCGAATACATAAGCATTACAGCGCCCGGCCAGTGCATGAATTTGAAACAGGTGCCTACACCAAGCAAAATACTTCCTGCAGCACCGATTACGGCCAGCACAGTGTTTCGGTTCGATACTTCGCCTGTTTTGTAGCGGTGAATGAAAAACACCGGCGTAAATAATGCAGCCAAAACAAATGTGCCCAACAGCAGCAAAATATTGGCTCCCGGCCAGTGCATGAATTTGAATGTTGAGCCGGCAATGATAAATGCGCAGCTCAAAAATCCGGTAATCCGAAGTGTCTTGTTCATGGTATTTTTTTGAAGGATTTGAATCAGTTCTGTGGTTTCTTCCTGCAGCGGAAGAAAATCAAATTCACCAAACTCGCGGATAACGTTGCGGTATGCTTCGCCGAAATCTTTTCCGGAATGATCTGTTTCCAGCATGCAGCAGAGATGATCGAGCAGCCCATCTCGCAGCGAAGTCATGGAAACTCCCCGCTGCTGCAAATCGGAACGGATAAACTCAACCTGTTCGTCGCTGATTTCCATGGCAATCAGGAAAGTCCGGGTTTGAGATCAAGCAGAATACTCATTGTGCGGATAAAATCACTGAACTCACTCACTTTCTCGCGAACCAGATTTTGTCCGGGAGTGGTGAGTGAATAGTATTTCCGCATACGTTTCCCGATGCTCACTGTTTCCGTAATCACCACGCCCTCGGCTTCCAGCTGATGAAGCAAAGGATAGAGTGCGCCCTCTGTTATGATGATTTTTTCGGCAGTAAGTTCTTTTACACGCTGCGTAATCTCGTAACCATACATTCTCTCCTGCTCCGAAAGAAGTTTGAGTACAATCGTTTTCAGCGTGCCGCGAATCAGTTCATTTGAATACATAACGCAATAATACATTAGAATCTTATGTATTGCAAAGCAAATACCTAAGATTCTAATGTATTAAATCTTACAGGGCTGATTATCTGACTTTTAAATTTAGAATAGAGTCCAAAAGCTTAATGCTGAACGATCAGCGGCAAAACGGAAGTACCAATTGAGGCCGAAAGCTGAACAAAATAATTGCCGGCAGGTAAAGCAGAAACATCAAGCCGGTGAGTGCCGGAGAAATCGAGACTTTCAGTTAAAACAGGTTGGCCTGAGTTGTTGAGTAAATGAACGGCAACCGGCCCCGAAGCTATATCAGCGATATAACTCAGGGTTACGGGACCGGAAGCAGGATTTGGGAAAACCTTTTGCAGTTGCAAGACAACAGGTTTCTTTTTCCCGTAACGAGATTTAACCAATAATGAACCTGCTCCGGCAGCTGATACGCTTGCGATAAGCAAACCATAAGGAAACTCTGCTTGTTGCGGCTCAGCCGGAGTTTCTTCCTCAAACTGAACAGCTTCCTGAGCCGAATTTTGTGCGGCAAGAACATCGGTTTCAGCTTGCAAAGCAGCAGCAGGCTGCAATTCACGAACAATAAGCTCACGAATTACAGACTCCGGAAGCGGCAATTCAAAGAGTTGTGTTTTCAGAAAAGCGGTGTCAACATCAAACGTGAGCTGAACATCATGCGAAGGTGTGACCGATGTGAGAAAAGGAGATTTATATACCAGTTCGTAAACCGCTTTTATTTTATTGCTGATTCGTAAGAACAATGCATTGAGCTGCTTGGGATCATTTGTATAATGATACTCTCCTCCCGTTTCTGTTGCCAGCCGCTGTAATGGATGAGAATCAACGTTCCCCAGTCCAACTACATAAACAGGAATCTTTAGTTTATTTGCCAAATTAATTAAAGCATCAAGTGAGGTTGAAGAGGAGTTATCTTGACCATCAGTAAGTGCTACAACAGCACGGTGACCTTTATGTGTTACCAAAGAACGCAACGCCTCATCTACTCCATCATAAAAAGCAGTTCCGCCTTCAGCATTCATACCCAGTATTTTATGTCTGTACTGGGGATCCGTTTTACAATCGTAAATTTTCAAATCTGAATAATCAGAGAAACCAATAACCCCTACTTTATCAGCAGGTGATTTCATTGATTTTACATACTGAATTGACGCTTGTTGAGCATAGTAGATCGGCGATTTATACCATGAAAAATCCGGTTCATTTACATAGTGATACTGAAGTACCGCCGAATCTTTAGCCAGTTTAACGGTTTTGTATTTTTCAGGATTTTCCGGATCATACACATATTTATACGACACATAAACGGTATCGGGATGTGCTGAATCAATTGGTAAACTTAAAAGCCATTCGTAATATGTTCGATCATAAGCCATAGAACCCGAATGATCAACAACAAGCATGGTATGCAAACCATTATCAACCGAAAGCGGACGAAGTTTTACAACCTTTGCCTGCTGCCCGTTTTCTGTAACCCGAACGTCATTCTTATCAATGTTCCAAACCGGATTACCATTTGGATCGGTAGCATGAAATGTTAGAGCAACCTGCGGATATGAATCGGGCTGAAGACGAATGACATGCAGATCAGCATCGCGGGTTGACTTTACTTTACCATAAACTTGCTTTTGTGCATGGAGAAACTGCACTGCAAAAACCAGAAGAGAAAATAAAATGTAGCGTTTCATAAATTGTGTTTTCTATTTAGTCTCCAAAACTTGAAGAAGGTAACCTCCAAGAATTATTTTTTTTGATTTTTTCACATTTTTATTCCTCAAAAGATGTGTTCATAAACATTATTCCTGCTTTTTAATCTACCGCAACTCTTGGTTTTGAGCATTATGTGATCGGTAATACATTCTGTTCATCTCTTTTCAACAAAACAAACCCTGCGGGTGTTATCTTTCGTAAGTTTTGTGTGCAATAAAGTCAGCAAGGAAACCGACTATAAGCTATGTCTGGATACCGTTTCTCGAAATTTTCTAAAAATGATGAGCGCCCGCCGTTCGAAAAGCTGTTCGATATTTTTCAAGAACTGCTCACGCATACTTCGGGCGATGTAAACGAAGCCCTTTCGTGGATGAATGAGCTGGATCGTGAGTACAAACTCACCGATGCCAACTACGGTATGGGCGATTTTATTGAAGATCTCAAAAAACGCGGCTATTTGCAGGAAAATCCGCAAGACGGAAGCTTTGCCATTACTTCAAAAATGGAGCAAAGCATCCGCCAGAGTTCGCTCGACCAGATTTTCGGGAAACTTCGGAAATCACGAAGCCGTGGTAACCACAAAACACCGTTCAGCGGTCGGGGCGACGAAATGACCAGCGACCGCCGTCCGTTTCAGTTTGGCGATGCGCCCGAGCAGATTGACATGACGACGAGCATGCGAAATGCACAAATCCACCACGGAGCCGGCGAGTTTGCGATGAGTGAAGATGATCTCGAAATTATTGAGCAGGAGCATAAAACACAAACATCAACCGTGCTCATGATCGATATTTCGCACTCTATGATTTTGTATGGCGAAGATCGCATCACACCTGCAAAAAAAGTAGCGATGGCCTTGGGTGAACTCATCACCCGCCGCTACCCGAAAGATACGCTCGACATTATTGTGTTTGGCAACGATGCCTGGCAGATCGAACTCAAAGACTTGCCCTATCTGCAGGTTGGGCCATATCACACAAACACGGTAGCCGGACTTGATCTGGCAATGGATCTTTTGCGCCGCCGGAAAAATCCGAACAAACAAATATTTATGATTACCGACGGCAAGCCAAGCTGTCTGAAACAAGGCGAAGAATACTACATGAACAGCTTTGGTTTAGATCGTAAAATTGTGGCACAGTGTCTCAACCGCGCACATGCCTGCCGCCGCGTACACATACCCATAACCACGTTTATGATTGCTAAAGATCCTTATCTCCAGCAGTTCGTAGAAGAATTTACAGATGCCAATCAGGGCCGTGCATTCTACACATCGCTGAAAGGTTTGGGCGATTACATTTTTGAAGATTACACCACCAACCGCCGCAAACGGGTTCGCTAAATGAGTTCAGCATATAACTTTCAACTTAACAACACAAACGCACCTGTTACCGCCGCATTTCGGAAACGCGGAATAACTGCGTTTTCGGATGCTGTTGAATACGTGCGCAACCTGAGTTACAAACGCATCAGTAACCGCGATGAGTTTCTGCTCGTTCTCGAAGAAGAATGCGGCACCTGTTCTTCAAAACATCAGTTGCTGGCCGCACTCGCTCACGAAAACGGCCACACAGAAGTGCAGCTCACCGAACTCCTGTTCAGAATGAACGAAACAAATGTGCCCGGAACCGGAAAAGTACTGGAAGAATACAGCTTACCGTGGATTCCGGAAGCACATAACTTTTTGCGAATTGGTGAACTGATTATAGATGCCACTTCCAACAGTGTAAAGATTGACTATGCAAACGATAAAATATCCGAAACACCAATTGCGGTAACCCGCACCACAGCCGAAAAACACAGCAGTCACCAGAAAGCGCTTGAACACTGGCAACAAACCGATGCTGCTGCCTCAAAATACACACCCTCCGAATTAAGAAACATCCGCGAAAAGTGCATAACAGCAATTTCGCAATAAAGCTAAAACTGTGAACAACGCACCTTCCATAAAAACGCTCGGCGAACTTATCGCCGCAGGTTATACCTCAAAATCAATCAAGCAGGAACTCAGAGAAAATCTGATTACCCGCATGAAAGCTAAAATGCCCATGTTTGATGGCATTATTGGCTATCAGGACACCGTAATTCCTGATCTTGAACGCGCCCTGTTGTCGAAACACAACATCAATTTGCTGGGCTTGCGCGGACAGGCCAAAACCCGCATTGCGCGGCTCATGGTAAATCTGCTTGATGAATGGATTCCGGTTGTGCAGGGTTCCGAACTGAACGACGATCCGCTGCAGCCGCTTTCGCGCTATGCCCGCGATCTGGTGGCTGAAAAAGGCAATGCAACACCAATAGAATGGCTGCACCGCAGCGAACGTTTTGCTGAAAAATTAGCCACACCTGATGTTTCGGTTGCCGATTTAATTGGTGATGTTGATCCGATTAAAGCCGCCAACCAAAAGCTCAGTTACAGCGATGAGCGTGTGATCCATTACGGGATTATTCCGCGTGCCAACCGCTGCATATTTGTGATTAACGAATTGCCCGATTTGCAGGCACGCATTCAGGTTTCACTGTTCAATATTTTGCAGGAAGGCGATATTCAGATTCGCGGTTTCAAACTACGGCTGCCGCTGGATATTCAGTTTGTGTTCACCGCAAATCCGGAAGACTATACTAACCGCGGTTCTATTGTAACACCGCTCAAAGACCGTATCGGCAGTCAGATCTTAACGCATTACCCGAAAGATCTGGAAACAGCCAAACAGATTACGCTTCAGGAAGCCCGTCAGCGCCCCGATGCAGCAGCCGTTGTGCATGTTCCAGATGCAGCGCTGAGCATTCTCGAACAGATTGGTTTTGAAGCCCGCGAAAGCGAGTTTATTGACGCAAAAAGCGGAGTTTCGGCGCGACTCAGCATCTCGGCATTTGAAAACTTAGTGAGTGCTGCCGAGCGCCGTGCACTCATCAACGGCGAATCCGAAACCATGATTCGCCTTACGGATTTTGCCGGCATTATTCCCGCCATCACCGGTAAAGTTGAAATGGTATATGAAGGCGAACAGGAAGGGGCAGCAGGAGTTGCACAGCATCTTATCGGTAAAGCAATACGAACACTGTTTCCCACCTATTTCCCGTCGCCCGAAAAACTGAAAAAGAAAACCGATACAAGTCCGTATCAGCCCATTATCGACTGGTTTGGCGAAGGCAATTCTTTAGAGTTGCAAACTGATATGCCAGCACGGACATTTGCAGCAGCGCTGAGTGTGGTTGATGGTCTTGATGAAATAGTGACCAAACATTACCCAACGGCCGATGCTGCTCAGAAATTATTCCTGATGGAGTTTGTGCTGCACGGGCTTTCCGAATATTCGCGTTTAAGCAAAAACCCGCTGACTTCGGGTGCCAAGTTTGGTGATTTGATGGGCGCTATGTTGGGTGAGTAGGCCGGCTGCGCCGGAATTTTAAGTGAAGAGTGTAAAGTGAAGAGTGTTGAGTGTAAAATGTAAAGTGTTTTGATGCGCTAGAGTGATTTCCCTTTGAGAATGTTTGCCGGCTTCGCCGGAATGTAAAGTGATGAGTGTTGAGTGTAAAGTGAAAAGTGTTGAGTGTAAAGTGGGGCAAAACTACAATGCACCCGCTGGTTGAGCTTGTCGAAACCAGCGGCAAAACTACAATGCGTTGTTGGTTTCGGAAGGCTCAACCAGTTGAAGTAAAACTAGAAAGTATATTCCAAACGCCTCCGTTGGTTGAGCTTGTCGAAACCAGCGGAGGTGTTTTATATATGTATTTCAACTTAAATTTTGGAATTTCCGGTAAAATGGTTATATCTTAGTAAAGTTGTGAACGACACACACGCACAACAAAGGAGGCACCATGACACAATTTGCACAGGAGCTGGCTGCTCACACAGGCCGGCTGCACAGGCAAACGGGAGCCGACCGGGAGACCCCCCTTAAACCCTCGGTGAAACCGCAGCCTGATGCAGGCTCAGATTCATTTAATACCTGGCGCAGCATACGTTTTCGCGAGCCGTTGCTGCTTATTCTTGTTCCGCTTGCGGCTTTGTCTTTTTATGTGCTTGCACTCAGCGTTTCTGCTATTGCAGCTCGTATCGGGCAAAACACTGTACACCTGATTAGCTTGGGTAGTTTGGCCGGCTGGACAGCCTATCTTACTGCCGATTTTTTGCGTTTCCGCAACTGGCGCAAGCGAATACCTTTTCAGATAACCGGCTGGAATGATATTGTTAATCATTCTTCTTTTGAAGCCGGACTTTGGAGACACGCGCAGATTAAGTTAGTGTACAGCGAAAACACCAAACCTGAAGAAGAAAAACACTTCGCTGCCGGACTTATTGTTTTTGCACACTTGGCTAATTCCAGCTATGGCGAACGTTTGGAGAATGATCCCCGCCATTACTGGAATACAGATCTTAACACGGCTTCAGGGAGTGTAAATTTGAGTATAGCCGCGCGCATAATTGGTTTGTGCAGCAAGAAACTAACTCATGCAGCACAGCGCTATCCGGGAAAACTTCAACGTTTAGAAATCACCGTAAGCGGCATTCCCTTTGAAGCAGATCATACTGAAAACGAAGCATAAGTTTTCGTCTTCAGTGTCGTTGCCCGCTTTACCTTTGCCATACTATGGCAATAGAAATTGAACGCAAGTTTCTGATAAAAGACAACAACTGGCAAGAACAGCCGGGGTTAACCGTTACACATATCCGGCAAGGTTATCTCATCAGCGATGAAGGCCGCACAGTGCGTGTGCGCTGGAGAAACGGCAAGGGCTACATCACTGTAAAAGGCAAACCGGCAACCGGCAGCATTGCCCGTCTCGAATACGAATATGAAATTCCCGGCTCAGATGCCGAAGCCCTGCTCCTGCTCTGCAACCGCCCGCTGATTGAAAAAAAACGCTGGCTGCTAGCAAACGGAACTCATACGTGGGAAATTGATGTGTTTGAAGGAGAGAATGCCGGCTTAACCGTTGCCGAAATTGAACTTGGAAGCGAAAACGAAGATTTCGACAAACCCGAATGGTTAGGCGAAGAAGTTACCTACGACAAGCGATATTCCAATGCCGCACTCAGCAGAGTACCTTTTTCGCAATGGTAATGTTGAATAAAGTTGGGATTACAGCTTTTCAACTATCAACAAACCTAAGTTATGAGCATCGTAACTGAATAAAAAAGGCGCTAAACGTTATTGTAACAGGCGCAGATAACTCAAAAGCATTATTTTTGTTCTTCAAAGTTGAACTAAAGTCCGAAAACGTGTTTTCACAACGTACACTCTTTATCATCCTCGCCATCACATTTGGCGCACTTTCCCGCCTTCTTCCGCATCCGTCTAATTTCACAGCAATCGGTGCAATTGCATTATTTGGCGGGGCTTATTTGACCAACCGCTATCTGGCAATTTTAGTTCCGGTAATTGCTGTTTGGTTCAGCGATATTGTTCTTAACAATACCGTTTATGCGCAGGCTGGTCAGTTTGTTTGGTTCTACGAAGGTGCCTGGCTGCAATACCTCAGCACTGCACTTTGCGCTGTTTTGGGTATTGTTATGATGAAACGTGTTAATGCTCCGCGATTTATCGGATCATCCGTTGCAACTGCATTGCTGTTTTTTGTAATCACCAATCTCGGCGTTTGGTATGGTTCAGCAATGTATTCAAAATCTCTTGGAGGGCTGATGCAGTGCTACATTGCTGGAGTTCCTTTCCTCGGCTGGGCAGTGCTTGGTAATCTTTTCTTCGGAGCTATTTTGTTCGGAGGTTTTGAACTTGCCGGCCGTCGTTTCCCGAAACTTGCATTGCGTAAAGCTTAATCAGCTTTAACTTCTGTATATCAAACGGGCTGACATGTATAATGTCAGCCCGTTTTGCATTATCCAAACTTACTGCTGCGGCGGCGAGTACTTCACAAAGTCGATATTCACACCGTTTGGATCAGTAACTGCAAAATGGCGGTCGCCCCAGGGCTCATCTCTGAGCGGAAATGCGGGCTGAATGCCCATATTCATGAGTCTTTCGCAGAAAGCATCAACATCATCAAGTTCAATAGTCAGATAAACACCTCGGCCATCAAAAGCTTGTTTAAAAACGGGTTGCTGCGTTGGATGATCGGGCAGCAGAAAGCTGATCTCGGCTGTATGTCCGGGTGTATGCAGCAAGAGGTAAAAATCATTTTCAAAGGTTACACCAAACCCCAGTTTGTTGCAATAAAAGTCTTTGGTTTCAGCCAGTTTTTCGGTAATGATACCTGCGTTGAGTTTCATGTGTTTTTTAGTTTGAGTTTTGGCTTCCGTTTTTTGTGGTGGCTGGGGTTCTGTTGTTGATGTACATGCTCTCAAAACCACTGCCAGCAGCATTGTACTTATCCATTGCTGTTTATTTTTCATAGTACAAAAATGCAGCAACAGTAAAACCCAATGCTTGTAAAAAACGGACAATTTACTCAGCAGCTTGCGTCGGTGTCAGGCCGTAAAATGTTTTGAATTCGCGTATAAAATGCGCCTGATCAAAGTATCCCGAATCAAAATACAGTTTACTGCGGCGTAAAGTACTCAGCGATTCGCAGCTGCGCAGTAAATGCTGAAACCGCACAAGTTTGCTGAATGTCTTGGGAGTATCGCCTACATGATGTAAAAACATTCGCCGGAGTTGCCGGCCTGAAACACCTGTGTTCAATTCGGTTTCTACAGCAAGATTACCATTACTTCTAAGTATAAGATCAAGCGCGTTGTAAAAACGATAATCGGGATTAGCTTTACTATTTTCTGTCATTTTCAGAAATACGTTGTTAACTGCATCCGGCAAATTGGTTAATGATTGGTTGGTAATCAACTTCAATTGTTCATTCAGTTGTGAATAAACATCAGAAAGCTGCTCACAACGATTACTCAGCGATAAAGCCGGAATACCTGAAAACAAAGTAAACGCAGATGGGAAAAAACGAATTCCGAAATAATGAAAGTTTTTTCCTGTATTAAATACAGTAGCTGCTGGCGTAAAACCTGAAATGTATATTTCATCGGGATGATCCAGCTCAAAAAACAAATCGGTACAACCATCGGCAGCAACACGATACTGAAAATCGCTGCTGAGCGGCTGTTTTGTTTTTAGTTCCCAATAACAAAAAATAAGTTCGCGGAGGGCTGCAGCCGGCTTGAATTCCGTATAAACAACATCACTACAACTTTCATTTACAGAAGGTTGTACAGGTTTGTAAACATGCTGGTAGCCCGAAAACATTTACAACTAAAATAATGAACCATTGGCAATCAAATTCATTATTGCATTAAAAGCGCATGAGTTCTGAGCGTGAGAATTTCCATTCGGGAGTAACTAATTGCTCTCCAAAATCGAGCGGATACCACGGCACACCAATTTGTGCTTCCGGATTTTTAAGAACATGAATTTGTTGTGCCGGCATATAACTTTGCAGCAATAAAAACACTTTTTCGCCTTGTTCATTCACAGCCATATCGGCTACAATGCAGGCGTGTCCGGGCGATCCGCCTTTAATAAAAACATCACCGATTCGCATTGAATCAGCATAAACCGGTTTCATTTCACGGCTGAGCGAGAGTGTTCCGGCATACATAAACACATCGTTCATATATCTTCTGAAAGCTTCGTGATCAGATAGCTCTGCCTTTTTTCCTGTTTTCTGTTTTCCGCCGCGAGATGTGTTAATACGAATGCCATCACACCACTCCGTATAAATGCAGCGGTCGCCGTTCGTAAAGTTGAATGCAATATCGTTGTACCGTTTGCAGGAAAACAAATATTCGGCACGAAGCCGCATTACAGCATCTGCACATTGCTGCAAATCACTTTTCCCGACATCAATATTTAAAACAGCAATGTGAGCATTCTGGTTTCGCTTTTGTTCGCCGTTGTGCAGCATTACCGGAACTCCGTTTCTCAGCAGCGGAAGATGCCGCAGCCACATTCCAAATGATCCGGTCTTCGATTGCGTTCTCTTAAAACCTTCAGGCACATAGAAGCGCGTGCAGATTTCGTCTTTAACTGTATCGGCTCCCGGCCAACTGTAAAGTTGTTTCGGATCGCTTGTAAGTGAGTCGGGAGTGCCGTAAGCTACTGATACGCCTGCTGTCTGCGCTTCCGAATTATTGCATGCAATGGTTATCAGAAGTGATGCGGGGAGGATGCAAATGAATAAGATGGCTTTCATTGCTTGGGAGGTAGTTGCTTTGTGGGGTTTGAGGGCTTGGGCTTTCCGGGGCTTGGGCTTTCTGGGGCTTGGGCTTTCTGGGGCTTTGGGCTTTCTGGGGCTTGGGCTTTCTGGGGCTTGGGCTTTCTGGGCTTTGGGCTTTCTGGGGCTTTGGGCTTTCTGGGGCTTGGGCTTTCTGGGCTTTGGGCTTTCGGC
>JBKDHA010000159.1:0-4322 GCA_046335555.1 Bacteroidota bacterium
TACGAAATCAAGTAATCGGAAATCTAAAAAGGAAGATGAAACAACTCGATATTCATTTAGGTGAACTTGCGGATAACGAATTTTTAACCTCCTGATTATCAAAAAGCTCAAGGAAGGTTAGATGGAATTGTAGCGGAAAGCGCACAGGATACTACAATGTATTTTAAGCAGACTGCTCCGAGCACTTGTAGCGGAAAGCCGGAGCAGACGGTACTTTATTGCACCTTACTCTCGCTCCTCTTTTTTTTGATGAATACAATACAGCGAAGTTTCGAATCAGCCAACAAACTTCTTTGCTTTTACTTTTCGGATACTTCAACCAAGTTAAAAATTGATACAGCTATCAGCTCATCTCAAACTGATTACGCTCATTTTTAGCCTGCTGCAAACAAGCTAACATTGCAGCATGGCAATCCTCTTTGATCAGATTGTGTTTGGGCCGGTTAAAAGCCGGCGGCTCGGTAATTCGTTAGGAGTAAACCTGCTGCCGCTTGATAATAAAATCTGCAACTTCAATTGTATTTATTGCGAATGCGGGTGGACTGACCTGAAGAAGAAATCGGTTCGGTTTATAGATGCGGAAACTATTATTGCTGCTGCCGAACAACAATTCAAATTGCTTGCGGATCGTAATGTTAAAATCGACAACATTACTTTTGCCGGAAATGGTGAACCGACAATGCATCCGAATTTTGGTGAAATTATTCATACAATTTCGATACTGAGAGATGAATACTTGCCGGGAGTTCCGATTACACTTTTGTCTAATGGCGTATTAATCGGCAAAAAGAATGTAATTAATGGCCTTCAATATGCCGATAAACTGATTTTGAAATTAGATGCCGGAACAGATGAGATGTTCAATAAAATTGATATGCCGCTCGGACAAAAGAAATTGGCAAATTATGTCTCTCAAATCAAAAAATTAAATAACCCGGTTACTATTCAAACCATGTTTCTGAAAGGGAGCTGCAATGGAATTAACATAGACAATACACAGCCCGCCGAAGTAGAAAAATGGCTGGATCTGTTGCAGGATATTTCGCCTGCAGAAGTTCAGATTTATACGTTAGATCGGGAACCTCCGGCACAGACGCTGATAAAAATATCGGAGACTGAATTAAAACGCATCAGCAGTAAAGCTGAGCAAAAAGGTTTTAAATCGAAAGTATATTATTAATGCAATGAAGAAGCCTGTCCGCAAATCAAAAACACCTAAATTTTCTGAAACTGTAATGACTGAAGTGGTATGTCCGAACGACACCAATCCGATGGGCATATTACAAGGCGGAAGGCTTGTGCAATGGATGGATATTGCATCGGCAGTATGCGCTCAGAATCATGCCGAGCATATTTGTGTAACCGCTTCGATAGACAGTGTAAGCTTTAAAGCACCGGCAAAAGTGGGCGATATCATTACCATCAAAGCTAAAATGACACGCGCTTTTTCATCGTCGATGGAAATTTTTGTGCAGGCCTGGGCTAAGAAAGTCATCAGCCAGAAAGCCTATCTGATTAATGAGGCTTATTTCACGTTTGTAGCGCTCGACGATTATGCAAATCCTACCGAAATTCCGTTGCTGAAACCCCTGACAGTGAATGAGAAGGCTGAATTTGTCAATGCGCTGAAACGCAAAACAATTCGGGTAAAAACTGCCGAACAAACCAAGCTCAGCTGAAGCGACCTTAAAAACTGCTGTGCTACAGTTTGTGTGCGCGATTTACCGCCCATCAAATTCTCCTAAAAATCCCCCTAAAAACCGTAAATTCGCACGTTTGCCGGAAAACACATTCCGGCCACTGAAACTGCTATGTCATCATCTGTTTACGATCTGTACGAACCGGTTATCGGTCTTGAGGTTCATGCTCAACTGCTTACCCGTACAAAAGCCTACGCGGCCGATGCTGCCGAATATGGCGCTTTGCCCAACTCATTGGTGAGTCCGGTTACCCTCGGCTTGCCGGGCACCCTGCCAAAAGCCAACAAGCAGGTTATTGATTTTGCCATTCGTCTCGGCCTTGCATTAAAATGCGAAATCCGTGAGCGTAACGAATATGCGCGCAAAAACTATTTCTACGCCGATTTGCCGAAAGGCTACCAGATTACACAAGACAAAACACCGATCTGCACAAACGGCGAAGTGCGCATCAAAGATGATAACGGCAACGAAAAACTGATCCGCATCCAGCGCATTCACATGGAAGAAGATGCCGGAAAAAGTTTGCACGATGCTGATCCCTCAGACACTTTGGTTGACCTGAACCGTGCCGGTGTGCCGCTGGTTGAAGTTGTAACTGAACCTGATATTGCCAGTTCCGACGAGGCTTACCGCTACCTCACCGAAATTCGCCGTCTGGTGCGCTATCTCGATATTTGCGACGGCAATATGGAAGAAGGCAGTTTGCGCTGCGATGCAAATATTTCTGTGCGCAAAAAAGGTGATCCGAAATTCGGCCGTCGCGTTGAGGTGAAAAACATGAACTCAATAAGCAATGTAAAACGTGCTATTGAACATGAAATTCGCAGGCAGATTGATGTAATTGAAGCCGGCGGAATTATTGACCAGGAAACACGCAGCTTTGAAGCGCTTACAGGTACAACTTTTTCGATGCGGAGCAAGGAAGCGGCCAACGATTACCGCTACTTTCCTGAGCCCGACCTGCAACCCGTAATTGTTTCGCAAGAGCAAATTGCGGACGTTAAACGTGCGCTGCCTCCCCTGCCCGATGAGCTTGTAAAAAAATATACCGGCGAACTCGGCCTCACGGCTTACGATGCGGGCGTACTTACTGATGCAAAAGAAATTGCACTTTTTTACGAAGATGTACTGAAACAAACCGAAAACATGCCCGACCGCAAAGCCGCAGCCAAAGCGGCCGCCAACTGGGTAATGGGTCCGGTAAAATCTTACCTCAACGAAAATGCACTGCACATTTCTCAGTTTCCGGTTACTGCACAACGCCTTGCACTGCTCATCGAACTGATCGACAGCGGTAAAGTAAGTTTTGCAGTTGCCAGTCAGCGCATTCTTCCGCTCATGGTGCAGCATACTGATAAAACACCGCTCGAACTCGCTGAAAGCAATAACCTGATTCAGGAAAGTGATGAAGGTGCTTTGCTTGCGCTTGTGCAGGAAGCCGTTGCTAAATTCCCCGCCAAAGTAGCCGAATACAAAGCAGGAAAGACCAACCTCGTTGGCCTGTTCATGGGTGAAGTAATGAAACTCTCGAAAGGAAAAGCTGATCCGAAAGTGGCCAGCGAAATCGTGAAAAAAGTATTGGACGAACAGCAGTAATCAACAACTATGAAATTAATTGCAAGTATTAGTTTTATTGCAGCCTCAGTCCTGTTTGCCGCGTGCGGAAACGGATCGCGCAGCAAACCGTCTGACAGTAATATTACTGTAAAAGGCCAGTTCTCCAATTGCAGCGGTGATACGCTGTACTTTGTAAATGTTAGTTCGCAGATTTTCGTAACACTCGACTCGGTTGTTGCTGATGAAGAAGGGCGTTTCGAGATGTACGGGAAAACCGAACACAAAGGCTTTTTCAACATTGTGGTTGGTCGCGAAGCACAGCAGTATGCAACTGTTATTCTTGCTCCCGGCGATGCAGTTACACTCAGCGGCGATGCAAAAAACTTAGGCTACACATGGAAAGCTGAAGGCTCTGAAGAAACAAATCACTTCAAAGAACTGAACGACTACATTGCCGGTTACGAAAAACGCCGCGCTCCGATTATGCGTACACGCGACTCGCTCCTGCAGGTCTATCAGTATGAAGTGAGTTTGAGCAACAACAGCAAACCACGTATCGACTCGCTCGATAAAGCCATTGAAAAACCTTTTACTGAATTACAAACGCGACTCGACGGGTTAATGGATGACGGTGTTTTGTTTGTGCGCGGATTTGTTGACAAACATCCCGGCTCGTATGCAAATATTCCGGCACTTCAGTTGCTTGATCAAAACAAAGACATTGCCTATTTCGACAAAACAGTTGCCGCACTTAAAGCAAAAACACCTAATGCACCCAATGTGCTTTTGCTTGAAGAAATGGTAAACAAAATTCATAAAGCAATGGAGCCGCGGCCAAGTCCGTTTAAGGTTGGCGAAATTCCTGCCGATATTGAACTGCAAAGCCCCGATGGAAAAACACTTAAGCTTTCACAACTCCGCGGAAAAGTAGTGCTTATTGATTTCTGGGCATCGTGGTGCCAACCCTGCCGCATGGAATCGCCCAATGTTGTTGCAGCTTACAAAAAATACAATGCGAAAGGCTTTGAAGTATTCAGCATTTCGCTCGACAAAAGCACAGACGAC
>JBKDHA010000160.1:0-3228 GCA_046335555.1 Bacteroidota bacterium
CATTATAAGTTCCGGCAGGAAGTACCGGCTGAACAGCCGCAGCCGGAGCTACTACCGCATCAACACCGCAGGTAGGAGCTGTGCAACCTCCCCAGTTCGGAGATTGTACCCATTGTGTGGTATTGTTTCCGCCCGTCCAGGTTACACTTGTAGCAGCAGCATAGTTAACCGGCGAACTCGTATTGATAAATAGTGTAAATCCGGATGTGGAGTTCGCATAATTACTGATGCACAATAAATATACTTCTCCGGCTACAACAGCGATGTTTGATTCATAAGCAAAATTAAATCCGGGATAGGCTCCCGGTGAGTTGCCTGTAGCAAAAATACCAGTAACACCTAATCCGCTATAATTGCAACGGATGGGTATGGCACCGGCGGCAATTCCGGCACAGTTTGTAGCTCCGCTTCCGGTAGTTTTCCAGATCGCAAAGTCATAGTCGGTTGATACTGTACTGGGAGCGCCCAGCCAATCGTTAGGAACGATGTCGAATTCTAAAACTCCTGCGGCATTAATCGGAATCGAATACCATACAGCACCGCGTTCACCAGTGCTCAGACAAATTCCAGCACCTGTAAAGTCGCAGGTGTTTCCGTAAGCCTGATAACCGGGGTTACCAATCGGAATGGTAGAGTTGCAAACCGGGTTGGGCGATGAACAATCAGAACCTGCAGCAGCCGGAAAGCCAATTGCGCCATCAACAACCATAATATCAAACGTGCCGGTAAGATTGTTTGTTCCGTCAACAGCAATATAATAGGTGGTTCCGGCGGTTAAACTGCCAATTGAAACTTCCGAATTGGTGTAGGTTGATCCTCCGCAGGTAGGTGCATCATTATTACAGGCAATCTGTGTTAGCGATCCGCAGGTACCGCTGAAAACAGCAATTTGTGTATTGCTCAGTGTGCCGTTTCCTGTCCGAATACGGAGCGAACCTGAAGCAGGTGCCACTACCGAATACCAAACAGTATTTACTGTTCCGCCTGTCCAGCACGATGGAGTTGCAGGTTCTGAAGCAGAACCTGAACAAGAATTATCACCGCTCAGGTTTACGTTCAGCGCAAGCGGATCAGCATTGCAGGGCAAATCGTTTGCCTGACCTAGTCCGTAATCAGTAACCAAAATATCATACGTGGCATTGCTGGGAGCTGCCCATGTATCTACAACAATAAAGTAAGTACCGGCTGCCGGAAGTGTAACAGCTCCGTTCAGCGGATTAGTACCGCCGCCATTGCCCAAACAGGTAGTTCCGGCGGCTCCCGGACAACCATTGTAAACCTGAAAGCCAATATTGGCAGTGCTGGCGTTGCTCAGTCGGATGCCTATACAAGTTGCGGCTGTAATCGTAAGCGAATAAACCCGGTCTTCGCCTGATTCATAAATGGTACCGCAAGAACCAATGCTGGCGTTTGTATAATCGTTGCCGTAGCAGGTTGTGGTGTGATTGGCTGCAGTAAACGGCAATGTAATTGCAGGTGCATTGCTGCAAACTGTACCGGCTAGAAATGCCTGTGGCGCACTGATGCTAATATCATAGCCATTGCAAAGCGGCGGAAAATCGGAATCGACAACAACATAATAGGTTGTACCTGAAACAGCATTAAAACAAAGCCCTTTGTTCCCCGATGAACCCTGCGCAAAAGCAATACACGCTGCCGATGAAGTAACACAACCTCCCGGCAAATTGGCAGGACAGCCATTATACACACTTACACTGGTAAATGAACCGCCTGAGCTTAATGCTACCTGAATAATACCTGATGCAGCAGCAGTGAAATAAAACACTTCATCTTCACCATCGTAAGAAGCCGCCGAACCACATACCGCTGAAACGTTTGCCGCTCGGATATCATTCATCCTGCCGCAGGTCGTTCTGCCTGTTGAGGTATAGGGTAATGATGCAACGTTTACAACACCTGTTCCCAATGCAGTTAAGCATGAACTGAACGGTGCCGAAATGGTTAAATTGGAATAGGCAAAACAACCCGGACTTGATGTACCATCAAGCACAAGCCAGTACTGTGTTCCTGCTGTTACACACGCATTAAGCGATAAACCACCTCCCGTTGTTGCCGCTACACAAGTTGATGAAATGCAACCAACCGGACATCCTGTATAAAGTGAGAGGCTTGAAGAAGGTGAGGTGGAGGTAAGATTTACATTTATAGCGCCGCTCACTAGAGGCGTAAATGTCCAGACCTGATCTTCACCGGCAGAGTAGGTTGTACCTGCACAGCTTACTGATGTTGTTGTTGGATTAATATCATTGCCTGCACCGCAGGTTGTTCCTGCACCGCTGCTGTAAGGTAATGCAGCAACGGTTGTAAAAGCACCGGTTACACTTGAACAGCTTGGAATAGGAGCAGATATCAAAGAAATATTATCAACGGCATGTGGTGGCTGAGTTCCAATACTGCCATTGCAGCGAAAACTAAAAACAAGACGCTGCGTTGTTCCTGCCAATCCGCAAGGCAAAGTTGCTGTAAATGTTTGCCAGCTTCCTTGTAATTGAAGTGTTGGCCCTATCTGGTTAGCTGTTGGGAGTTGTGTGCCTACCGCGGGTGTGGTAGTTGTTGGAACCACATAAACGCGCAGATAATCTTGATTTAATTCACCTTGTCCCTTCCAGTTAAAACTTAATGTTATATATGGTTCTCCGGCCGGAATAGTTACATCGCGATAAAAATGCTGTACTCTGGCTGATGTTACAACATATGTATTGGTAGCACCGTTGTCGCTTGAGATGTAAACTCCGTGGCTTCCGCTGTTAACTACAGTATTACCTACTTCCCATCTGCTGTGAGAGCCGCCGGTTGACTGTGATGTTTGCCAGCCATTAGTTACAAAATTTGGTCCGGATTCAAAGCCGCCGTCACCGGCAGGATTGATAATTGTTGTTTGTGCAGTTACAGTATTGGTAACAAACAACAGCAGAATCAGGTCGAAAAATATGCTGTTTTTCATGCAAAGGGGGCTTATTGCTGATTTTGTTCGGAATCTGAAGAAGACGATGGCATATCGCAGAGGGTTCTTACCTGCTCAATGGTGCAATCTTCTTTCACATAATAACTGAACTGGTAATCGTTATGAAAAATAGTGTCCAGAAAATCATTGTTGGGCTGCACACTTCTGTCAATACGTAACAAATAGATCTTCCGGTTTTCACAATATCCATTAAAATAAACACCGGGAACTGCCGAAAGACGTGCTCGGATTGCTAATTCGGT
>JBKDHA010000161.1:0-47092 GCA_046335555.1 Bacteroidota bacterium
GATATCGTTTTGGACAGCATCCGAGGGTTCAAATCTGTTGTTTCGAGAAGCCTAATCGTAAAGCCAATGAAATCAGCTATTTACATCTGTCCAATTACACAAAATCAAATTATTTTGGACAGCTGTGTTGGTGCATAAAAAACTATCAGAGGGCATTTCCATATTTAGTAGCAAGGTTATCCGACAAACGAAAGGTTGGTTTGACTAATACTGCCGATCTGATTATCTGGGGTAGAATTGTTACGGGCGACTTGGAATTTTATGGACACGGTGGAATAATAACAGAAGATATATTTACAGTTGCAGGCAGAGCATCGTGGATACTTAACGAATTGACAGGGGAAAGTTTTGCAGAAGTTCATGTAAATCTGACGGAAAAGCAATCAGAAGAATTTAAAAAACAATGGATGAGATATATAGCCAAACTGAAAAGAGCCAGATTAAAGTGAGAAAAAGTCACACCTTCCTAGTAACGACACTCATTGCGGTAAACGTGTTAATCGGCCTTTTGCTTTTTCCGTATGCACAAAAAACAGCAAATAGTCATGTAAATAGCGGCCCTTTTTTCGCGACTACATTATTTATCATTTCAGGGCTCCTGTTTTTATTTGGGCTTAGTCGTTTACTTCGACAAAGCGACTACAAACTTTTCGGGATACTTTTAGTTTTTGCAACAACCTTAACTTTTTGGGGTATCAAACTACAAAATTTACTATGCCAGGGTTGCTTAAACAGCGGTTAACAATGAAGAGACTAACGATAACAATATTGACATGTTGTTTTCTCTTTGCAGGATGCAATCACAACATTCCTTTTGATAAGGCCGGCTGGATTATTCAAAATGATACTGGGTTATATCCCAACAGAGACAGAATGCTTGATGATCTAATCAAAAATCAACAGCTAAAAGGGCTTACTTACAGGCAACTGATCGACAAAATAGGCGAACCAGAAAAAAATGTAACCGGCGACAGTAACACAATCTATTATAACATCATTACCGACTACGGAAGCGATATTGACCCAATATATACTAAGACATTTGCGGTTAAATTTGACGGAGATAGTATTGTTACAGACTTTAAAATAAATGAAATTAAGCACTAGAATACTGTCAAAAGAAATACGAATCGATAGCCCCCTCAAAGACCAATTTTCAAAATTCCGTCATCCTGTTTGATATAATCAGGCAGTGTGCCATTGTCGTAAATGGCCACCCTGTACCCCTTTGCCCGCACCTGTTTTAGCTGTTCCTGATTGGGAACAACATCATACGCCACATAATCGGTATAAAACATGAGTGCGATGTTTCCGCAGGGGCGCATGTTTACATTGAACACTGCATAATTGTTGTTGCCCAGAGCGGGTTTCAGCTTATCAATAAACGCCATGAGCTTGTAGTCGTTGTTCCGGCCGCAGTTGTCGAGCGGTTTCCAGTCGGTATGGTAGTTTTGGATTTTGCGCAAATTGAGCAGAAAGAAACAAATACCGATAATGGCAACTACGCGAAAAACCGGATCAAAATGCTTTAATGAAATACGTGTTTTTAACCATCGGGCCGCGGCATCGGCCAAAGCGCCCAAGCCGAGAAAGAAAAACGGCGAAACAATGAGGCAAAACGCAATCATTTTGGTTTCGGCCAGCGAGAAGAAGCAATAGGTAAACAGAATGGAAGAAAGTATTGCTGCGCGGTAAATGCCGCGTAACGAATTGCGCAGCAAAAGGAACAACCCCGCAATCAGAAACACCGGCACCATAAATCCTGAGCCATAAATTTCTTTGATTGCTGCAAAATGAAACCACCACGGACCGCCATGTCCTTCAACCGGTTCGCTGAAATGGTGGAGATTGTACATGTATTCGAGATTTGCTTCAACTGGGAAACGATAAAAAATGTAAAACTGCTAGGGAAGAAAAACAACAAACGCCACAATGGCGGCTGCGGCAAGCGGCAAGTAAGCTTTAAGCCGCAGCCAGTTTTTTCGGTCTTCGGCGCCCAGCGAAACAAACCAAGCACCAAACACCAGCAAACCGGGCAGCCATTTCACCAGCACAGCACAGCCCGCCAGCAATCCGGTTAGCACCACCCAATACCATTTCTTCGAAGCGGTATATTCAAACCACGCCCAAAAGCTTGCTGTTACATAGCACAGAAAAATCTGGTCGTTGTGATCGGTAGCATATTTTCCGGCAACCATTTCGAGCGGATAATAGGCCACAGTAAAAAACAGCGCACCGCAATAACCCACTGCCGCAGAAACTGAAATCTTTCCGATTCGGTAAATCAGTAAAGCGGCAAACGCATGCAGGATTATGCTGGGAACCCGAATGGCAAATTCGCTGATACCAAAAAGCTTTAAGCTCAATGCCATTTGCCAGAGAAACAGGGGTTGTTTATGCAGCCAGATATGATTTGATGCCCATTGTGTGTGATCGTATTCCAGAACAGGAATAGCATACAATGTAGGTTTGAAAGGATCTTTCATCATGCTCTTGGCAACAAGTGCATGGTATTGTTCATCCCACAATACAAGAAACGGATCAAGGTTTGCGATAAAATAGCCGAGGCCTAATGCACCGAGAAACAGAAAAACCAGCGCCGGTTTTGTGCGCTCTTTTGTAAATAGCAGAACAGAAAAAATCAATAGTACGCTGCTTACAACAAGAGGAGTAAATTGCTGGTCGGTGAAATAGTGGAGAGCCATTCTAAATTTTGTTGTGCTAAAAATACCGAAAACAGCTTGTAGCCACAAAAGCCTAAAAATAAGATCAGCATTATTCTATTTCTTTTTCAGCACTTGATTTTTAGCTTTGGACTTTGAAAGATGTTTCTTCGCAAAGCGACAAATGCCGTCTGGTTATATTCGGATAGATAGATAAAGAAACGTAGTACGAAACGCAATGAAAGTAGAACTAATACCAGTTATTGAAATTACCAACTACGGTCAGGATGTAAAAACACCGGAAAATGGCCCGTATTGGGAATACACGGATGAGTGGGAAAACTTTCGTTACCAGTCGAGCCTGAAGGCGGGATTCTCAGAAGGCTTAAAACCATATTCAAAAGCCACATCATTCTACAGAATCAGCGAATTGACGGATGCAGATATTCTGAAATCAATTGAGAAGGAAATAGTAAGACAGCAAACTGAAGAAAAGAAAGGTGTTGATGATTTGGTTTGTGCTTACAGTGGAGGTTATGTTTTAAGAATTGACGAAGAGGATATATACTTTCCACAGTGTTGCTGTGGACTCGACGACCTTGCAGATTGGGAGGGTTTACTTAATGAAGATGCAGCTGATTTTTCTATAGGGCATCCTTATCCTCATGTAATTCAAAAGCAAGGTAAAATCTGCTTTGACTTTGCAAATGCTCCGCTGCGAGAGGGTTTTGTGCCTCCTGTAGTTTATTCCTCTATTGAAGTTGAAAAAACAGCACTTGAGCATGCTATACGGGAGGCAAAAAAAGAATTAGATGTTTTCGCAGAAAGATTAAAAGACATAAATCGGAATGAAAACCTCGGAATTACTGAAATCGACAAACGATTGATTTTGGGATATGATGATTAATGAAACGCAATGTTGACCGAAATATCAAATTGTTTCGCCAGCGATAAATGAACCTCACTCCGTATAATAAAACCGTCCCAACCGATCAACATACCCACTCTTGGGCACATTAGCATCTGCTTTTGTAGAGGTGTTGTGTACCACATAAGCCAGATCAAACAAAAACGGTTCAGCTTGCTCAAAAACATAAGGAATAACTACAGCGCCGGAGCTATCGGTATAGCCAAAAAACGTATCGCCGAAAGCTAATGCGCGGTTTCCAGAAAATTCGCTGAGGCGGCAGAACGTGCATTCGGGTTTGTTGTTTACGGCTACCAGCTTATCGAACATGCTCATGTCGATGCGGCGAAAAGCCTCCAGGGTATCGCCGGTGTAGCTGATGGTTCCTGCGGTGCTGTCGGCAGTAACTACGGCTACCATGTTGTAATCAATGACCAGCAAGTCGAAGTAGCGTGGTTTGAGCAAGATGTTTCCATCGAAACTCACCAATGCTTTTCGGCCTTCGTGCATCAATGAAATTGTGCCAAAAGCCGCATCTCCGGGTTTGCCTTTGTAGTACTGCAACTCGGTGCCGGATGTGTCTATCTGCCGGAGCGTATCGTTATAAACAACAAGTGCTTTTCCATTCACAAAAGGAAACGCGCGCGAATAAACAGGCTGAATACGAATTTTGAAAAGCGCATCCACATAGCCCCATTTTCCGGCATTGTTGAGCGGAATAAGTGAAGGAACTGTTTGCGCGGCAACATCAGCCGAAAGAAAAAGCAGCAGTACCAATATCGCCGTTTGGCGAAAAAAGAAACGGTTTTTCATGGTTGCAAAACAGTAAACCGGCTGAGCAAACAAATTGTGTTTTGTTGTATTACACGAAGTGTGTATTCGCCGGCTTTATTATTAACGCGATTGCGGAGCTCTTCTTCGGTAGTGGTTGCCGATTGGCGATAAAACGAACAAACTAATTTACCATCGTGGTCAAAAATTTGAATCATTACATTACCCGGCTCTAACGTTAAAACAGGCTGCCCGGCGCTGTCTTTTTTGAGTTCACTTGCGCTGCAACTGCTGTTTGAAGAAAGACTTTCAACAAGCGGAAGATCGAACTGCACTGCACTAAACGATTCAACCATATTTCTGTACACCGCAAAAACACGTTTGTCTTTGCCAACCAGCACACCATTGTTAGGCAGCGGCCCGAATGAGCGGAAGAACCGATTATCAGGACTGTCAAGCAAAACCGGAATACTGAGTTTGAGTGTGCTGATGAACAGCTTAGCCATCTTTACGCGGTCGGCATAGCTTTGTTGCTGCTGGTAAAAAATGTTTGCTTTCCGGTTTTCATCGCCGGTCCAAACCGAATCGGCAAAAGGCGAAATGCAGGGCGCAGCCGGATGCGCTTCAAGCACATACACGAGAACAATTTTTAACCGGTTGTGATGCAGGCGATCAAGCCGGGTGATGATGCTTGTTACAGATGCGCGCGAAAGCGGACAGGTATAACTTACGGCAACAAAAAGAACGGGCTTTCCTTCGTTCACAAGTGCGTGAAACGAATGCGGTTTGCAGGCGGTATCAAAAAGCGTGAAATCGGGAATCGTGTCTGAAACGTTTATCGAAGTGCCTGTTCGTTTCCCGTTTGCTGTTCGCTGAAATGCGAAAGGCGAAATGGCCGTATTCCCTTCCGGGCATTCTAGTTCGGCAGGTTTCTGCGCGGAGGCTTCCGGTGTGTTGAGCAATGCGGCAAAAAGCGTAATCAGCAGAAAAACTTTTCGCATTGTGGATGCAGTTCAGGAAAGATAAACATCAATAAGCTCGCGCACACAGGCTTCGCCGCCTTTGCGTGTAAGCACAACGTGAACCATTTTTTTAACTGCATCGGTTGCGTCGGCCGGACAGGCACTGAAACCAACGGCGCGGATAATGTCTTCGTCGTTCAGATCATCGCCAATGAAACAAACCTGTGCAGGTGTAATGTTCAGTTCTTGGCACCAGCGGTTCAGTGTTTCGAGCTTCGGGATCTGTGATACTTCAACGAGCGAAATATGCAAACGCTGCGCCCGACTTTCAATAAGCTTTGTATTGAAGCCGTGGCTGATGATGCCCGTTTTTACACCGCGTTTTTCGATGGCGCGAACCGCAAGTCCGTCTTTTGCATTGAACTTTTTGAACTCGTCGCCGCTTTCGGTGTAATACATTCCGCCGTCGGTCATTACACCATCAATATCCATCACGAGCAGCTTTATATCTGCATTGCGTGCCTGTTCGCGGAGTTCGAGCGAAGCGCCAAGCAAGATGTCGGGCGTAATGCTGAAATGCGCTGCAAGCTCAGCAAGCTGATCGGGCAGGGGATGGCTGAGATCGCGGATGCCGAGTGAGGCAGAAACATCGGCCGCATCTTTGTTGGCGCGGCGAAGCAGAAAAGCAAGATTGGCGGCGTAGCGACTCATTTGCGGTTAAATAATTTGACGGCCGATAGCATTTGCAACCGCATTGAGCGATGCTTTCAGCGCACGGAATTCATCGTGGTTAAGCTGCTGAGAAGCATCTGACTTCGCCACTTTCGGATTCGGATGCACTTCAATAAGCAAGCCGTCAACACCCATTGCCGTGCAGGCGCGGGCCAGATCGGGCACACCGTAGGCATAACCAATGGCGTGGCTGGGATCCAGAATTACGGGGAGGTTGGAGTATTCTTTCATCCACGCAGCGCCGCAGAGATCGAGTGTAAAGCGAGTTTTGGTTTCAAACGTGCGGATGCCGCGTTCGCAAAGCATTACGTTGGGATTTCCTCCGGCTAAAATAAACTCGGCACACTGCACAAATTCCTGCAGCGTGGTGCCGAATCCGCGTTTGAGCAGAACGGGTTTTGTAGTTTGTCCGCACCGGCGTAAAATACCATGATCGTACATGGCTTTTGCTCCGACCTGAATAATATCGGTATGCTCAATAATGTCTTCGATATGCGTTGCATCGCGCACTTCGGTAATGATATTGAGCCCGTATTTCTCGCGCATTTTTGAAAGCAGCTTCAAACCCTCAAGACCCATGCCCTGAAAAGTGTAGGGCGAGGTACGGGGCTTGTAAGCTCCTGCGCGCAGTGTAGAGATGTTCAGCTCTTTCATCAGCTGCGCACTCTGTTCAATCTGTTCTTCCGACTCAACCGAGCACGGCCCGCCAATGAGCAGGGTGTTTCCGGTGTTTCCGCCAATGGTAACGTTGCCAATGGTTACTTTGCGTGTTTCGGGCATCCACGCGCGACTGCTCAGTTGCATATCGTCGCTGAGCACCGTTACGCGGTCGGTTTCGTTGTCGTATTGTGCATCAAGACTTTTCACCGATGAAGAGGTGATCAGCACAAAGCGGCCGTCGTAATGGATGCAGAATGCTTTCAGTTGCTGCGCCAGTTCCTGTGCGCGTGCTTCCTGAACAGATGGTTTGAGTTCAATTATCATAGCAAAAATTAAATCAGGCCTCGCCTTTTACGAGGTTGAAGAAAGTGAGTGCTCCGGTTACTTTTCCATTGCTGTCGAGCACGGGCAAGTAACTTACCGGAAACTGTTTTGATTTGATCAGGCGGAGCAGTTCGGCAACCGTTGCATCTTCGGTAACAAAAACCGGATTGCGGTTAATCATCTCTTCGTCTGAGAGCTGATGCAGGTTGTGAACGTTGCGTAAAATGGCGCGGCGCACATCGGCATTACTTATAATGCCGTCGAGTGTTCCGTTGGCGGTTGTGCAAATTGTAAAGCCCATCTGCCAGTCTTCGATGGTTTGCAGCAATTGCTGAAAACCGCGAAGCGCGGGCGGCGAAAGCGGAATCTCATCGGTGTTGAGCATGAAGTCTTTCACCTGAAAATGCGATTCGTTTTCGAATGTTTTCAGCATCAGCAGCGCAATTCCAACGCTCGGTGCTTTAAACAAAAACGAGCCCGACACGGATGCCGAAACCCCCATGTTGCGCAGAATGAAAGACACTTCGCCGTTTACCCCGCCGTCGACATGAATGCGTTTTGCAGGATGCCGTTTGCGGAATGCCCGGATTTTGCGGAATATTTCTTTGTTGAATGCACCGCCGCTTTTACCCGGTATGGTGGCCATCATCAGAATAAAATCAAAATCATCTTTTACTGCATCAAACACATCAATTTCGCTTGCGGCAGTAATGGCCAGACCAAAGCGTGTGTGCTGTGCTTTGGGCGGCCGCGCATTGCGCACGCTTGCCGGAATGTGCAGCGGGGCTTTCAAGTTTTCGTGCTGAAACGTTACGAACTCAACCGGAGTTTGTTCGAGCAGCGGGAAATATTTTTCGGGATCGTCGGTAATGATGTGGAGATCAACCGGCGTTTCAGAAATTTCGCGGATGCGGCGGATGTCGTCGAACACGCGCACATCGTCGTTGCAGTCAACATGAAACAGATCAATGCGGTGAGCATCCAGATTGCGGATCACCTCATCGAGCGGTTCGTTGGTAGAATAAATGGAGGCAGAAATTTTCATACGGCCGTATGGGTGCAAAAGTACGGAGTTTTCGGGCAGTGTGGCGAAAACGAAAAAGCCTCCCGCGAAAGGAGGCTTTTGTATGCTGAAAAACTATTTGTTGAGGTTGATGCCTCCGCCCGGTGGTGGCGGTGGCGGCGGAGTTCCGGGAGCAGGCGGCGGGGGCGGTGTGCCCGGATTTTGGGGCTGGTTGGGCTGATTCCAGTTTTGTTGCTGGTTCGGCTGATTCCAGTTTTGCTGCTGGTTGCCCCAAGGTTGTGCGTTATTGAAATTTGGGTTGTGCCCCGGATTCTGAAATCCGTTAGCATAAGCACCGTCAAGGTGTGCAAAGCTTTCCCACGGGCCAGAACGCTCAAGCTCTGATTTGTATCCGGCAAGCTTTACCCAGTAAACAATGCGCAATACAAGGCTGGCAATTGCGCCAAGAAACCCAAGAATGGGAATAATGCCACTGAAACCAAGAATACAAGCCCAAAGCCCAATTTTATAGGCCGGACGATCTTCGGGTAAAGCCAGTCCGCGGCGGCGATATTCGGCAGCAACAGAATCGGCAATATGGCCAATCATGATAAATTGCCATACCAGACTAAACAACGGAATAAGCATGAGCCATGCACCGCCGGGCGACATGCGTCTGTTATGCGGGGCAACAAGCTTCATCAGCTTGCTTACCATAATACAAAACAGGATGAACGGGATTAAAGCAATGGCGATAGAGAGGAGCAAGACAACAATAAAAATTCCGGCCTCTGCGCCACCAATCTGAAGTATTATTTGTGGTGAAAACATTGAAATGAAGTTAAGGTTAGCGTATATGAATTGCGAAGATAGAATTCTTTCTTTTGGTATGCAGAAAAATGTATAAAGTCAAAAACAACGGAGATCAACTCCCCGGCGGCATCCACCGCGAATAATCACTCGGGTTTGTTGGCGGCGGCGTTGTTGGCGGCGGTGTATTTGGTTGGGGCGGTAGCCCATTTTGAAGTTGGTTAGACGGCGACCATAAACCCGGTTGTGGTACACTGCTCCATGTTTGCTGTGTTTGCGAATAAGTATTCATGTGTGCAAACTGCTGCCAGTGGCCGCTGCGGCGAAGCTCGTTTTTATAGCCAGCCATTTTTACCCAATAAATGATTAATACAACCAGATAGGCAAAAGTCAGCAGCAGCCCAAACAGATAAAGAATATTTATGTGTCCATACTTGCCAACATTTCGAATAAAACCGCCTATACCCAAAATAGCCATAGTTAACCCAATAGCATATCCGGGGCGTTTTTCAGGACAAGGCATTTGCCGGTTATGGTATTCGGCAGCAACCGAATCGGCAATTCGTGAAACCATGACAAAAATCCAGATGATGCCAAAAATGGGAATCAGGTGAAGCCATACATGCCACGGCGGCATTTTGCGGGTTTGGGGGCTGCATTGTTTTAAGACATTGGCAAGATTGAGCAGAAAAAACACAGCGAAAGCCACCGCTCCGCCAATTACAATCAGTATAAAAAAGAGCAGGCCCCAATCGGGCGTTACAAATTCCATTTTGGGTGAATGTGTATCGGGTTAAATTACTTTATCTCAACGGGCATTTCCGGTGTTGTTGAAGCTGCGTCTGCATCTTTACCTTCATCCGAAATTTCGGGGCGGGTTAATGTCTTCTTGATTTCAGCAAGTTTTATCCAGTAAATAATATATAACACCAAACTCACTGCGGCCGCGAGGTTTGAGATAGCGGGAATTAGTACGGCGAAAGCCACAATACCAGCCATTAAGCCGGTGAAATAAAGCGGACGATCTTCTTTCAGTTCGAGCGAACGGCTGCGGTATTCGGCGGCAACCGAATCGGCTAAATGACCGAAAAACACAAACTGCCAGGCTACGTTAAATACCGGGATTAATAGCAGGAATCCGCCTTCCGGTCGCATTTTCCTGTTTTCGGGGGCAATCAGCAGCATTGTGCGATTTACAGTAATACAAAAAAGGTAAAGCGGGAGGTGCGCGGCAGTAATGGCCAGAATGATTCCAACAAATCCCAATACTACCTCTTCCGGTTTGCCCCAAAGCACAAAAAAGTAGGGTGTAGGCATAGATCAAAAACGGGTTTCTTGTTTATTAACTCCCCGGCGGCATCCACCGCGAGTAATCATTTTGGTCGGTTGGCGGCGGTGGTGAGGGAGGTGTATTTTGTTGCGGCGGCTGCCATGGATTCGGTTCCAGAGGTGTTGGCTTTTGCGGCAGCGGCGGCGATTGCGGCAGGTGCGGATTATAAGCCGGTGGCGGCGGTTGATTCCAAGCCGGGGGCTGATTCCACTGCGGCGGTGCAGGTGGCTGCGCCGGAGGATAATAGGGCTGACTAAGCTGCTGACCCATGCCCTGCCGCTGCCAGTCGGGCTGCGGCTGAGCTGGCTGATTCCACTGCGCCTGCGGCCATGCCTGCTGGTAATACGGATTGCTGCCCGAGGCATACTGCTGCCATACGCCAGACACCGAAAGCTGTTTGGCATAGCCTGCCATTTTTACCCAGTAAACAATCCAGCAGGCCAGCAAAGCCAAACCAAACAATCCAATAATCACTTTGTAGTCTGTCCATACCAAAATGCGAAACAACACATTCAAACAACTCATCGCCATGCCTACGGCAAAGCCGGGACGCTCGTCGAACTCCAGAATGCCGCGGCGTTGCTGTTCGGCCCTCAGCGAATCGCCGATGCGCGTAACGACAATAAAACTCCACACCAACCGGAAGCCCGGAATCAGCAGCAACCAAACCTGATCGGGCTTCATTTTCTGCAAATCGGGAGAAACGCATTTCAGTGTGCGCTGAAGCTGTACGAGATAAAAGATGTATGGAATAATTGTTAGCAGCGACCAAAGCAGTTGTGTGGCCACCATTTGACCGAAATCATAGCCGGAAGAGTAGGGGTCTGAATCAAACATGGTTAATAGACAAGGTTAACGCATCAGGAGTTTTCATTGTTTCGGTTTTCGGGCGGCATCCATCGCGAATTGTCTTCGGGCGGCGGTGGCTGATAACCGGAATATGGATTTGCCGGGGGCTGCGGCCATTGCGGCGGTGGTTGCGGCGGCCATGTTGGCTGCGGAGGTACTGGCGGCCACTGCTGCTGAGGAGGAACCGGCGGCCATTGTTGTTGCGGTGGAACGGGCGGCCATTGCTGCGGTGGTGGTGGCGGATACTGTTGCGGATAAGGCTGCGGCCAAACCGGCTGTTGCGGTTCGGGTACAAACGGCGCATCAGACTCTTTGTCTAATCGCTCGCGGAACGCATTGAGCCGGTCGGCATGCCGGTACATTAAACCGCCAAGCACGACAGCTGCAATAAAACTGATGAACGGAATGGTTAGCGTAAGCCACACCTGTAACTGATAAATGCAAGCCAGCACCGCAGTAATGGTTCCGATTTCAAACCCCGGCCGTGCTTCATCGCTGTGCCAGCCACGGCGGCGATATTCGCGGGCAAGCGACTCTGAAACATTGGTGTTCATAATAAAAGCCCACACCAATCCGAAGCCGGGAATTAAGGTAAGCCAGACCTGATTAGGCTCTGATGAACGTACCGAACGATGTACCCGGTTAAGTGCTGCCGAAACAGCATTGAGCCACCAAACGGTCATACCAACCACCAAGGCAATTTCCAGCAGCCGCATCATAAAATACATCCAGGGCGGAAGTCCTTGGCTGGTAATTACTGTTCCGAGAATAATCATCCGGCAGGGTTAGTAGTTATAAAACAATGTGCATTTGCTTAACAAACGTAGTGCGAATTTACAAAGGCTGCGTCAATGCTGTTACACCAAAGCGCAAAAACACAACACTATCCTTACCTTCGCGGCAAATTATGGCTCAACCGATTGTAATTTATACCGATGGCGCATCGCGCGGAAACCCCGGCCCGGGTGGCTATGGAGCCATTCTCATGGCCGGCGACAAGCGCAAAGAACTTTCGCAGGGCTATCGCTTTACCACCAACAACCGGATGGAATTACTCAGCGTAATTGTTGCTCTTGAAACGCTGAAAATCCCCAACAGTCAGGTCACCATTTTTTCGGATTCCAAATATGTGGTTGACAGTGTAGAGAAAAAATGGGTGTTTGGCTGGCAAAAGAAAGGTTTCAGCGGCAAGAAAAATGCTGATTTATGGATGCGTTTCCTGCGTATTTACCCAAAACACAAAGTAGCTTTCCGCTGGGTAAAAGGCCATGCCGATAATCCGTTCAACGAGCGCTGTGATGAGCTTGCTGTGCAGGCCGCACTTGGCGGAGATCTTCTCATCGACAGTGGCTATGAGAACGATCCGGAGGTAAAAAACACGCTGAAGTTTTAGCAGCAAAAAACTTTGTTAAGAACAAAACAACCCGCACAGAATTTAACTCTTGTGCGGGTTGTTTTGTGTTCAGCAACTATTTATTTTCCTCCGGCATTGATGTAGCGGCGCATTTCAGCTTTTTCTGCATCAAACTGCAGATCATCAACAACCTGATAATAATCTTTTTGATTGGTGCATTTCTTATACAACATTTTATATGTTTTCATGCGTTCTTCACCAAAAGAAAACTCCATAGCAAGGGCGCGAATCTGAGCAACGTTAAAGCATCTGTCTTTAGAAAGCATTTCAATCAAATTCATTTTCTCAGATGCAAAGCGTTTTTCATTTACATCATTCAGCAAAACTTTGAATTCGGCATCCGTTACGAGGCAGGGAGCGGGCGGCGGCGTGAGGTAGGCAGCCGCAAAGCTGTTCCAGTTGTTTTGCATTTGAGTAGTTGAAAAAACTACAATGCCCGAAGGATAGTGTTCCTGATCGTAAACAACCGGAAACGTTGTAGTAAGCACACGCATTTTGTAATCATCGGTGCGCATCAGCGAAGCCAGCTTCATGGTTTGTGCAAATGTGAAACAATTGCGGCCAACCAGATCCTGAACAGCTACGTACTTCGACTCGTCGGATGGCTGTGCAGAGATGTTTTGCGCTGCGGCCATAAATGCTGCATCTGTCATGGCCGGACCGGCACAACCTTTTTTACCGGTATAGCGCACCGTATCGGGATATGCATAGTTGGGGAAAGTTAGCTGTGCAGCTACAGGTGTTGAAACCGGTACGGTGTAATGCTCAACATAGTTGTACAACCGCAGCGCATAAGAAAATGAGCGGAATGCATCATACACATCATAATAGTTGGCCTGATCGGTTGTTCGTGCATAAGCGGTTTTGCAAAACTCCAGCCGCAGCGAATCGCCGCCAAACAGCAAAGCAATTGTTTTTACCTGCGATGCAGAAAGGCATTTGTCGCTCACAAAGCGCGATGCACGAATCAGTTTCGCCTGATCGCCCTGTGTTACAGCAATGCTGTTGAAGCCGGTTTGAAATACTGCCGCGCTGATTGGTGTTTGGCAGTTTTGCGCGAAGCTCATGCCGGTAATGCCAAGTATGAGCAGAAGAGTTGTAAAGATTTTTCTCATGGTAGAAAGGGTAAATCAATTACCCTGCCAAAGGAAAGAAATTATAGATGAACAAAATTCGCCGCGCGGCTTTTTGTTTTACTAAACTAAAATTTCTTTTAGCCAATGGTTTGATGAATGCAACAGTAGTATTACCTGAAAACCAATAAATATGCAGCAAGCAGAAACACCTGAATTGCTACTGGCGTGTACAAACGCATAAAAAATAAAATAGTTTTGGCACATACCGCACCAAACCAGCAGAAAAACGAAAGCCATGAAAAACGTATTACAGCATTTACTCATTGCCTTTGCCGGGTTGTTTTTAGTGTTTAATGCAAACGCACAAACAAACAAAACAGGTTATTATCCAATGAAAATAAAAAATCGTGCTGGCGGTTCCTCCAATGTATCGGCAGTATATTTTATCATGACGGCACAAATGTGGGATGCAAATGCTACAAATGCCGTTTTGCGTTTTACTATGAAGTCCGACAGCAGCGGATACATCGGGCATCTTGATCCGGTAACGGCAACCACAAACTCATCAACGTATTCATACCGCATTGATACAATGCCGTGTTACAATACTGCCGACTCAACATTGCTGCTGTACATACCGCATTTGCAAAGCGGCCGCTGCATGGTTTCATTGAATTACAAAATGACGATGACACCGGTTTTGGGAGGTGGAGCATATTCACTGGCCGAACCCAACATCAACAGCACAGTAGATCCGAATACAGGCATTCTGTTCGATAAATTTGAATTCTCTTACGATACAAGCGGCACACAAGGCACGCTTTATATTGATCCAACAGCCGTTGACTTTTTTGCCATACCGATTACACTTACTTTAAACGGAGATACATCAGGAGCACCATTGGGCGCAACGCGCGATAATTTGATGAGTACAATGCGCGCAACGCTAAAGAAATATGATCAGACGACTAACAGTATCTGGGATTCGCTGGCCATGTATGATGCCACAAACACAACTGTTCTCCGATTAGCAGCACCGTATTTGGCCCCCAATTTCGATACAACCTACCTCACAAACGCATCAACATACGGTATTAACTATAAGAATGCATTGATTAAACATTACTTAAGCACAGGAGATTCAATCGGAATTAATTGCGATGAGCTTTTTGAGTCAGGAGAAGAGGTGTATGACATCTACAAGCAATTGCCGTCGCAAGATTCGGGAGCATATATTTTTTATGGAAAGATGAGTAAAATCGGGAGCGACACAGTTTGGTCATTTACCAACAATCCGCAAACAGACAGTGCCGTAACCCGCACCGTAAATATGTCGGACGCCAACAGCTATGATTTTTTTGCACCTGGAGTTGCCCCGTTCGACACGCCCGATCAGACCATAAAAAGCATTATCGTTCGTCAGATTACAGCGGCATTTACGGTAGGACTTTTACCTGCACCCAATTCAACAATGCTCGACAGTGCCTACCTGAATGCGCCAGCTACAAATCCGTATTACGCGCTCAATTCACGACTTCCGGGAGCAACAGCAACAAACGGACCGTGGTATAATTTATATACGCGGGCTGTGCACTCTGCCATTCCTCAGCTTTATGCCTTTGCATTTGATGATGAGTTGGGTCAGTCGGGAACACTTACCAGCACAGTACCTGCAGATACTGTTACAGTTACTATCGGTAGTATGGGCAGCACGGTAATTCCTCCAAACAGCTTTCAGCAACCACCTATGCCGGCAACAAATGTTAGCTGGACAGGTTTTACACAATCGGGCAATTACTGGACAACAACGGCAACCTGGGGTGCTCCGCAGGGGCAAGTCGCCAATGCACAATATTATTGGATGCTTACAAATGCCAACTTTATAGTTCCCGCAGATACGCTGATTGCATTTCAACTTACGAATCCCAATCAAGCACCGGGGCAAACAACAACTATCAATTTGCCGCTTTCGTATTTTGGTTCAAATACACCGAGTTCATCAACACAGCTTCAGGTTATTGTTTGTGGCGGTAATGTAAGCTGCCCTACATCAAGCTCTGTATTTATTCCGAATGGGCCGGGAACAGCGCCGGTTTCGCCCGTTGTTTCTGCAAAAGAGGCAAAGGGGAAAAAAGCAAAAAAGAAAAGCGGGAAAGGGAAGAAATAAACGAACCGCCCCGAAAGCAGGCCGCGAAACATTCGCGGCCTGTTTCGTTTTGATGCCTCCGGAATAGCGCAAACCGCGAAAAATCACGAAAAGCGTTTGAGATTTCGGGAATCTTCCTATTTTTGCATCCCAACAATCTCAAACGGGGGATTAGCTCAGCTGGCTAGAGCGCTTGCATGGCATGCAAGAGGTCATCGGTTCGACTCCGATATTCTCCACTAAAATCGGCTCCGAATTTTCGGAGCCGTTTTTGTTTTTATTCAACAGTAAGATGTCATCTGTTCTCTCAGCTAACGAGTGGGGATGATATTCTCCACTAAACGGCTTCGGATTTCCGGAGCTGTTTTTGTTTTTAAGTTTCAAGATGTCATCTGTTCTCCCCGCTAACGAGCTGGGACGATATTCTCCCCTAATCGGCTTCGGATTTCCGGAGCCGTTTTCTTTTCAGATAATCAATTCATTGCCAATTTCAGTGTCTTATGGTGCATAACGATTAAAAATCAACAAACCAGAGGTATTGATAGTATGTATTTAACATAGCAGCTTTAATAAAACATGAATTATGTAAATTGACAGTTGTTGTAAAAACAATATCTTAGACAAAGCACACAATTCCATGAAAGGCACTTTGTTACTCTTGCTGTTTTTGGTATTTCCTTACTGTGCAAAAGCACGTGAACGGGAAGAAGTGAACGCGTTGTTGAAAAGAACGTTTTATTATGAATTCAGCTCAACGATTCGTTACATAGGACAATATGAACCGAGGACTGATTCAATTGCCTTTGTGTTGATACAGGATAGACCATATCCAATAAAAATTTATGGTGGAGATACAATGAGAATGGCGTATTATGGGCAGAAAGAAGAAGGAAAACTCTATGACCGACTACTGAAAGGAGACTCAATTAGAAAAGCATACATTGATTTTCCTGTTTATTTTGATCACCCCTTGATTTATCGTGACACAACCTGTTTTGCAAAGTTTGATTTGGAAAATTGTTATATCACATCTTTAAGCCGCGGTTATGGACGTCTATTAGATGAAGAGAATGGAATCATTAATAAAAGAGTTAAATCGACTCAGGATGTATTGCTCAACAATTGCCACATAGGCAAACTGAGACTTAATAAAATAAGCTTTGAAAGAAATATAAAAATAATTCAATGCACATTCAATAGCGAAATATATTTTAGTGATATTGTTGGGTTGGGACAATTTGTTGTTTATCTCCCTCAGCAGGCAAGAAATGAGACCCAAAAGATGGGAGAAGTTTCTTCTGAAGGAGTACTATTAGTTAATATCAAAACATACGTATGCGAATTGTCTTTTTTCAATGTATCGTATGTCGGTTTGTATGAAATAAAGTCGACTTATCTATACTTGCTTTTTCACGATTTGAAAAAAAGAAACAGAATTAGGTTAATTAGTTCGAAATTTTCGAAAACAGGAAAATCTGATCAATTGCCAACTCTTCAAGATGTTAAATGTGATAGCAATTTTGTCATTGACGGAAACATGAGAGGAATGGAGTACAAAAACATTCAGGTTGGATATCAACTAGAACTTCATTCAGATTTCGAACTATCTGATTCAGCAAGAAAATCATTAAAAGGGTTTGTACAAGAGTTAAAAGTCAACAAAGAACTTCGTGTCGTTGCTCCTTATGGAAGAACTTATGCAGGATCTTTATTTCGTCCAGACCAGCAGTTGTTTATACAGCCGATCTACTATAATCAATCGGATGAGCCATCATGGTTAAATTCGGATAAGTTCATACAACAAAAAAGAGGGTTAAGTCTCGCCATTCGTGCGGAATTGCTTCAATACAGCAACATCAATGTACTTGGTTTGAGAGACGAAATATTAGCAGTTGAGTCACGAAAGGATCTGCTCCAAAACGAACGCGATAATATTTCTCAACGGTATTTATACTTTTTTGATGAAGTAGTCAGAGACAGCCTATCCAAAAAAAATAAAACCTTGAGTGAATGGCAGGAATATGTAGGATTGAATATTCGCTACTTCACAGTTAATCACGGCTACCAAGGCGTCGGAAAATTTACACGCGTTGTGTTAATTGTTGTGTTGATGTTCGCCGTTTATTTCATGATTTTTCAGCGCTACCGAATACGCCAATACGTAAATACGAGCGAATTCATTCCCTACCAAATCAAGCCTACAGTTCTTGGCGTAAGGAAGAAAACTACAGAATGGATATCCGATTTCCTGCGTTGCCTCTGGTTCAGTTTTGTGGTACTGGTTAATCCACGATGGCCGTCGAAATATTTCAGATTTCCTTCTGGGCTAATTGTCGTCATCTTTGCCGAGTGGGCAACAGGAATTTATCTCATCTTCTTATTTGTTGTTTATATCCTCGCTCGTTATCCGTTTATTAAAGCATTTCTCGCACTTTAATTGTTATGATGTACAAAAAAGAACAGAAGCAGAAAATACAGCAGTATCTTTTTCACGCATGATAAGCAGCTATGAAGAAAGGTGCGGGCTTCGGAGCCGTTTTTGTTTTTAAGTTTCAAGAGGCCATCGGTTCAGCCGAAAGTTTTCGGGCATGGTGAAGGTGGCGATTTTCACCATCACGCTTTATTGCGCGATTGATACGGAGAACCAATGTTTGATTAACCACAAATGTGTCTGTGGAGCACAGCACAGCCACTTTTGCAAAACCCTATCAGCACCTATTGTTCTTATTGATGTATTTAAAGACCATATCAAAACCCTAAAGCCCCAATATTCTCAAAATTACCAACAAGTTGGAACATACGTGTTTTATCATTTTGGGTAAGACTTACATCAATTACTTCATCGGTGAAGTGAATTATATCTCTTGATAATTTACCTTCTGCAGGCCCTTTAAAAATGACTTTATTACCAACTGTTATTGAAATCTCAATGAGAATTGTTTTACTGGTGATCCGAATCACCTGCTTGTTTCTGCTCAGCGTTAAGTAAGCAACTGCAATGTTGTTCAACTCACGAAGATCAATTTGAGTGCCGTCAAAACGAAAGTGACCTACGTGTTTTATAAATTTTTTACCAAGCCATTTAATTTCAGCCAGAGAGAACAAAAGACTTATCTGAGAATCGTTCGGATCCACAGCATGAAGCCAACAATAATTTTCAGGAAATGAAGTTCCCCAATTCTTTTCCAGATATCCTATTTCTTTTTCAAGTAAATACTGGGCCTTCTTAAACTGTATTTCTCCAGATACACTGTGTGATGTATTTAATACAGAGTGATAGCAAGGAAGTTTTGGAATGTAATATGTATAACCCATTGAGTTTTTGAAAGTCCCGATGGGTTGATTATTCAACAAATTTAAATCAATGGCGATATCGTTAGACTTGATTGAAATTAACTCTGTGGTCAACAAGTTATCACCCATACGAACAATATGTCGTTCAGCGTCGAATGAGATCTCATTTTTACTGAAATACAATATTTCGGGAGCTTTATCAGGAATAAGCAATTGAATAAAGCCAAAATTTTCATAAGAATTTCTGGTAGCGTATCCGTATATAATAACGAAAGATGCTTTGTGTTTTGTGGAATAAACCTTTTGAAACCAACCTTCAAAATACTTATTACGTGTAAAGTTACCCCTAAGGCTTGTTGGTTTGTTTATTCCGAGCATTGAACTTACACTAAGAGCTTTTAAAAGAATTTTTATGCTTTGATTTTGATAATTTTTTGACCGATTGAGGCACTTTTTTAGTCAATACCCATCCTGTTCAACTACAGTGTAAAAATAGAATTTAAACCCCAGTTAACACCCATGCCAACTAAACTGTTTATGCCGGGAGCCAATGCAAGGTCGTAATTCCAGATACAAACAGCTTTAGTTAGCACGCGGTGGTGAACAAGCAATTTTAATTTGTATAAATAGAAAGCGACTGTGTCTTTCGAAACACTTGCTTTTGTTTTAATTCACCTCTTGCAACCGAAGCTTGGTAAACTTTTTGCCGCTCACCAAGCTTAGTTTTAAAAACGCATTATCTTTTTATGCAATGCCCATTGAAAAAAGGTCGCTCAGCAAGAAAGAACTTTTTATTAGATAGAATAACCAATGCCATATTCGTTAGCATCCAGAGTTTGCCCCAATGGCTTGTCCACGAATAGCTTACATAAAAAGTATTATACCCGGGCAACCGATAAGGTGTGATTACTAAATTGTTTTGAGTATTTGGGTAGTTGAGACTTCCGTCAAAACCAGTGCTGTAAATATTATTCTGGTTATCTACCCCTGTAATTATCCAGTTATCGTGATCCGCTTCTCTAAAGTAAATTTGCTGCGGATCTTGAAAACAGAGGTCATCTGTATTGTCTTACGAAAAAAGAATTATTATTGCTGCAATAAACTGCATCTGTGAAAAAAGTTGTGCTTTATCTCCTTTTTATTTTCAGTTGCGGGTTGCTGACAGCTCAATCTCAGGGTGTTTATTCATCAGCAATAAAGTATGACTTGCTGCCTGATGCTGGCTATAGTTTTGATCAGGTAAGAACGGATACATCGTTGCATTTTGTAAGCAACGACAGCCTTCGTCCGAATCAGAATAAGGTGTACTGGTTTCGCATAGCTGTTGATTCGTTGCCCGAAAACGGGCAGGCGTTTTATATGCGGATTCATCCGGAGGTTGACAATACAATTTACTATTTCGACAAAGCCACCGAAAAGTGGAAAACCCGCCGAAGCGGTCGCCTTGTGTGGTCGAAACAACGGCACGAGTATTTATTCTTCGAGGCCAGTAAAGGAGAATCTGGGTTTATCTATGTAAAAACCGAGTTGCATGATTTTGGAATTACAGCACCGGTGTTTTTGCCTGCCTGCTGGGTAATTGAAAAAGATTATGTTGAAAATAATGAGCAATACATATTTATCGCCTGGCTCATCACCTTTGTTGTCATTCTGATTTATCTACTCAATATCGCTATCGACTACATTGCAACCCGCGAAGAAACCACGATTTATTACAGTACTATTCTGGCGGGTTGTCTGATCTACATTACCGGTTTTCATAAATTAACCAATATCTTTTTCAGTTTTAAATATTGCCGTTTCGATATTACCAATGTTACCACCTACTATAATTTTGACTTACCCAATACACTTGTGCGTGTTGGGTTGTACATCATTGTTCTTGGTTTTGTGTTTCTGACACGCCTCTTTCTGAACAGCAGAAAACACCTGCCGCTAACCGACAAAATTCTGAAATGGAGCTTGGCGGTCTATTTATTTACCGGAGTATCAGAATTGTTGCTGACGCTTTTTGCCTCGTCGAAAACGTTTACGCCATATTTTATCATTAACAACTGGTGTCTGATTTATTTTTTCGCGTTTATTATGGTTGTTGGTTTGCTGAGTTTGCGATATGAAAAACGCAATGCCCGGCTGTTTCTGATTGCCAACATCATTCCGTTTCTCGTCGCTATTATCATGGCGGGCTACATGAGCACAACAATATACTCGCCCTACAAAACAGTGTTGCTGCCTTTTCTGGGTGTGCTCAGCTTTGCCATTACGTTTGCCATAGCCATTGGTGTTCGCAACAGAAATACCAGAAACGATCTTCAGCAAAAAGAAGTGGAGCGTAAAATGCTCGCTATTGAGAAAGAAAAAATGCAGCTTCAGAATGCACTGATTTCGTCGAGAAATGAGGTTGTTGAAACCGCACTGGAACTCAAAAACAAAGAGACCGAAAACCTGCACCTCAAAAACAAAGAAATTGAAATACGACTTCAGTTGGAGAAAGCAGAAACGGAAAACCTTCAACTGAAACTCGACCTCAAAAACCGCGAAGTGGTTTCTTCCAACCTCAACATCTCGCAGAAAAACGAAGTATTCGAAAAAATCAAAAAAGAGGTTGACAACCTTTCCAAGCAAACCGATATAAAAGACGATCAGCCATTGCAGAATATCCGGTCGATGCTGCGCAACCACGATACCCTTGAAACCACCTGGGATACATTTAAACTGAATTTTGAATTGGTTCACCCCAACTTCTTTGCAAACCTGATTGCACACCATCCCGATTTAACCCCAAACGAATTGAAACTTTGCGCATATCTCAAATTAAACCTCACCAATAAGGAGATCGCGGCAATCCAGCACATTCATCCGGCCAGTGTAAAACGTGCCAAAATCAGGCTGAAAAAGAAATTGAACCCGGAGACAACCCAAGGCATTGACACAGACAACGAATAAGTATTGATTTTGTGCCAAAACTTCAAATCACCCAACTCAGCACGGATCAAATGCCCGGTAAGAATTACGGCAATTGCAAAAACCTGTTCTTAAACCGCGACTCAAGAGTATAAGTATCGACTCAGGTAATAGCTGTAAGCTACTTACAATCAAACACTAAACACTTTTTCGGAAGCTGTCACCCCTTTGTCACCCCTTCCTGTTTTCATTCGGCATCATTTAGGATTTAATTCGTAAACGAAAATTAAACACCTAAATAAAAGTCCGAACTCATGATCCGCAACAACGCCCCCGTTTATTTTCAAACGCCCCGACTTGCTCAACAAAGCCTTCTAGTACTCATCCTTTTTCTGTTTACGCTTTCGGCCAAGGCTCAACAGAAACAGCAGAAAGAAAGCAGCAGCCCGGCAGTATCTTTTCAGGAAAACAAAGGACAGGTTGGCGATCAAAATTACCGGCCGCGCCCCGATGTTCTGTTTTCCGGAACCGACGGGAATATAGTTTATCACCTCAAAAACAATGGCATCTCTTACCAGCTGAGCCGCGTCGATTCGTGGAAAACTGTTGACCCCGCACTGCATTTACCCGAAACAGAGAAAACCCAAATTCCAGACCAAACCACCATTTATCGGATAGATGTAAGCTGGTTGAACGCCAATACAAACGCACCGGTAAAGACCGGAGAAGCCTTGCCGGGTGTAAGCAATTTCTATACGGCGGTTTGTCCAAATGGTGTAACCGGAGTACAATCCTTTAACTCAGTTACCTATCAGCAGTTATATTCGGGTATAGATTTGAAATGGTATTCGAAAGACAACCATTTGAAATACGATTACCTCGTTGCTCCCGGAGCCGATTACAAACAAATTCAGCTAACGTTTAACGGTGCCCAATCATTATCGGTCAACAGCAATGGCGAACTGATTATCAAAACACCGCTTGGTTCATTGGCAGAGCAAGCTCCGGTGGTTTTTCAGGACGGGAAAATCCTTCCGTCAAAATGGATCATCAATAACAACGTTGTTTCGTTTCAAATCGAAAATATTGACGCAAGCCTTGCATTCACAATAGACCCTTTTGTGCGTGTTTGGGGAACGTATATGGGAGATGCTGGTTTTGAGTATTCACACAGTTGCGTTACAGACGCATTTATGGATGTATATATGGCGGGAGAAACCACTTCTACAACATCTATCGCAACATCTGGTTCATTTCAGAATGTATTTGGCGGCGCAACTTCGGATGCCTATTTGACAAAACTCAATTCCCTTGGCGTTTTGCTTTGGTCAACCTATTATGGTGGTACGGGCAATGATTATGGATACAGCATAGCGATTGATCCTACCAATAAAATTTATTTGGCAGGATACACCGGGTCTGCAACGGTCATTGCTACTCCAGGTACACATCAGGATACGTATGGCGGTGGTGCTTTCGATTGTTTTCTGGCTCAGTTTAATTTCAGTGGAGTTCGTCAGTGGGGAACGTATTACGGTGGAGCGGGACAGGACAATGGATTTAGCTGTGCCCTTGATGGATTCGGAAATGTGTATATGACCGGTTATGCAGGATCGGCATCCGGTATTGCCACCGCAGGCGCTCTTCAAACAACTTTTGGCGGAGGTCTTGATGCGTTTCTGGTTAAGTTTCTTTCTAACGGCACCCGTGCATGGGGAACCTATATGGGAGGCGCAGGTACCGATATATCGCATTGGGTTTGTACCGATCTGGTTGGAGATGTATATATCTGCGGTGAAGGACCGGCAAGTGCTGCTATTACCACAGCAGGAGCGCATCAAACCGTTTACGGAGGTGGCACCTTCGACGTTTTTCTGGCCAAATTTGATGGCACTGGAGCTCGCCTGTGGTCAACGTATTACGGAGGTGCCGGCCCCGATAACGGCAATATTTGCGAGGCAGATGCATTCGGGAATGTATATCTGGCAGGATATACTGGTTCCCTCACAGCAATTGCCACCGCAGGATCTTTTCAGCCAGCATCAGGAGGCGGATCAAATGATGCCTTTCTGGTTAAATTCAATTCCAGCGGAGTGCGGCAATGGGGAACGTACTACGGAGGGCCGAGTGTTGATTTTGCTTTAGGTTGCAAGATCGATGCATTGGGCAATTTTTATCTCATGGGTTTTACCGCTTCTACAACCGGCATTGCCACTGCGGGTTCCTATCAGACAACTTATGGCGGCGGAAGCAGAGATGCATTTGTGGCTCAATTCTCCTTGGCAGGAGCACTGCAATGGGGAACCTATTTGGGAGGAACTGGCGAAGACCGCGCATACAGCGGCTCAACAGACTTGACCGGGAACATTTATTTGACCGGATGGTCATCCTCTCCCAACACCATTGCCACTCCCAATGCCTCACAAACAACATTTGGAGGAGGAACAGCAGATGCTTTTCTTGCAAAATTTAAAGACTGTACTATTTCCATATCATCTGCTTCGCAAACTAATAACGTATGCTTCGGAGGAACCATCGGTGCTGCAGAAATTACAGTAACAGGCGGCACCGGCGGAAACACATTTGATTGGTTTCCCGGTAATCCGGCAGGCGACGGAACGGCTTCTGTAAGCGGACTTGCAGCAGGAACTTATACGGTTGTGGTTACCGATAACTCTACCTGCAATGCAATACAAACATTCACCATCACCGAGCCTCCTCAGTTGATAACTACATTAACTGCGAGTGGTATTTTCTGCTTCGGCGGCACAACCGAAGTAACGGTTATTGGTATAGGCGGAACCGCTCCTTATTCGGGCGAAGGAACATTCAACGTTTCTGCCGGGCTACAATCCTTCACGCTCACTGATGCGAACGGATGTTCGGCAACGACCTCTTTCACCTTTACAGAACCGCCGGCACTTGTTGCTGCGACTTCCTCATCTGCTATTATGTGTTATGGCGATACGTCATTTGTTACCGTTTCAGCCACAGGCGGTGTTGGTGGTTATAGCGGCACAGGATCTTTTCAAGTTATTGCAGGAACGTATGTGTACACGGTTACCGATGCAAATGGTTGCGCAGACACAAGTTCCATAATCGTTACACAACCAACAGAGGTTTCTGTTATATCTACCGGCCAAGATATTGCTTGCACAGGAGGAACAACAGTCCTGAATATAACGGGTGCAAATGGAATCGCTCCTTATTTGGGTGAAGGAGCATTCACGGTTTCGGCCGGAACCTATACGTTTACAATAACAGATTCAGATGGTTGTATCGGAACACTAAACCTTACCGTTACAGAACCGGACCCGCTGATTGCTTCTGCTGCGTCAACGCCTATTTTCTGTAATGGAGGAACGGCATCTGTTACCGTTTCGGCTACCGGAGGAACACCAGCTTATAGCAACACCGGAACATATACACAAACCGTCGGAACCTATTCGTATATCGTTACAGATACCAATGGTTGTGCAGACACTACCACTATCACATTAACAGAACCAACCCCGCTGGTTGTATCCGGTTCCGCAACAGCAATCCTTTGTAACGGAGGAACAGCAGACATTACCATTTCCGCATCGGGTGGAACTCCCGGCTATGTGAATGACGGAACATTTACACAAACAGCAGGAACATATACTTTTTACGTCAGTGATGAAAATGGGTGTGAGGATTCGGTGATCATTACCGTTACAGAACCGGCTGCAGTGCTTGCTACAATTGTTACCGTTGTTGATCCCACAACTTGCGGCGGAACAGATGGAGCGATAGACATTTCGGTCGGTGGCGGAACTCCCGGCTACAGTTATTTGTGGAATACAACTGCAAATACGGAAGATATTACTTCACTCAATGCCGGGAATTATTCCTGCAGCATAACAGACACCAACGGCTGTACAGGTTCGTTCAATGTAAGCCTTGCAGATCCGAATCCGCCAACAGTAACACTGGCCATCATCGCCGATACCGTTTGCAATCTCGATGGTGCATTTGTTTTGACAGGTGGTTCACCTGCGGGCGGAACGTACGCAGGCCCGGGTGTAACTGCGGGTTCGTTTGATCCAACAACGGCAAATGCGGGAATAAATACAATCACCTACACTTACACCGACGCACAAACTTCTTGTTCGGCAAGTGTTACCGATGTTATTTATGTTGACCCATGTACAGGCGTTGCCGAAAATTTGGCAGAAAACACATTCAGTGTGTTTCCGAATCCGAACAACGGTATATTTACGCTTCAATTGAACACAACAGAAATTGCCAATGTGCTGATTTACGATGCGGTTGGCAAACTTGTTTCTGCAATGCAAGTGCAGCCAAATGTTCAGCAGCAGATCGCAATCGAATCGGCTGGTGTTTATCTGATCACGGTTGTTACCGACGATGGTTTACGCAGTTCACAACGTATTGTGGTCAATCTATAATCTTACAACTCTGTTATGAGACCTTTCCTGTGCATTATCCTCGCAAGCTTCTTCGGGGCGAGCTGCTCCAATGAAAAAACATCCACTAATGTGCAAACAAATCAGGCTGATAGTCTGAAACAAATCTTTGCACCAATCCTAAAAGGCACATGGGTTTTGACCAATTACATGAATGCCATTGCGCAAACTAAATCGCCGTTAAAGTCGGCCGAAAAACTACAAGGTTTTGTTGCCTTGCATATCAATGATGCAAATCAATCCGATAGCATGGCTGTTGATGCCAGTTTGAACAATCATGAAGGGTTTGCGTTTGTAGTCTATTTTCAGGCAGGCCAAAATAGCGCTTGTGTAAAAACAAATCTGATTGACAACGATGACAAGTCAGCTTTTTATGAACTCGGCTATGAAATCGTTGATGGTAGTGCTTTTTTGTTTTTATATCATTACAATAAAAGCAATGCACTTCTCGACAAAACACAATTTTCAAAAGTAGCCGACAAGCAAATTGCAAACAACCCAAGCGCCGGACTTCAATACATGGTGAATGAAAAGATATTTTCCGGCAACTATTTATTGATTGACACAAAAAACAGCAGTCAGAAAATTAGTTTAAAAAGTGATGGTACATTGTCTGGGCATACAACCTTCACCACATATTCTGTAACTACTGACTTTCTGGGTGATCCAGAACCTGGTTTTGACGAAATTGTTTTAAATCCCCAAACAATAAATGCCACCTCATTTGCTTTTAAACGGGCAAATGACAGCATCTATTTGTACAACACGATTGGAAATGAAGCGACAGGAGAACCGTTGAAGCAGGGCAAAATTCAATACACCTTAGTGCGTCAATAAGAGAAAAAACTTACAGGCAAGTTCAAAAAGATACGGTTAAGTCTGGAAAGTAGAGGTGTCTATCTGATAATGATTGTAACGGCCGACGGTTTTAAAACAACGCAACGAATCATAGTAAATAAATAAAAAGTATAATTTGAAAAGAGCCTGTTCCATTGTTTGGAACAGGCTCTTTTCATTCGGCAATAGCAATAATTACCTCACAATTAATTTCCCTTGCTGAACAGGTTTTCCGTTTTCACTCACCCTGCAGAAATACATGCCTTTTGCATTCCCGCTTAAATCAAGAGAATAATTTGTTGCATTGGGTTGTGCAGCAAGAACAGACCTTCCGGTTATATCAAAAATTTCAAGTGTGCATTCGCGCGGCAAATCGGAAAACACAAATATTCCGTTGCTCGGGTTGGGAGCAACCTGCACGGGTGCAATTGGCTCAAAAGACTCGATACCAACACCCGAAACCGAGAAGTTCCAAACAGGTGAATAAGCACTCGTATCGCCGCCATTATTGCTTTTTACACGCCAGTAATATTTTGTGCCGGGCGTGAGTGCGGTTACCGCATATTGGTCAATGCCAACATTAACAGAGCGGTAAGTTGTTGCGAATGTTGAATCAGCAGAAACTTGTACGTGATAAATGATGCCGTCGCTCTGAGCATCCCAGTTCAGCACACGTGTTGTGGACACACCAAACGAGTTGTTTGCCGGAGCATTGAGTACAGGCACAGTTGCAAGCGTATCGTTTGAGCCGGTTGCGGTGATAAACATTTCAATCTTCAGCAGCGGATTATCGTTTGCATCGCGGGGTTCACTTACTATGGTATCCACAATGTTCATACCGCTGGTTACCCGACCATAAACTGAATACTGATTGTTTAACCACGATGCAGGCGCAACGCAAATAAAGAATTGCGAATTGGCGCTGTTCGTATCAGCATCCCGTGCTGCCGAAAGTATTCCGCGAACGTGTCTTGCAACAGTAAATTCGGCATTTACCGTGGGCTGACTTGGATCGCCGTAGCCCCAGGTTGAAATAGGTCCGCTTCGCGAATTTGGATCACCGCCCTGTATCATAAACCCTGGAATTACACGATGAAAAGCAGTGCTGTCGTAAAACTGTTCGCTCACCAGACTGTCGAAATTTGCCGTGTGCAGCGGAGCTATTGCAGGAAAGAGCTCCACGTTTATAGTGCCCAGATAATTTCCTGCGCGCGTGGTGAGTATTTGATAGGTAGGCTTACCGGTAAATGTTGTTTGCGAAAACAAATGAACACATACGAGCATCAGTAATGCTGTGAGAGCAAGAGACTTCTTCATCTATCAAATATAGAGAAATCAACAGTGTCTGTGAATTTCAAATCAGCAGAATTAATGAATAGGATAAATCTCGCGGAAACGAAATCCGAATTATCGCGGCAATGCACGCGCAAATCAAACGAGAACACAATTAACCAGCAAAGTCAGCAAATAGAGTTAATCAGTCTTTCCAGACGGAACTTTCCTTGTTTTGACTTTTATCAAAAGGAGTGAGCGGGAAATACCCAAACTCCGACAAACGGCTTTGCTGAACGTTTGAGAGTTCAAAACGCAGATATTCTTTTACTGATGCGGAACAAGGACTGCGAAAATATTGATAGAGCGGTCGCGTGAGCGGATAGTCTCCGCTTTTTACTGCTTCCTGATTATATGGAGACCAAGCCTTGTCGCCATCTATATATAAACTCATTACCCAAACATATTTATATGGCTTCCCATCGGCCTCAACTAAAGAACCCATATTTACATAGCCGATAGCACCTTTTGTGTTTCTCACGGCTTCTCTTATTTCATCGTTACGGGCGAATTCACGATTATCAGACGCAAAGGAATTGATGTGTAAAACATCAAGCAGAAACTGATACGTTCCTGATGTTTTTTTACGGCCAATTACGGTTACCGGTATATTAGGGCCGCCAATTTCTTTCCAGTTTTTGGTTTTACCGCTTAATAAATCTGTCAGCTGTGGTATTGACAAGCTATCAACACTAACCCCCGGGCCTGTAATAATTGCCAAAGCATCGCGTGCTATTACAACCTGACCCAGAGAGAGTCCGGCCGCATTTGCTCGTGCAGCTTCTTCATCTTTAATAAGCCTTGATGCGTTAGCGATTTCTGCATCTCCGGCAATTAAAGCTTCAATACCAGTTGCAGTGCCTCCGCCGGAAAGCCAGATGTTATATCCGATGTTTTGTTTTTCCCAGTTCTCGGCAAAATGTGTCAGCAAAGGCATTTCCGATTCTGAACCTTTGAGCCGGATGGCTTTATCTAAATTGTTTTCAGGTGTACTTTTTTCTCCGCACGAGATAGCAGAGAATAATACTACTGTGAAAAAGAGAGAAAGATGTATGACGCGCATAATACAATTTGATGCAATGTCACAACATCAATTAAACTGAAAAGCAAAACGGTGTTATGTATGAGTTAAGTCAAGAAACAAGACGCTCAAACCGCCTGAATCATAAACAAGAGCCCGGTTTTCCGGCATCAGCTAAACGCACTCGCCATACGCGCCTGCTCAACAAGCGGGATTCCTAATGCTTTTGCCTCTTTGCGCCAGCTGCCAACAGCTTTCTGCACTTTGGCAACAATTTTATCGGCAGATGTTTTCTTAACTCTGAAGTATTCGGCTACACTCATCGCCAGTTCAATGCTGAGTGAATTATCCTGTTCAGAAATATTCAGGCTTAAGCCTTCCCCGAAAGCGTTTGCATTAATGTCATAAGCGGGCGAAAGCCGCCATCCGTCAGGCATTAGCAAAAATCCATGATTGCGCAGATGGTCATCGGTGTTTTTAACGCAAGTGCTGAACACGATGCGCCGCCAAAGTTCTTCAAGATCGGAATCGGTTTGTGAGCCGTGTTTCATCAGAAATTCTGCAATTTCAAGATAACTCACACCTGTGTCGTGCCCGTCGCCGTCAACATAACCAAGCATTGTAAGAGCAGAAGCAAAGTGCAGTCGCTTGCCGTTTACGCGGTCAAAACGTTTTGAAATGTAGGTGTGGTGTTTGTTGCTCAGTTTTTTTGCAACACCGTCAGCTACATTCAGTCCGGCTTTTTTTGCGAGCTGATGAACCACAAATTCCCAACCGCCAATGTTGTTTACATCGCCTGTGCTCGGGAATTTTGCAATCCATAACTGCCCTTCAGGGTCAAGCACACTGGCTTTCGGCCTCGCTCCGCCTAACGATGAAGCCGGCGCAACAAGCATATTAAACCAGGTATCAAAATCAGCCGGTGTGGCATGCTCCTCTTCCATAAGGCGACAGGCATATTCAAGCTCCCGCAGCGATGTCCACGGCGGAGTAGTCATCTGCAAACTGTTGTTCAGAAACTCACCGGCGGCCTCTGTTTTAAATCGAATAGCCCCCGGCCTGTGCTCATCAAAAACACCAAGCAAATAGTCAGATTCAATCAACCGGCGCGGAGAACGGTCTTCTTTTTTGGCTTGAATAGCTTCGCGCCGATCCATCAGTACACGCCCCCAGCGGTCTGGACAAGAGTCTAAAAACAGTCCGAAATTTTGCTTTTCGTTGGTTGGAAAATACCGCCCCGAATACAAATGCAGATCAGGGTCAAGCATGAAATAGAAACCGGATTGCAGCCAGGCCTCGTCATATTCAAACGAAAAAACTTCTTTGCCTTTTGCCGCAATCGCAGTTAGCGTGCCCATTTTCACCGGCCCGCCCAAACTCTCCCAATCGGCATACACCAAAATTTCGCGATCTTTTTTCATGCCTTTTGCGGCGGCCATTTTTGTTTCCTTCAAAGGTGCAGCACCTTGCAATTTACTCCGAAGCTTATTTATCAGCTTTCATGCCTTTTGCGGCGACCATTTTTGTTCCCGGCAAAGGTGCAGCATCCTGCAATTTACCCCGAAGCTTATTTATCAGCTTTCATACCTTTTGCGGCGACCATTTTTGTTTCCTGCAAAAGTGCCGCATCCTGCAATTTACCGCGAAGCTTATTTATCAGCTTTCATACCTTTTGCGGCGGCCATTTTTGTTTCCGGCAAAAAGCGCAGCATCCTGCAATTTTCGCCCGAGCTCATCATCGGCTGCAATTTTCAATAAGTCCTTTTCAAGGTTAAGCACCAAAAGAACTTGAAGGTAATGCCCCAAAGCAACAGCCGGCGAGCCTTTTTCAATTTGCCACAAAGTTACCCGGCTTACTCCGGCGCGCTCAGCCACCTGCTCCGTTGTATAATCACGGCGCAACCGGGCGGCCTTCATATTGCGCCCCAACTCCCCCAAAATCTTTCTCCCCGAAGGTAATACAGCTTTCTTCCTTTCTAACATTCTGCTCACAAATTTAAACAAATATACCCTTTCTGCTCATAATAGCTAACAAAAAAGCGTTTTACCACTTCTGGCAAAACGCTTTTTAAACTTTAGAAATTAAGTTACCCTTCGTTTTCTTTATCGAGATATTGCTGCACAATTTCAATCGCGTTGGTCACCACATCGCTCAGCGCAACAATAAATGCGCCTTCGCGGGCTGTGCTTATTGCATGCTTAATAGCTTCAATTTCCTTCGGAATGATTTCATACGAAACTGTTTTCCCTGATGCTTTGAAGCCTTCAAGTATGAGATTGATAATCTCTTCTTCGGTGCGTCCGCGCAGGTGTTTTTCCTGACGGATAATAATGTGATCAAACATACGCGCAGCAATTGTTCCGCACTCGCGAATATCTTCATCGCGGCGGTCGCCAACACCGGCAATAATGCCCACCTTATGCGGCGAATCAATGCTCTGCATAAACTCTTCCACGCCGCGATAGCCGGCCGGGTTGTGTGCAAAGTCAATCATTACGTTGAAATGACGGAAAGCAAACACATTCATACGGCCGGGTGTTTGTGCCGCACCGGGAATAAATGTAGTGAGCGATGTTTTGATGTCTTCGGTTTTGAATCCGTACAGGTATCCGGCCAGTGTTGCTGCCAGCACATTCGCAATCATAAACCGTGCTTTGCCGCCCATGGTGAGCGGAACATGCGATGCTTTCTCAACACGAATTTTCCAATCGCCTTTTTTAATGGTGATGTAGCCGTTTTCATAGATCGCAGCAATTCCGCCTTTGCGGCAATGATTCACTATCGTATCAGTATGTTCATTCATACTGAACAAAGCCACCTTACACTCGAGCGTATCAGCAATTTTCATGCACTGCGCATCTTCTGCGTTAAGAATGGCCCAGCCGTCTTTTTTCACGCTGCGAACCACTACACTTTTTACACGGCCAAGATCATCAAGCGTATCAATATCATTCAACCCCAAATGGTCTTCCTGAATATTGGTAATGATGCCAATATCACAACGACTGAAACCAAGACCGGCACGCAAAATACCTCCGCGGGCGGCTTCAATTACAGCAAATTCAACGGTAGGATCTTTTAATATATACTCCGTGCTTATCGGGCCGGTGGTATCGCCTTTTTCAAGCATGTGGTTTTGCACATAGATACCGTCTGAGGTAGTGTAACCAACCTTGAAACCGTTGAACTTTACAATGTGCGCAATCAGACGCGTTGTTGTTGTCTTCCCGTTTGTACCTGTAACGGCAATAATCGGAATGCGGCTCGGTTTACCCGGAGGATAAAGCATATCAACAACCGGCGCGGCAACGTTGCGCGGCAAACCTTCACTTGGTGCAAGGTGCATCCTGAAACCGGGTGCAGCATTTACCTCAAGAATCACACCGCCCGTTTCTTTCAGCGGTTGCGTGAGGTTTTTTGCCATGATGTCTATACCGCATACATCCAAACCAATAACGCGTGCAATGCGCTCGGCAAGGAACACGTTTTCAGGATGCATCATGTCGGTTACATCTATAGATGTGCCGCCGGTGCTGAGATTAGCCGTTGACTTCAGATAAACAATTTCATCTTTTGCCGGAACGGTTTCGAGTGTGTAACCTTTCTTTTCGAGAAGGTCTGTAGTATCGCGGTCAACCGTTATTTCAGTAAGCACATTCTCGTGACCGTAACCGCGGCGGGGATCTTTGTTTTCTTCCTCAATGAGTTGCTGAATGCTGTGCTTTCCGTCGCCCTTTACATGAGCCGGTACGCGCTGTGCAGCAGCTACTACCTTGTTGTCGATCACCAGCACCCGGAAGTCAAAACCGGTGATGAATTTTTCGACGATCACACGGCGGCTGTATTTTTTTGCATGCGCCAAACCAGCAACCGCATCTTCCCAATTGATTACATTGATTGATGCGCCTTTACCGTGGTTGCCGTCGAGCGGCTTGAGCACAATCGGGTAGCCGATGCGCTTGATTGTGGCTTCGAGGTCTTCCTCGTCGTAGCAGATATCGCCTTTGGCAACCGGTACACTGGCTGCATCAAGCATGCGTTTGGTTTCTTCCTTGTTGCAGGCAATGTCAACCGCAATGTTGCTGGTTTGGCAGGTAATAGTGGCCTGAAAGCGCATCTGGTTAATGCCATAGCCAAGCTGTACAAGCGAGTTGGTGCCGAGCCTGATCCACGGAATATCGCGGGCTACGGCTTCATCTACAATGCTTCCGGTGCTGGGCCCGAGGCGCACATCTTCGCGTATCTCACGCATCTTTTTCAGATCGGCCTGAAGATCATAAGGCTCGCCGCTGATCAGCGCTTCGGCAATACGCACCGCTGATTCGGCAGCAAACATGCCCACCTTTTCTTCTACATAGCTGAACACGACGTTGTAAATGCCGGGCGTATTGGTTTCGCGGGTGCGGCCGAAACCGGTTTCCATGCCGGCCAGACTTTGTGTTTCAAGCGCAATGTGCTCTATTACATGACCCATCCAGGTGCCGCGCTCTACACGGTGAAAAAATCCTCCGCGTTCGCCTTCCGAACAGCGGTGTTCAATCATGCTCGGAAACATGGCTTCCAGACGCTCCCTGAAACCGGGAATTTTATCTGTCGGACTCTGCTCAATCTCTTCGAGATCGAGACGCATCTGAATCAGCTTTTTACGGTTTACACTCCAGATGTTGGGGCCTCGCAGGGCCTGAACACTTAATATTTTCACAGGCAGATGTTTTTACGAAATAAGGGACAGGTGTTTTCGTAAATGTAATAAAAACAAAACACCCTCGCCGTTTCATCAACAGTGAAGGTGTTTTGTTTTTAATCTTGCTTAAAATGCCTTATGTATTTACAAGGCTTTCTTGCGGTTGCGAACTACTTCGGCCATTCGCAGCCATTCGGCCCGGTCGGCTTCCAGTTTAGCAATGCCCGTTGCATTCGATTTTACACCTCGCATTTCATCAATTTTTTGTTGTGCATAGTTTGCTTTTGTCGTGTATGCACGTTCCATCTGTGAGAACATTGAACGCACCTGTTCTTTATATTCTGTCACTTTGTAGTAATTCTCAATACCGGTCAAAGCCTTCTCAGCTACAGATGTGGGGCAGCGTGTGAGGTAATATGCATAATTGCCAGAAGCATACGTAAAAAACCGCCCCTGCAAACTGAACACCGCCTTCTCCATCCACGCTTGCTTGCTTTCATCGCCGTACAGACTCCATGCAGTTATCACGGCTAATTTCATGCTGCGCGCCGGGTCGTTTTCGCGGGCGGCTGTTTCGCGCTTTCCGTCTTCCGGAAACTGCTTGAGCAGCCCGCAAAGCGCCGTGGTTACTACATTGTATGATGAATCGTTGCAGGCTTTCAGAAACACATCGCGAAGTTCTTCACCTTTTGCATAGCCGGTTAATCCCAGCAGTGCGGTGTAACGAACAGATGACTCAGGATCTGTTTGTACAAGGCGAATAAATTCAGATTTTACGCTTCTGGTTTGCATGTAAAGCTTTGTTACTGCCGCTGCGCGGATATCCGGGTATTTATCATTCAGCGCTTTCTTCATTGTAGAAACCGCTAACTCACTTTCTGCATCGTCCTTTGCCAGTCCGTTAAGTGCTTCCATGCGGTCAACAAACAAAGACGCATTGGCATACATAAATGCCCACTCTTCGGGTGTGTGGTCGTCTTTTTTGGTGCAAAGCAGGATCTTGTCGGCATCCACATTTACCAAATCCGGTTTGCTGGCAGCATCAAACGAAAATGTTTCTTCGAGTTTTGAAACTACAATGCTGCGGCGTTCGGTTTTTCCGTTCACGTAAATATCAATGTTCAACGGCAAACGGTAAACAGGACAGCCTTTACTGCGGTTTTGTATTTGGCGGATGATTACGTTTTGCTTTTTAGCCGCAGCATCATAGCTGTATGCAATGTCAAGCTCCGGATGGCCGGGAGCAAGAAACCATTGGTCAAAAAACCAGTTCAGATCGCGCCCGGTGGTTTCTTCAAAAGCCATGCGCAAATCGTGAATCTCGGCAGAGCGAAATTTGTTGCGCTCCAGATGCAGCTTTATAGAAGCAAAAAAAGCAGCGTCGCCAACTTCCTGACGAAGCATGTGCAATACCTGACCGCCTTTGTTGTATGAATGACTGTCGAACATATCTTCGCGGTCATCATAGAAATAGCGGATCAGCGGCTCTTTTTTGCCCGATTGGGCCTCGTACAAATAGCCTTGCTGCGAAATGTAATGTTCTGCATCGGCTTTTTCGCGACCAAATTCATGTTCGTTCCAAAGGTATTCGCAGTAAGTGGCAAACGATTCGTTAAGCGGAAGATTTGACCACGATTCGCAGGTTACCAGATCACCAAACCAATGGTGCGAAAGCTCGTGCGAGATATATTCTTCATAAGTACGGTCGAGCATTTCGCGCGGAGTGCGCTGTACAAATTCGCCGTGGTTGGTGCAGGTGGTGTTTTCCATTGCACCCGAAACAAAATCGCGTGTACAGATCTGCGAATATTTTGGCCAGGGATATTCAACACCAAATTTATTGGAGAAAAACTCCATCATACGGGGTGTTTTTCCAAAAATGTTGCGTGCATACGGCTCAAATTCAGGTTCTACATAATAGCTCACTTCCTTGCCGCGCCATTGATCTTTAACTACCGAAAACTCCCCGGCAGCCATCATTACCAGATAAACAGCGTGCGGCATATCCATTTTCCAATGGTCGGTTCGGGTGCCATCGCTGTTTTCGGTTTGTTTTACCAGCAGACCGTTTGAAAGCGTTTTGAATTTGTTTTCTACGGTGATAAGCACTTCTTCGGTCATCTTTTCGTTCGGCCGGTCGATGGTCGGGAACCAAACGCTGTTCGACTGTGTTTCGCCCTGTGTCCAGAATTGTGTGGGTTTGTCGGGTACTGTTCCCTGCGGGTTAATGAAGTATAACCCTTTGTCGCTGGTAATGGCTGCGCTTCCGCCAACCGAACCGAGCTCGTCGGGCTTGGCGATGTAGTCGATTAACACGCGGAAATGATCGCCTTTGTTAAACTCTTGCCCGAGCTTAATGCGCAGTACTTTATTGTCGATATAGGTGTAATCGAGCGGACTCATTACACCGGGTGCGGTATAGAGTGCAACGCGGCTGATGTACATGCCGCGGGCATCGAGGTCAAGCTCTGTAATCGGGTAGAAGTAGGGCGAAACCAGCACAATTGCCTGCCCGTAAAGCCAGCGTTTTTGCCAATCGGGACGCACTTCCAGCCGGGTGTGGATAATATCGGCAACACGGGTTGGCGATGGCTGGTAGTTAGGCTTCGACGACAAAGCCACAGGATCCGGTTCGCTTGGGATTCCGGCAGAGCCAGTGTTTTTCTTAGAGGTGTTGCAGGCCAGTGCGGCAACAAGCAAGGCCGCAGGAAACAGCAGTTTCGGGTTCACAGCAGTAATGAATTCTGAATAAACCGCACAACATTGTGCGGCAATGCAAAGGTGCAGAAAAAATGCTGCTTCACTTTAGCCGGGTTAGCCAACGGTTAAATATCTCGAACAAAGGGCCGGAAACGGTTTCAGTTTGCCCGGAACACGTATTTTTGCAAATCAACAAACCGCATTATGCAGCAACCCGAATATACAGTAACCGTAAACGGAAAGCACACGCACCAGCTCGTATTGTCGGCAGCAGGCGCTGCTTCCGGCACAATCAACGGCGAAGCGTTTTCGTATGATATGCTGGCTGATGCCGGCGGACGAATGCATGTGCTGCACAACGGCCGTTCGCATAATGTCGAAATTCTGAAAGCTGATAAAGCCGCCAAAACTGTTACGCTTGTTATTAACGGCCGTAACTACGATGTGCAGCTTACCGATAAGTTCGACCAGTTGCTCAAATCATTGGGCATGGATAAAATTGCATCAGCCAAAGTAAATGAACTGAAAGCCCCGATGCCCGGCCTTGTGCTGGACATTTTGGTTAGCGAAGGACAAACCATTCAGAAAGGCGATGCGCTTGTAGTGCTCGAAGCCATGAAAATGGAAAACATCCTCAAAGCTCCGGCTGATGCTACCGTGAAAAAAATTACCGCGAAAAAAGGCACTGCGGTTGAAAAAAATCAGGTGCTTATTCAGTTCGGATAAACGCTTTACAAAAGCGCTGCAACCTTTACCTCTGTAATCATCGTCACTTTCGAATTCACTGAATTTGAAATGAGACAATTCGCTTCTGCTTTCTGCAGCACGCGGGTTGTTCGTTCTGCCTGTGCCGCATCAGCTACGGTTACTACAGGCCGCAACTCAACTTCTGTAATCCTGAATTTCCCGTCAACCTGCTCCAGCTTTCCGTTGGCAGAACAATCGAAACTTAGGTAATCGAGTTTTGAATTGGCTGCAATGGCCAAAAAAGTAGTCATCAAACAACCGTTTATTGCTGCCACAAACAAGTGCTCGGGCGACCAAACACCTGCAATGCCGCCGGGAAATTCGGGAGGTGTGGCTACTGTAATTTTATCAGTTAAAGAAGGTGGAACTGAGTTCGCCCCGGCGTGTGTCTGTCCACGAAAGATTTACAGGATAATAATGCGGTTCCATACTTGAGCTGTTTTAAATTGTGAATACAGCACAAAGGTGGACAGAATAAGCCCCGCACAATGTAATTCCGGTTACATTAACCACAGTAACTGATGAGGATCAGTTCTTATCAATGCTTATGATGTAATAAGCCGTTGTGCTGTAAAAATCGCGAAGCACCGGAATATTGAACAACGGAAACAAACGCCGCGGCTTGAGACCAAATTTGATCTCGTAATTCGGATTGATAAAATAAAGCGACTCGTTGTCGATCCGATAGCCGTTCATTTTTGCCGCCTTTCGGAAACGGCGTGTGCTGATGCCGGTATCATAAACTTCCATCAAATTCTGAATAGTTGCATCGCTTTCGCCAACCATTTTCAGTAAACCTTTATACATGCCCCGCGGCAACAAATGTGTCCACGGCATTTTGCTGATAAACTTGCCGCGGCAAACCTGCTGATGCCCGCCATAAGGCATTGTCCAGGGCGGAAAGCCAAAGTAAACATGCGCTCCCGGCTTCAAAAATAGCTTTAGTTGCCCCAGAAATTTTTCCTGATCGGGAATGTGCTCAATGGTATCACGCATCACAACCAAATCAAATTGGCCAATTTCTGCGGGCGTTACGTTGTAAATATTCTCGGCAATAAGCGTAAGATTGTTTACGTTCGGATGTGATGCAAAAAACTTTTTCCCGTTTTCAATTTTGCTTTCCGACAAATCAACACCAACAACTTTGCAGCCCATGTCTAAGAACGGCATCATATTCCCGGCTTCGCCGCAACCAATTTCGGCAACTACGCATACGGGTGTAACCGCATGGTAGTTGTTGATGTAGGGAACAACATATTTCCCGGTCACCAGGCCTTGTTCTTTAAAATACTGTTCGCGGTTCGAGTGCCGTTCTTGCATTTGCAATTGTTTTTTGAGCAGGTGCAAATATAGCTTAACTCGGCATTGTGCTGATGCACAGAATAACAGTAAAGCAAAAACACAAATCGCGTAACTTCACAAAACCAGAAGCGGTTCGGTTTTTGTGGAAAAGCACAGCACACGGCATCAACAGTAAAACAGTTTACACATGCGCAGCATAGTTCTTCTTATTGTTCTGATGTTTTCTGCAGCAGCAACAGCACAGAATCTCATCTCAAATCCTTCGTTTGAGTCGGATACCACATATCCCGTGCGCAATTGGCCAACGCAAAATCAGCCTGGTACATCGTTTACTGAAGGCTGGATTATTCCCACCCGCGCCACGCCCGATTATTTCAACTCCGATTATTCGTACATCGACTTTTCACCGCTTATGCTGGCGCATTCGGGTAAAGGCCGTGTAGCTGTAATCAGCGGTTTGGGGCAGCAGCTTCCGGAGTCACAGAACTACAAAGAATATATCCAGACACAGTTTACAAAGCCGCTCGAAGCCGGGAAAACCTACGAAGTAAGTTTCTGGATGGCACTCGACCGCGCTGCAGGCTATACCACAGCCGGCATGGGTGCTTACATATCACAGGAAGCGCTGCGCACCGACAGCAAAGAGCGTTTGCGGGTAAAGCCACAAATCAGACACAACAAACTTGTGCTGGCAGCTAACGGCTGGGTAAAAGTAAGCGGAACACTAAAAGCCACCGGCGGCGAACGGTATATCACCATCGGCAGTTTTTCGGATACTGCTGTTATTCCGGCGGCCATTCTCGGTCAGTCATACTGGACAGGTCCGGCAAGCATGCACGTAAGGCGCGGGGCTTATTTTTACATTGATGATGTTTGCGTGGCCGAGAAAACGCCTGAAGGCTGCGTGTGCAGCAAACCGCTTGAAGAACAGGAGAAAGAACCAGAAACAAGCGTTGCAGCACCCGCCGGCCCCGATCATTATCTGTTTGTAATTGATGCCTCGGAGTCGATGGCCGAAGACGGCAAAATCAAAGAAATGCGTAAGCAGATTATTGATTTTGCAAGGCGGCTTAACATCAGCGACCGGATAGCAGTAATGACCTTTGCCGAAAAACCAACCCTGCTTTTTGGTTTTTCATCCGAAAGCACGCCCGAAAGCATTGATAAAGTAATGCGTAAAATAAAGCCCAGAGGCGCAACCAATGGCGATCTGGCATTACTTACTGCTGCAAGGTTTATCGACTCGGTGAGCATCAACGCAAAGCTGCATCTGATTGTAGCTACCGACGGCATGTTTGAGATTTCGCGGCGCACTGAGCGCGAACTGGATTCGGCACTTACGCACCGGCAGTGCTCGCTCGATATTCTGCACATCGGCACTGCAGAGAACCTCGATCTCAAACGTATTGCCGAACGCCAGGCCGACGGTGCCTACTTTGAAGCCACGGTTCCGGCACTTACTGATTTTTTCACACAAATGGAACCGCTTCCCGAGCCGCCCAAACCAGCGCCGCTGCCTCCTATGCGCGTGCGGCATCGTCCTGAATATACCGATATGAGTCGCGCCCCGGGTTACTACGGGCCAGCCTTCCGGCAAGACTAAAAAGCAACAGCCCGGATGCGTTTGTGCATCCGGGCTGTTTTGCTTTTTACCGGGCGTTTTAATCGGCAATAATTAGTTTGTCCAGATGTACGGCGCCGTTTTGTTCGGTAATGCGCCAGAGGTAAACGCCCGCGGGAAGTTCTGCAACGCTAACTTCGGTTTGTGTTTGAGTAAGTTGTTGTGTAAGTACTGTTCGTCCTGAGAGATCAAGTAATATGAATTGAGACGGATGTTCAGTAATCGCATCATCAAGTTGAATAATGAACTGGCTGGATGCGGGATTGGGATAAAGTTTAACTCCCGATACAGTTTCCGCCTCATTAAACTGACCAAGCCGGACTATACTTGTTGGAATAAAAACAGCATAAAACGCATCGAAAGTGCCCAAAGCGCTGGCATTGGTAAGAGTAGGCACGCTGCCTTCAAATGTTAGTGTAACACTGCTGAAATAGCCGCAGGTTACAGCTTCGTTATTGTTTGATGCATCAACACCGGAAGTAATATCAATGCCGCTTACTCCGCATACCCTTCCCATAACCGGCGATGCACCTGTTCCTGCATCCATACGCAACACAAAGCCATCAATACCCGACGTTCCTGAACAAGGTGTTTCGGTGTACAAAGTCGTCCCAAACTGATCAATAACATTAACCGTGTTTTCATAATTTCCGGAAACCATACAGAACGTCTCAGCCGTATTGAGGCATAGGCGGTAACAGCCGTCAAACCCTGTGCTGCGCACTGTGCGGAACCAGCCCGGCGTTAGCGTTGCAGCGGTCAAATACTGAACAAAGCCTTCGCTTTGAGCTGTTGCGCCGCCAAACGATCCGCCACCGCCCCGATAGTAGCCGCTTACATAAACATTGGTTCCGGTTCTGGTAACGACAATTCCCCGACCTTGATCTACAATGCCTCCACCAATGCCGTTGCCTCCCAGCAGCAGCGTATTAGTACACAGTCCGCTCAGCGAGTAACGTGCAACAAAAGCATCATCATCGCCAAATCCGGCAGTTGTTATCTGCGCGGGACCTCCTGTAGAGTTGAATGTGGCGGTTCCGGAGGCCACGCTTCCGGTTACATAGGAAATACCGTTAGCATCAGCATCTACACACCAACCGATGTCGTTGTCGGCCGGAACAGGGCTGGTTGCTGTGTTCACCCAATTAAGTGCGGCTGTAGCTCCGTTGTCGGTATAGCAGGCTACAAATACATCCTGACCGGTGCCGAGTGCCGTTCGCGTTATTGCTCCCGGAGCGGCTGTAAATGTGCTTGTTCCCCTGAACGCTCCGGTAGTCCATACCATCCGCATTCCATTCACCTGTTCAACAGTAACATCGCCACCACTTTCTTCATTGGCTGTTATTGTATTTCCGGCTAAACATACCCATGAGAATGTGCCCATTGTGTTCACTTTCATAACAAAATAGGTACGGTCTGTTGCCAATCCTGACGGGGCAGTAAGCGTTGTGATGAGTACTGGTGCACCCGGAAAAACACGACGGAAGACATTGGCAGATCCGGTAAAGTGGCCGGTGAAATAAATATCTGATATCGGTGTTGCGGTTGTAAATTTATCAACAGCATAAACAATATCATCGCCCGAACCCATAATCGAATACTCAAACAAAGGCGCGTTTGTTGCACTGTAAACACGCATATAACCATCGTTGTTGCCTGCTCCGTTTACACGCGAGGCCGCAATCAGCCGTTCATCAAAAGCTGTTACCTCCACATCATAAGCATTGTCGTTTGATGTGTTTGTTCCGGAAACAGAAATGGCGGCATTAAAAGCCTGCGCATTTAATGCCGTTTGACTGCAACAGAATACTGCTGTAAGTCCCAGAAGTAATTTTTTCATGGCTTTGTGAGTTTGGTTTACCTACTCTGTTATGGCTTTTCGGCTTCCGCCATTGTTAATGAGATTTAAGCTTGTGAAATCTGAAAACCGGGCGAAAAAACGAGAATCAATAATCGAATAGTTAACGTTATTCATTTTATGAAAACAGTCAGCTTTCGCCATAACAACTATAAACAATATTACAAAGCAAGTCAACAACCAATTGATATACATTGACTTAATTTCACCAGAAGATTACAAGGTGTTTTGATAATCCAGAACCCGATATAAATACATTCCGGGCAATAAAAACATGTAACTTCACCTCATGCAATCACGCCGTCAATTTATCCGCATTACTGCACTCGCAGGAGCTGCACTTACATTTCTCGGTCGCCGTGGTCTGCGTGCTGCTGTGCCATCACCAGCTGCCGCACCTTTTACCTTGCCGCCGCTGCCTTTTGCCAAAGAAGCCCTCGAACCGCATATTGATACGCTTACCATGGAAATTCACCACGGCAAGCATCATCAGGCCTACGTAAACAACCTCAACAAAGCGGTTGAAACAATTGACGCTGTTCCTTCATTGGAAGAGCTTTGTGCAAGCATCTCGAAATACAGCCCCGCAATCCGCAACAACGGCGGCGGGCATTACAATCACTCACTTTTCTGGACACTCCTGCGCCCGGCTCCGGCCACAGGAACCAATATGCCCACCGGCGAACTCGCCGATGCCATTACCAAAAACTTCGGCAGTTTCGACGCATTTAAAGAAGCATTTGCCAAAGCCTCAAAAGAACGCTTCGGATCGGGCTGGGCTTGGTTAGTAGTGAAAGACGGTAAAATGCTTGTTGGTTCTACTCCCAATCAAGACAACCCGCTTATGGATGTGAGCGACCTCAAAGGCACACCAATACTTGCGCTTGACGTTTGGGAGCATGCTTATTACCTGCATTACCAAAACCGCCGCCCCGACTATATCTCTGCTTTCTGGAATGTGGTGAATTGGGATAAAGTGGCGGAGCTTTACAGCAAAGCATAACTGTGTGATGGAAGCTGCAATGTCAACAACGAAAAAAACTAAATGCTTTAGCTAAAAGTCTAATCGTTTTAGTTGAATAATTACATCAACGACAACAGTTTTTTCTGTTGTCGTTTTTTATTAGCAGGTATATTTGGTGAGATCTAATTGATATGCACAAGATGAAATCATGCATTATACTATTGCTAGCTGTATTGTTAAACATAAACAGTATCGCACAAGTCCGCTCAATGATTTTTAAAAATGAGAAGCGCGCTTTCATTGTTTATACACCGCAATCCTATCAAACCAATAAAGACAAAAAATACCCTGTTGTCTATAATTTTCACGGTGGCGGAATGACTATGGCCGAACAAATGCTTTATACAAAAATGAACAGCACGGCTGACAAGCATGATTTTATTGTTGTTTATCCTCAAGGAATAAAAAAAGACTGGAATGTTGGTTTTGGTATGTCGTACAAGTATGGCACCGATGATATTGGCTTTGTGGATTCGCTGCTCAACTATATCAACAAAAACTATAGAACAGATACCAGAAAAACATTTGCAACAGGACTTTCAAGAGGCGGCTTTTTTTGTCAGCGTTTAGCAACAGAGCTTCCCGGCCGATTTGCAGCAGTAGCATCAGTTGGAGCTACAATGCCAGACTCTGTAGCGTATTACAATCCCCAAAAAGGCAAGACCGGAATACTTCTTGTACACGGCACGGCCGATAGTATTGTTTATTTTAACGGAAAGCCCGGGCACTATTTTTCTGCCGCAAATACGTATGATTTTTGGCTTAAACAGAATGAAATTACAGCAACCGCTAGTCCGGGAAAGAACATTAACAAAAATAAAACAGACGGAACATCAATTACTGTTGTCGAGTCGCAGGGCGGCGGCAAATACGTATCACTCATGACGGTAAACGGCGGCGGTCATACGTGGGTTGGTGCTAATCCATTTAATATAGGTTTGCCTATCGGAGCAACTTCGGCTGATCTGGACTTGAATGAATATATTTGGATGTTTTTCATGAAAAACACACAATGATTCAAGCGGCAATTTTGCTTTCGCTGCATCTTGTTGCCGCATTTTTCGCAATTCGCAAATTGCGAAATGCGCGGGCTCTTACTGAAAAAAAACGGTTGCTGCACATTCTGCTTTGCCTGCTCATTCCGTTTTTCTGGAGTTTGTTTACAATTGCAGCATCGCGCGCAGAAACAGCCTTTGTTATGACTAGCCACAACCGAGATAAATTGCGGAGCGACAATCCGCATAACGATAGTTCTGGCGGGCCTGCAGGAACCGATTTAGCTTAATTGCAGCATACGTTTTCCGGAGAAAGTCAAAGCCGCTTTTGAAATTATGTAAAGTCCCCAAGCCCCCGAAATAAATAGCTTTCCGGCCCGAATATTTACAGCCGCCGCCAAAACCAGCAAAAAACCCTATCTTTGCCCTCTCAACAACGCGTGAACATGACACCGTCAAATTCTTTAATCTTTGGCCTGGGTACCGGCGAACTCGTAATTATTCTTGTGGTAGTGCTGTTGCTTTTCGGCGGCACAAAAATTCCGCAGCTCATGCGTGGCCTCGGCCGTGGCGTGAAAGAGTTCAAAGACGCTTCCAAAGGTGTGGACAGCAACACACCTGAGAACACCAACAAAGACTAACCGTTTTATCCGCGCCCTGCGGAACGGTTTACCTGTTGCACAGCGGGGCGCTTATGTATGGCTTCGCCTGTGAACTCCTATTCCTCTCTTGCCGCCGTGCGTGCGGATTTGTTCAGCGGCCGCGTTACCTGCGCCGTTCTTGTTGATGCTTACCTCGAACGCATCGCCGCAAACGCACACCTGAACGCTTTTCTCGAAGTTTTTGCCGATACCGCCCGCGCTCAGGCTCAGGCTGTTGATGCTAAAATAGCCGCCGGAACCGCTGGCTCGCTGGCCGGTATGGTCATTGGTCTCAAAGACAATATCTGCGTTACCGGCCAGAAAGTTTCTGCCTCCTCAAAAATCCTCAGCGGCTTTGTTTCGCCCTACACATCAACCGTTGCGCAGCGACTTATTGATGCCGATGCCATTATTATCGGCCGCACCAATTGCGATGAGTTTGCGATGGGCAGTTCCAACGAAAACTCGGCATTCGGCAATGTAAAAAACCCGGCTGATGTGACCCGCGTACCCGGCGGCTCTTCGGGCGGCTCGGCTGCGGCTGTTGCAGCCGATCTTTGTCTGGCCACTCTCGGCACCGATACCGGCGGCTCTATTCGCCAGCCAGCTTCGTTTTGCGGAGTTGTTGGGCTTAAACCAACCTACGGACGTGTATCGCGGTGGGGCGTAATTGCTTATGCTTCGTCGTTCGATCAGGTTGGCCCGCTCACAAAAAATGTTGACGATGCCGCCGCCATTCTCGAAGTTATTTCCGGGATGGATGAATTCGACAGCACGCTTTCATCGAAACCGGTTGATGCATATACAAAACAGCTTGAAGCGCCCAAAGCACAGCGCATCGCCTATCTCGAAGAAGGGCTGAACAGCGAAGGACTTGATCCTGAAATCCGCGCCACACTGCAGCAGCGCATCGAACAGCTTCGTGCACTCGGGCACACGGTTGAGCCGGTTACGTTCCCGTATCTCGATTACCTCGTGCCGGTTTACTACGTACTTACAACGGCCGAAGCCTCATCGAACCTTGCCCGTTACGATGGCATCCGCTACGGTTACCGCAGTCCGAATGCTACCGATTTGGAATCCACTTACAAGAAATCGCGCAGCGAAGGTTTTGGCCCGGAAGTAAAGCGCCGCATCATGCTCGGCACGTTTGTACTCAGCGCCGGGTACTACGATGCGTATTACTCAAAAGGCCAGAAAGTACGCCGCCTTCTGCGCGACAAAACCAACGAAATTCTGGCGCAGTACGATGCTATTTTGCTGCCTTCAACACCCGGGCCTGCATTTCAGTTCGGTGCCAATTCGGCAGATCCGATTAAGATGTATCTCGAAGATATTTTCACCGTTCAGGCCAATTTAACCGGCATTCCGGCTATTTCTGTACCTGCCGGGAAAACCGCAGCCGGCTTGCCTTTCGGCTTGCAGCTTATGTGTGCCGATTTTCAGGAAAGTAAACTCCTGGCTTTGGCTAAAGTGGTTGAAAATCTTGCGTAACAACGATATATAGACCTCCGAGGTTTTTAAAACCTCGGAGGTCTATATATTGGAGCGAACCCGCAGGTGCAATTCATAATCACCTGCTCGCGCTTTCCCGGCGGCCGGTATGCTGTTGTTGAATCACCTCCGGTGCTTATTTCCACCGGCCTCTGGTCAATCACGGCTAGGAACACAATTTTTTCGCGCAATAAATAACTCAAACAGGAGTGTTCTGCAAACAACTTCTGTTAACAAAACACTCTTGCAGTTGGGGCATATACTGGCGTATCTTGTAAAGTAAATTTCCCTGTATGTCCACCCCAGCACCCACCCGCACGCACGCAGTCACGCCCACGCTCACCCCGACCACACAGCAGCGTCAGTCAGCCGCCGAGTCTCAAAGCGGTGAAGGTGGAAAGCGTATGTTCCGCCGCCAAAATGGCGAGATGATTGAACTGCCGCCCGACATGAGCATTATGGAGGCCGTGAAGATTGAACTGGAAGCGTTAGCCGCCGAAAAGAAACTCGGTCAGGGCCAGCAACCCAAACCGCTTAAA
>JBKDHA010000162.1:0-4793 GCA_046335555.1 Bacteroidota bacterium
CCGTTTTTCTGGAATGATTTTGATATACGTGTTGAGGGCGGACACCTCATCGACAGTAACCAAATTGTAGTTGCAAAAAACCTGTCGGAATGTCCTGCCGGTAGTGTATCAATAACAATTACCTACAAGCGAAAAGAGGGATTTACTTCGACAAAATCAATTGATTTAATTTCGAATAAAATTTTTGTTTTTGGAGCCAATGGCGGCGATGGACAAAACGGATTTAACGGGAACAGTGGTTCAAGCGGTTCATCGGCAATAAACAATACACCCTGCCAGAACGGATCACATGGCAATCATGGTTACGACGGGCACAATGGTTACGATGGACATAACGTTGATATTTACATCAGAAAAGAACCCGGCAAACTGCTCAATAAAAATTTGTGCCAAATTCATGTGCATGACCTTACAACCGGCTATCGCCGCAATTATATTCTTGATGCAGCCAGCAGTTCGCTATCCGTTTTCGCCAATGGCGGCGACGGAGGCAACGGAGGTGATGGCGGCCGGGGAGGCAACGGAGGTGAAGACAACCGAAACTCAGAAAATCGGGAACGCTGTTTGGGAGGAAATGGAGGCGATGGCGGCAACGGTGCCAATGGAGGAAATGGAGGACAAATCAGAATATTTGCTGATACCAGCGTAAACATTACTCAGCTCCAACTCCGCACGTATAACTACGGCGGAAAAACCGGCATCGGCGGAGATGCCGGAAGAGCCGGCGACGGCATGGGAACCCGACAATCCAGCCAACGCCGCAACAATGCTGCCATTCCCGGGCGGCCCGGCAGAAACGGCTATCAAGGCATGAACGGCCCGCGTATTGAAACCGTTGTGCAGCCGCTCGACAGCAAACTGTTTATTTAATAGTAATGTACAATTAGTTAGTACTGAACATCAATCCAATTGCCACACGCTGAAAATCTGTTTCGTGTGTGGTTTGACGGTTAATGCGATAGGTGAAAAATATCCGCCAGCCTGCATGGCTTACACCACCTGTGATATAACACGACCACGCATTGAAACCATACAGCCCGGTGACTTTAGTTTTTGTTGCAGCATAACTCTCCTTCCCCGAACCCGGCAGCGGCTGAAAAATTCTGCTTTTTGAAATATAGGCCGAGCGGAAAATTCGTTCGATGCCCACACCTGCATCCACACTGCTGATGAATTTTTCATCAGACAAGGAAATGCGAAAATTAGTTTCGCTGCAGAGTGTATGCAGGCGTATTTTTTCGCGATCAGGAGTTGTTTGGGGCAGCGGAAGTGGCCGCCGCAGTGAATGCTTTACAGGCAAACGGGCATAGCGGTAACTGCATGAGGCCAGCACAGCTATACGTGAGCCAGTATTCAATACCAATGTATAACCACCGCCGGTAAAACCCGCGCCCGGCATCAGCGGAAAATTGTAGCGCCCCGAAGGCAACAGCCCTGCTGCAAATACCTGAAAGCCGCCTTGTAAATCAATGTTGATTGACAAAGCAACTGATTTTTTGCTGCCGCTGCTGTCGGGAACAACGTCGGGCTGCTGTGTAACAACCGGAGGAGCTACACTGTCGGGGCGAGGTGGCGATGGTGCAGAAGCTTGCGCAGGTGGTGAGGGCGCAGAAGCTTGCGACGGCGGCAACGGTGGTTTGGGTGTTGCCGAAGGGCCAGATTGCCGTGGCGGCGATGGCAGCGACGGCGACGGTACAGATGCTGTAGTTGATGTTGTACGTTGCGGCGGCGCTGGCACCGGATAACTCACAGGTGTTTGTGCAGGCGGCGGGTAACTATGTGTAATGGGTTCGCCGCGTGTTGGGATGCTCACATACCAGCCCGGACGATAAATCCGCTTTTCGATATGGAGTTTGCGAATTTCACGTCTGCAGCCCGTTAACAACAAACCATAACACAATACTCCGCAGAGCAGAAGGGGTGCTTTCATTCATCATGATATTAAGCGTAGCTTTTGCTCATCGTCTCTATAACATCATTTCCAAAAAAAGTTACATAACCCGGTTGCTCCGATTTTTTTTGTTGTTAAATGGCTGAGTATGTATCAAACAAAAGCGGCGAACTCAATGAGTTCACCGCTTTTGCTTAGAGCCTGTTTAAAGTTCGTTTTTGAGATTTATTATGTGCTATTTTTTTATCAGACTTGCGGTTTTTGCAGCTAATATCGTCCAAACAAGATTGTTGGAATGAGCAAAAGTCGAAGGATGAAGTTTAAAAAGACGCCAATACTTTTTCGAACAACAAACTCCGTAATCATATCAAACAGCTGCATTCTTTTTTTTCTGAATCTGCTTATCTCCCCATTCCTTCAAATGCACGATAAACGGAATTAGCTCCTTCCCGACTTTGCTTAACGAATATTCTACTTTGGGAGGCACTTCGTGAAAAACATTACGCGTAATTAAACTATCATCTTCCAACTCGCGTAAAGTTTGAGTCAACATTTTAGTTGTTATATCCGGAAGTGTTCTTCTCAACTCTCCATACCTGAGAATCGTTTTCAGGTGCAGGTGCCAAAGTATTCTTCCTTTATATTTTCCCCCAATTCTTCTGAACGCATAATCTACAGAACAGGTCGGAGCATCAATTTTTTTCTTGGCCATAATTAATTTATTGCACTGATAATCAACATTAGCATACTTTTAGTATGTAGTGTACTAAATTGTACATACTTGTCGTAAAGATAGCATGTAGATAGCTTTGCTGCAAAATCGAAAACATGAAAGCTTATCTCTTAAACGAAGCGGGTAACCCCGAAAATCTCATCCTCTCCGAGGTATCAATTCCATCGGTGCAGCATAACGAAGTTTTGATTCGTGTCAAAGCAATCAGCATAAATCCGGTTGATGTAAAAGCCAGAGGAAACGACGGCGTACTTAGTTGGATTTATCAGAACCGGCGGCCGGTAATTCTTGGCTGGGATATTGCCGGGCTTGTAGAAATGGTTGGCGAAAGTGTAAGTGAATTCAAAGTTGGTGATGCCGTTTTTGGTATGGTCAATTTTATCGGCAGCGGAAATGCGTATGCCGAATATGTAGCTGCGCCGGTATCGCAACTGGCTTTAATGCCCGCAAACAGTTCTTTTGCAGAAGCCGCAGGAGCAACATTAGCTGCTCTTACTGCATATCAGGCTCTCCGCAATGCCGGCGTTAACGAAGGGCACAATGTTCTTGTTCACGGTGCTTCGGGCGGCGTGGGGCATTATGCTGTGCAAATGGCAAAAGCGCTGGGCGCAATTGTTACCGGAACTTCATCGGCTCAAAACAAAGAATTTGTGCTGGCTCTTGGCGCCGACCGGCATATTGATTACAGCAGCAGCGAAATGCTTGACTTCCCAAACAAATATGACTTTGCACTTGACCCGGCACAGGGCGAAACCCTGTTGCGAACGATTGATATGGTGAAGCCCGGCGGCAAAATCATCACCATCCCTTCCGGAAATATTGATGAATTAATTATGAAAAAAGCGGCCGCCAAAAATATTGACCTTTCGTTTATCCTCGTTGCATCAAACGGCAACGATATGCAAGCCCTTGCTCTTCAGATAGCCGAAGGAAAACTGAAAACACATATCGAACAAACTTTCCCGTTCAGCGAAATGGCTGAAGCACACACACGCCTCGAAGCCGGGAAAGTTCGCGGAAAAGTAATTGTAGAACTATAGTTTGTAGAAAAGCAAAAGCGGCGAACTCAATGAGTTCGCCGCTTTTGCTTTATTTTTTGCTGAATTAGTTCTTCACAAACTGAATGCGCTGCAATACTTCACCAGCTGCATTGCTGATGGTTAGCATGTAGCTTCCGCTTTCGAGTGCGCTTACGTTAAGATCGCGCTGTGCGGTTTGTGCAAGTACAATGCGGCCTGTAGCATCATACACACGAATGTGTGAGCCGGCAATTACTGAACTGAACTGAAGCACTTCATTAGCCGGGTTCGGATAAACACGGATTACGTTGTTTGCTTCTGCAGTTTCTACAGCGGTGCATACATCTACAAAAATGCTGTCGCTTGCTGTGCCAACGCAATTGCTTGAATCAGTATAAGTGTATGTAATATACTGCATGCCCGGCGTGGTAACTGATGCATCAAATGTACTGCCGGTTACACCGGGGCCAGACCAGCTGCCACCTGCAGGGCTGCCGCCGCCAAGTGTAAATGCTGGTGTATTCAAACAAACAGTATCAGCCGAAGTAAGCTGAAGTGAAACTACAGGCGGATTATTGTTGGCCAGCGAATAAATAAACTGTGTTCCGCAACCATTGCCGTCAATAATTACACAAGTGTAAAAACCTGACACCAAGTTTGAGATGGTTGCTGTATTACCACCATTCGACCACTGATAAGTGTAAGGTGGTGTTCCGCCGGTTACTATAATGCTAATTGAACCGTTGGCCTGGCTGCAGCCCGGTGTTACAATATTTGTAAAGGTGCCTGTAATTGCAGTTGGTTCGGTAATGGTTACTGAAACGGTGTCGGACAAACCACACTCATTGGTTACAATGCAGGTATAAACACCATCGCCGAGGTTTGTTGCGGTTGCTGTAGTATCTGTGCTGTTGGGTGACCATGCATAAGTAAATGTATTGCCGTTGGTGGCCTGAACTGTGGCCTGACCATTATTACCGTTAAAGCAGCTTATATTGGCTGTATTGGTAATGCTGGCAAACGGTGCCGAGCAGCAGGGTGTCATGCTATGGTTACCGATGAAGGTAATCGTATTTTGCGGATACACATCATACTGCGTAGCACCGATAGCCCAGTTTGTTGTGCCGGCCTGAACGCCAATCATGCGCAC
>JBKDHA010000163.1:0-13322 GCA_046335555.1 Bacteroidota bacterium
ACCTGAATTGATGAGTGGCTGGAAAAATATTGAATTCAATGAACTTGCAAAAGTCCAAGGTGGCTTTGCATTCAAGTCAGATGATTACGAAGAAGAAGGAGTATTATTAGTTAGGATTGGAAACTTACAGCATGGAATGATCGGCATAAACAATTCTGTGTACATAAAATTTCAGCCAAGTATTCATAAGAATTTTGTTTTGCGTGAGAATGATATATTAATTGGGATGACAGGTGACTTGGGTAAGATAGCTAAGGTTAGAATCATTGATCTTCCGGCTCTATTAAACCAACGAGTTGGAAGGTTTATACCTTCTTTAAATACTGATATTGAATTTCTATATCAACTCATTTCGTCCAAAATATTTCAAGAAAAGCTTAAACTATTTTTTGAAGGTGGTGCTCAGGCGAATATAAGCCCAAAGCAAATAGAATCTGTAAAGGTTTTTGTTCCATCTACTAATTTAGAACAAACCCAAATCGCACAAATTCTTTCCAAAACTGATCAGGCAATTGAACAAACCGAAAAACTAATTGCTAAATACCAACGCATCAAGACGGGTCTAATGCAGGATTTGCTAACCAAGGGAATTGATGAAAAAGGTAATATTCGTAGTGAGAAAACACATCGGTTTAAGACAGAGAATGGATTTAGAGTGCCGGAGGAATGGGAGGTGAATACTTTAGATAGGTATTGTTTTATTCACAACAATTTAAGAAAACCAATTTCATCATTAGAAAGATTTGAAAAGAAAGGAATATATCCATATTACGGTGCTACTGGAGTAATAGACTATATTGATGAATACAGAGTTAATGGAAAGTATGTTTTGATCGGTGAAGATGGGGATCACTTCTTAAAATTCACAAAGCAGAACATGACTCATCTGGTAAATGGTAAATTCAATGTATCTAATCATGCACATATATTGAGTGGAAATGATAAGTGTATGACAGAGTGGATTCATTATTTCTTCTGTAATAGAGATATTACATTCTATTTAACCCGTCAGGGAGCAGGGAGATTTAAACTCAATAAAGCGGCATTGTTGAACCTTCCAATGTACCTTCCTTCAAAAAAAGAACAAATAAAAATAGTAGAAAGGATCATTGCTTTTGAAAAGCAATTTAAGAACATATATGCCTATCGAGAGAAGCTTCAGTCTCTCAAAACCGGCCTGATGAAAGATTTACTTTCAGGGAAAGTACGGGTTAATGTAAAATCGCCACAAATGGCATGAATGAACGTGTAAGGACATATCTCATCGAGGCCGCAAGGCAGAACGGCAAATTCGTTTATTACAGTGATGTAGTGAGGGATTGCGGATTAGATATTGATACCGGCACAGAATCGGGTCGAAATGAATTGAGCAAAATACTCGGCGATGTTTCAGTTTTTGAAGATCAGCAACCAACTCCCCGTCCCTTATTAAGTTCACTTGCGATTTATAAAGATCCGGGCAAAAATGATCACGGCGATGGTTTCTATAAAATTGCAGCAAAACTGGGTAAAGGAACGGCAAAGCAATTAAGAGAGGAACTATGGGGATTTGCAGAGGCTGAAAGGTGCAGGCAGTTCTGGCAAGATGAAGAAAATTATCTCAGATATGCTTCCGTGAGCCAAACGAGAACAAAAACAATTGCAGATTTATTTTTCGGTTTAACTGAAAGCGATAAGTATGCCTGGACAGAGGACTGGAAAGATGTCTATCTTGATTTTGTAAAGGATGTGCAACTATTGCAGACTTCGATTCTTCAAAACCCGGGAACTCCAATAGATGACATTTTACTTTATCACTCTTTACCGAAGCCTATTCAATCTTATGAAAGCTTCATGCGAAAATGGCTGAAAGAAAAAGATAATGGAATTTCATCGCGTGGTCACAGTATTTTATCAGAAGTTAATTTTAGAAAAATAATTGAGGATAGTGGTTTTAAGATTATAACCAGAGAACTTATCAGCCATCCTTCTTTAGAAAATTATAATGCACTCACAAGTTGGTGGTATGCCAATGATGAAATCGGTAACCGCCCTTTATTGATAAACAGAGCCGTTGCGGCCTGTAATCTTGAAACTCTTAGCTCTACAGTTGATAATTCGAAATTCTGGAGCGTAATCGAGATTGTCAGAGAATCTTATGGTTTTGAATTCAGTAAGGATCACTTGGGTAATTGGTATGCTGCAAACACACAGTTAACGGCATGGCTGGATATTCAGCTCCAGGATGCCCTTCCAAAGAAGAGTACCGACAGACTTGAACAACTTATATGGAGAAATATTTTTGTCTGGCTGATCTATGATGAGTTTAACACCAACAAAAATGCTGCTCCCAATTCATTAACCAAAAAAGAAAAGCCTCAAAACGGATTTGAGGATATACCTGAAGACAAAAAAACATTTAAAGGCATAAAAGTCGATTTTGCAGCCAAAGCCAAAGATCAGAAAGACTTAGGAGATGCGGGGGAAGAATTGGTAATGCAATATGAAATCAGCTATTTAAAGCAAAATGGATTAAATGAAGAATCGAAAAAAGTGCGAATAGTCCTGGATGGTGAAGGTTATGATGTATATTCCTTTGATACCAATGGGAATGAAAAATTTATTGAAGTTAAGACGACGACTGGCGACGAACTGACACCATTTTACATGAGTGAAAACGAAGTAGCCTTTATGCAAACGCACTTGAATGAGTATTACATCTACAGGGTGTATAATTATGATGAGGGAAATAACTCTGGTGAGTTCTTTGAAATCAAAAATAATGTAGAGAGCCAATTGCTGATGAAGCCAACACAGTTTAAGGTTTTGATAAAAAAGATATAAGACAATGGCAATTAAAGATGTACTCAGCGAAATAAACGAGGATGTAAAAGATCTCCTGCGTATGCAGTTTGAGCTGACTCAGACTCAAACTGATTATGTACCCCATGATGATGACCAGGGGTATTCATTTGAGTCTGGGAAAATTAAGAAAGGCAAACTGATTGAAACATGTGTTTTGTACGCTGACATCAGGAATTCCACTCAACTGAGTAGAGATCATTCGAAGGAAGTAATGGCAAAGCTTTATACTGCATTTGTCAGTAGCGTTCTTTCCGTTGCAGAACATCATGGTGGCATCTCCAGAAACATTATCGGAGACCGGGTAATGCTTGTTTTTCCTCAAAGAAACTGCTTTACGAATGCAATTGATACAGCAATCTCAATCAATACCGTTGCCTCTCGTATTATTAATAAGCACTTTAATGGATTAGAATTCAAGGTTGGTATTGGAATAGACTATGGACTGATGAAGACCATTAAAGTAGGCATCGCTAAACAAGGCAAGGAACGCGCAGCCTACAAAAATCTGGTTTGGATTGGTAATGCAGCAAATATTGCATCAAAGCTGACCGATGTGGCAAATAAGGAAATAGTAAAGACTGTTTATCGGGTGACTAGAAATCCATTAAACCCAAATGCAATCAGACTAAAGTCAGCTAGTGGATTGTATCACCTTCCTATACCGGATCAATACGAATCCGTCCCTGGTCAACCCATACACCTTACGTCAACTGAAACCGTTGATTTAAGTCCGGAAGAATTTGCTGACACAATTAGTCAACTAGATTCAGGCAAAATTTTTACACTCAGAGGTAATATGTTAAAGTTTAAAAAGGAAGAAGTAAAAAGTAATGCAGCACCCATTCTGATGAGTCAAAAGGTTTGGGAGGATTATGCTAAAACAAACTCCAGTAGAATAGATGTAAAAGAAAATAAGCATTGGTTCTATCAGAATGTAAGTGTTAAAGAATATTCCGGTAAAATAATTGGGGGGGATGTTATCTGGGCGGCTATTAATGACATTACTCTGTAACTTATGAACGAAGATTTAAAATATACATTCAATACAGTCAGCGATTGGCTCAAGTTCGCAGAAGCTAAAAATGCCGGATTACTGGCATTGAATATCGCTTGCATTATCGGAATCATGCAGAGTGAACAAAGTTTCGTGAAAGTGCTTAAAACGTTTGAAGGCGTTTTAATCGTGATGTTTTGTGTTTCTTCCTGTTTTTGTATTTATTCCATTTTGCCAGTTATCAATAAAGGTTTTCGCTTCTATAAAAAAATGGATGATTCAGATTTTACCAATTCGCTGGACTCGTTAAATGCATTATTCTTCAACGACATTGCAAAACTTTCTGCGGAACAATTTATCAAGCTGTTTGAGCATAAGCACGGGATGACACTGAATAAGGCTGAAAGGGATTTTGGAAACCAGATCACCAATAATGCAGAAATCTGCGTGCAGAAATACAACTATTTTAAAATAGCGTCGTGGATTTCGTTCGGAACTTTCGTTGCAGGAATCATACTTGTTTTGATTAATACCTTTCAATAATTATGGCAGACAAAACTCCTCCTCACGTCAAGATGGATGAACGGAACCATGTAGAGGAACCGTTTTTGCATCAGTTGGAAGCCATGCCTGGTTTGCATTGGAAAGTGCTGCGCCTGGATAATTATCAGACTGCTGCTGAAACCCAACGTTCCGATTTTACGCAAGTCATTATGAAAAATGATTTCGCTTCCGCATTGCGTAAAATAAATCCTTGGCTGGAAGATGACCAGGTGCAGGAGGTAATGGATAAAGTAAACCGTTTTGAAGGCGACAATCTCTTGCAAAACAATGAACAGGCTTTGAATCTATTACTTAAAGGCACTACTGTAGCTGAAAACAGGAAGACCGGAGAGAAATCGCCTGATGTGCTGCTCGTGGATTTTGACCACCCCGAAAACAATAACTATATCGCTGTATCCCAATTCAAAGTACGCATTCCGGGTACGGACAATCATATTTACCCGGATATCATCTGCTTTCTGAATGGTTTGCCGGTTGTCCTGGTTGAATGCAAATCACCCAAGGCGAAAGAGCCAATTCCTGAAGCCATAGATCAAATGATGCGCTATTGTGAACAACGCAATTACCAGAGGGAAGGAAACAAGTCGCTTTTTTATTTCAACCAGTTCATTGTTGCCACCTGCCGCAATAAAGCCAAGTTCGGAACGATTACGACCTCGATTGAAAAGCACTTTTACCGATGGACTGATCCCCATCCCTCAAGCATTGACGAATTGATTAACTACTGCAACCCGCAAAAACACTTATTTGTAGATGAACAGAATAACGATGAAGAGGTAGAACAGGCCCAACGTACTTCACCGAACGATCAGCAGCGTTTAGTACATGGTATGCTCAAACCGGAGAATCTATTGAGTATTATTCGAACCTTCTCAGTTTTCAGCACGGATAGCAAGGGGAATATTATTCGTATTGTAGGTCGTTACCAGCAGTTTCGTGCTGTAAAGAAGACTGTTCATCAATTACTAAACGGAACGAATAAAAGGGAAAGAGGTGGTATTATTTGGCATACACAGGGTTCTGGAAAGTCGTTGACAATGGTATTTCTCATCCGGGAGATGTGGCTGTATCCCAGACTTCAATCGTATAAAGTCATTTTATTAACAGACAGAACTCAACTTGATGACCAGATTAAAGAAACGGCAAAAGGAGTCGGTTTCAGCATCAATGATCCGAAAAGCATAACCAAAGTAAAAGAAGCACTACGGGCAAACACCTCCGAGATTGTTTCCTGTATGATACATAAGTTCCAGGAGCGTGAATTGATGGACGCTTTCCCGGAACTCAATGCTAGTGAAAATATATTAATTCTGACTGATGAGGCACACCGTTCGCAGTACTCCCTTCTTGGTGCGAATCTGGATCGTGCTTTACCCAATGCTACACGCATAGCTTTTACCGGTACGCCTATAGAACAAACCGAAACAACTTTCGGAGAATACATAGACAAATACACCATGCGGCAGGCCATTAAAGATGGGGTAACGCTTGAGATTGTTTATGAAGGCAGGACACACAATGCGGAAGTAGAGGATAAAAAGGGGATGGATGAAAAATTTGAAGATGTGTTTAGTGATTATAATATCAACGAACGGCTTCAGATTCTTGGTTTTGGAACCCGCGATGCTTATCTGGAAGCAGAAGAAACGATTAAGGCTAAGGCCGCTGATATGTTACAGCATTTTATTGGTCAGGTTTTTTCCAATGGATTCAAAGCACAGATTGTAACTTGCTCAAAAGAAGCAGCAGACCGCTATTATAAAGCAATACAGGAGGAATTGAAGGTGATTGTGGCTAAACTAAAGCTCAACAACCCTCAGAATATCAATATTGAGCTCCTTGAAAAAATGAAAGCAGAAGTTGTGCTTTCATCTGGTCATAATGATCCTCCGCACATAAAAGCACATGGTGACAGCACAGCGAATAAAGCAAAAATTGCCAGCTTCAAAATTCCTTTCGGTGAGGTAAAGGACGGAGTTTCGGGTGACATCGGAATTTTGATTGTAGTTGAAATGCTCTTAACTGGCTTTGATGCTCCAATTGAGCAGGTTATGTACCTCGACCGTGTTATTGTAGCGCATAACTTATTACAGGCTATTGCACGAGTCAACAGGGTTGCAAATGAAGATAAAGATGTTGGTTTCATTGTTGACTATGTAGGTATTGGACATCACCTGAAAAAAGCGCTGGATGTTTATTTTGAAAAGGAGCAGCAGGAAATTATCGGTTGCATCGTTGATCCAACGGAGCTTCTCAAAGAACTGGAGACTGCTCATAAAGAAGTATGGAAAATATTTTCGGATAATGGAATTAGTGACCTTTCGGACTTAGATTTATTTTATGATTTGTTTTACGACGAAGACCTGCGATTTAAATTTATTGATGCCTACCGCCGGTTCATGAAAGCAATTGATAATGTTTTCCCACGAAAAGAGGCGTTGGACTATGTGAAAGACATGTTCAGATTCACAGAAATAAATGTACTGGCAGGACAACATTTCAGAGATTCCCGGATGAGTATGAAGGGAGTTCCCGCTAAATTGCGAAGTATTACAGATGAATACCTTGTTTCCCAGGGAATTGAGCAGAAGGTCGAACCCATTTCAATTATGGATGAAAACTTTTTCGACCATGTGAAAAATAAACAACGAACAAAAACGAAAGCCGCTGAAGTAGAACATGCGATTCGGCATTTCATTGACATTAATATCAATGAAGATCCTGAATTATATGCTTCATTTGCCGAAGCATTAGCTGAGATTTTACGAGACTTTAGGAATAACTGGGATGAAATATACCGCAGGCTTGAAGAGCTTCGAAAGAAAATAATTGATAAAGAGAAAGAACCAACTTATGGTTTGCATCGAAAAAAGCAAATGCCCTTTTTCCGTATATTTAGAAAGGAATTTTACGGCGATAAACCTGAATTAAGCGATGATGAAATTTCATTACTTGTATCTTTGACACAGGAAGTTTTTGAAAAGGTGAGGTTGGAAATAGGATCAATTGGTTTTTGGAGAAATATCCCGGCACAAAATAAGTTGAAGGGTGAAATAGTTGATATTCTTCTTTCAGAGGAACAAGGATTGACTAAATCTGTTGCAGACCTTTTCAAAAGAAGAAATGAAATTGCCTCAAGAATAATGGAACTCGCTAAGTCAAACCATGACATCATTTTATATGCAGTTTAACGCATGGAAATAGCATATTCAATACAATACTCCAAACGAAAAACTATCAGCATCATCGTTGAAAGGGATAGAACTGTTGTTGTTAGAGCGCCACTGAATACCAGTCGTGAACTGATCGATACGGAAGTTCGTAAGCGTAAATATCTGATATTCAAAAAAGTTAATCATCCTCAAAAATATACGCTGCCTCGTGATCGAAAGGAGTTTGTGTCCGGAGAAGCCTTGCTTTATTGTGGCAAATATTACAAACTCGAAGTATCAAATACATTATTTGACGGAGTTGAGTTTGACAATAAATTCGTCATTAGCAAAGCTCACCAGAAAGAAGCCCGGCTGCTTTTGAAAAAATGGTATATCTCCCAGGCTGAAGTGAAAATTATCCCCAGTGTTATGCATTTCGCAAAGCATCTTGGGGTCAATTACAAGAAGATAGCAATTCTCGATTTGAAGTACAGATGGGGTTCTTGTACGCCGAAAGACAATATCAATTTTAATTGGAGGTTAATCAAAGCGCCCGGATTCGTGATCGACTACATAATAGTTCACGAATTAACACACTTGATCGAGCCGAATCATACTCCAGAATTTTGGAACATTGTATCAGTTCAATTGCCCCATTACGAAAAGGCTAAAGATTGGTTGCGCGATAACGGCAATTTACTTGAAGTTGAATTCTGAATAAAAGAATAAATATGAATCTATAATTTCTCAATCTCTCCCAAAGTCAATCCCGTAAACTTAGAAATCAATTCAGCATCCACCTTGTTCTTCTTCATCGTTTTTGCAATCTCTCTTGCTTTTTTCCTTTCAGCCTCCTCAGCCGCCATCTTCTTAATCTTCTTCACCATCTCAAACTTCGGCACCCAAGCCGTACTCTTACTCAACTCATCCATCAACCCCACATCCCGGTAACTCAGGTAATCTTCTGTTTTCGAGTTAATAATAATATGATCGAAAACCGTAATCCCCACAATATTCCCCACCTGAATCATCCGGTCAGTCAACGCCTTGTCGTCGGGCTTCGCACTCATATCCGCCGTTTTGCGGTTATGGCAGATATAGAGATACTTCGCGTCCTTTTGTAGCGGAAGCCTATAGATTTCCATTGGCTGCACTTTGTCTTTGGCCGGAATGCCGAAGGCGATCAGCTCCACGTAAAGCATCTTAAACTCCTCGTTCAGGCCAATTGTCCACACATGCTCGCGCTGCCGACTGAGCCGGTTTTCGCGCAACAGTATCTGCCGCATAATCCGGGCAATATCGCCAGAGCTTTCAATCAGTATTTTCTGCGTTTTGGTAAGCGAAATATTCATACGTTCAAAGATAAAGAAACTGTAACGCGCAATTTAACCCATTCACCTCAAAATGCCCACATCATCAGCGTAAGAAGATAGCTGCAAGGCTTTTTGCCGAAAATAGTTTGAAATAGACAATTTAGGCCAGGTATTTCATCAGTATTTGTATTGGCTTGAATTATAAATAGTTAGATGCTCATTTACTGCCCAAATTTGACAATCAAATCCAAACAAACGGATATTTGAAACAGGGGCATTCAGGAATAACAATTTACCTGAAATCCCATGAACGGACTCACCACACTCACTACATTGATAGGCGCACTGAACAGCACTGAGCGTGCTATGTGCAAAAGCTACCTCACCGCATTCGACAGCCGGGGTGAAAAGTTTGACAGCAAAAGCCAGAAACTGTTTGAACTGCTCTGCAATAATGCAGACTGCACCGAGCGCGAATTAGAATTTCTGATCTATGGAAAAAAGAACACAGAGGCATTCAGCCGCTTAATGCTGCGGCTGCGTGATAAATTGCTTGAGGCCGTAACACTTCCTAAAAATTCATCGTGGCTTGAAAGCAATCATTACGACAAAGCTTTGTCTGTTTGCCGGAACAAATTGCAACAAGCCGCTTTCTTACTCAGCCGTAACTTAACTGATATGGCCTCACTGCACCTGAGTTCGGTTTGTGACTCAGCTGAACAGTATGAGTTTTTTGCCGAGTGGGGGCAAGCTTTAGAGCTATTGCCGCAAACAAAAACAAAACTCCCTTCCAACTTTATGCGGCAACTAAAAAAAGTGCAGCAACAATTTCATTTTTGCCTAACCTGTACAGAGTTGTTGAACTACGCACAAACAGCATCAACTGGTGCCAGTGAGTCTGCTATTGCAGAATTGAAAGCGATGCATAAAACCATCGGCTCATCGCGCACAGAGTTTCTGCTGCTGGAAACAGAAGCAATAACAGCAAGTAAAAGCTACCGACTTAAACTTGCAGTTCAAAGCATCAAAAAACAAATTAAGCTGATAAACGCAACACCAGCATTACAAAACGGAGAAAAACTAAGGTCTGCATCGTTGAAACTTGCATTGAGTTATTTTCGAGGAAAATGGATTTATCAGGCATTAGAAGAAATAAGTTATTGCCATGCAATGCAAGGATGGAGCAGCGAAGAACGGAAGCTATTACTGCAAACTGAAACACATATCCATCTGCTCATGAACAACAGCCTGATTGCTGCAAAAGTGATGGAAGAACTTGAGGAATTTGCCACCGATGAAAAAACATTGTACCTCAAATCAGTTCTACATTTTCAGCGTGGCGAATATGCTCAGGCCAATGAATTGCTTGAAGCGATGAGTTGGAAATACATCAGTGCCCAACTTTGGGGAGCAGCAGTTCCGCTGTTTTCGGCAATGGTTTTCGTTGAGTTGAATACTGCTGCAAACGGTAAAACAAAATACATCTCGCTGAAGCGATTACTGAGGAAACTCGAACTATTTACGCCCTTAAATAACCGAACAACTGTTTGTTTTGACTTGCTGAAGCATCTTTCTGAACACAAACTTGATTTTATGAAGGTGTATAAAGAACAGTTGACTTTAATTGACCAGCTGCGAGATACCAGCAGTTCCGCTTTATGGGAACCTGAAAGCGGTGAAATTATTCTCTTTTACGAATGGATTATCAGTAAGGCATTGAAAGTGCCTTTGAATGCTGCACTGATTAATTTAAAACGATCCTCTTAACAATTCTTCAGTGCATTAAAGACAACATTTGAAGCGTTGGACTCGTTTCTATACCATGTAATAATTGATGTTTGCATGGCTTCCCCTTATCGGATTAACAGTGTTTGGGTCAACGGGCTTCGATCAGGTCACAGAGCGGCTTATGTGTATTTCTTTAACCGCTACTATTACGGCCTGAAAATTTATACGGAAATGAATGAAGACCTTGCTATGGAGTCGTTTGAAACGGCCCTGCTTCATATTGATCTGTATGATGAAAAGAAGTCGAGTTTCATTACGTGGATTTATGCCATTGCCCGGAATAAACTGAACAGACAGTACAGGCAAAACCGGCATTTTCAGGTGGTGTTTGCTGAAGATTTACTGGAATGTTACAATGAGGAAGATACTGGAGGAGATGAGCGAGAGGAATGGATAAAACCCACTGCTGATTCAACGGATTTGTATTCGAATTTTCTGGAGCAAACAACGCTTCATGTTGAAGAATTTTCGGAAATCGGGCAGGCGGTAAAGATGCTTTCAAGGGAGCAGAAAGTGATACTCAATACCTATTTAAAGCGATCTGAAATCAAACTATGTACTTCGGAACTCAAGACGGTTTTTAAGCAGCTACGTTTGAATTACTTTCAGATTCGGGAGCGGGAAGAGCGGTTAATACGGAATCGACTTTCGGCCTGATGGAATGTTGCGGAATAAGTGCGGAATAGGTTCGGAATAAGTGCGGAATACATGCGGAATAAAACGGAGTACATCGAAACATAACTGGCATATAAAAATTCAGCCCTTGTCTTACCCAGCTTTTCGGCCTCGTTTATTTGATAAAGGGGCATCCAAATACCTATTCGTTGCAGATAAGGTATCTAATTCAGTATTGGTAAACACTTTTGACAACCGCCACCGTTTCAATTCGCTTTGAATAAAGATCAGCCGCCGTCCGCGTTTGTAATGGGGGATTTGTCGCTGCGAAGTCATTTGATACAAGGTATCAACCGTAGATTTCAGAAATAGGGCAGCCTCCCGGATATTCATTTCTTCTGGAAACTCAGTAACAATGGCTGTTATTTTACCCTCCCGTTCCGGTTCTGGTTCAGGAGCGGGTAATTCCGTTGTTTCAGTAATAGCTTTACGTATTTGTATTGCTTCGGCAGAAACAGGAAACCGGTTCAGCAGCACATCTGCAAGTTCAATCAGCATATCCAAACAACCATAATAACGGCGGATGAACTTGACTTTTGCCCGGTCGGTTTCGCCTGTAAGTTCATCGGGCGCAATCGCCCAATCTTCAAACGAACCATTGTCGCGCAGTTGATTTATACAACGTTTGCGCCAGCGTTCCATCTGCGCAAATACCTGTTGCGGTGATATATTCAGCCGTTGCCCTTCGCGGAATATATCAAGTGCTGTACTGGTATAACTATTGGTTTCATAGTGGTGCAGTCGCTCACGGAACGAATAATAATGGTTGGTTAGTTCTTCCTGTTCATCAGGACACTGTGCAGCGCGGGTTATACACCAATACACCATTAACCGGTGATACCGGGAGCGTATATTTTCAGAGGTGTTCAGATTTTTCATAATAAGATCAAAACAGCCCGGCTGCAACGTGCAGCCGGGCTGTTGTATAAATAGTGATTATCCAACTAAACGCAAAGAGGCCAGTTTATCTATTGCAGCCGTTTTGTGTGCATCCAAAACGTGCGCGTATCGCTGTGTTGTAGCTACATTCGCATGGCCGAGCAGTTCTTTTACTACCTGTAAATTACCCGTTAGTTCGAGCATCAGCGTAGCGAAGCTGTGCCGGGTAAGGTGAAAATGTAACCGCTTATTCAGCCCGGCCTGTTCGCCCCACTGTTTCAGAAAAGGGTGCATATAGGCATAACCATGATAAGGGTTAGCTGTTGCCAGTCGGGGAAAGAAATAGACTGATGGTTTTACCTTTTCGCCGTTCTGCTTTGCCTCATTCAGTTCTTTGCGTTCGTCGTTTAGCCGTTCCGCCAGAAAGTGTATCGCCTCTTTAGATAGTGGCTGTTGTGCTGACTGATCTACTTTGCGCTGTACGAAGTTGTACACCTTACGCCGCTCCCGGTTGATTAAAATGGTTTTTATTCGTGCCTTTTCAATACTTGACACATCTGACCAACGAAGACCGGTAAAGAGTGCAACCCAAAAAACCTGTTGCACTTGGCGGGGAATGTTCTGTGCATTGGCCATTAACGCCCGAATGTCTTCTGTATTGAGCGGATTTATTTTAGGCACAACACCTTGTACCCGCAAATGGCGGGGAATATCTGAAAACGGGTTAACCTTTATCAGTCCTTCGGCTTTTGCCTCGTTTAATAGGGTGCAAATCGTTTTCATCTTTCCGTGTACAGAGTTTACTTTGTTTCCCCGCTGTTCAGTCATGTATTGCTGAAAACCGAGCAACAATTCTTTATCAATTTTGCCAATGGGCAACATATTACAACCTGTAAACTCCTGCAACTGTTCTTTAACGGCTTTATGTCGGCTTAATGATTTTCGGCGTTTCATAGATTGCTCTATAAATACATAGAAGCAGACCGCTGATTTTTGAGCCTGTAAAACCGGATTGTCTGCACTTAGGGTAAGTTCGTCTTCTGCTTTTCGTCGCCGCAATTCAGCTTCCATACGGCGTGCCTTATCTGCCGGGTCAAATCGATTAACCGAAAG
>JBKDHA010000164.1:0-5938 GCA_046335555.1 Bacteroidota bacterium
TAGCAGCAGGTGTTACGCTTACGGTAGAACCGCTCAGGTTACCCGGATTCCAAACATAAGTTGAAGCTCCTGTTCCTGTAAGTGACGAAGAACCACCAATGCAAACAGCAGCAGGTGATGCTGATGCGGCAACAGTGGGCAGCGGATTTACGGTAATGGTAATTGTAGTTACAGCATCGCAGCCGTTACCGTCGGTGCCGGTTACGGTGTATGTTGTTGTTGATGTCGGTGAAACAGAAACTGAAGCATCTGTGAGCGAACCCGGCATCCAGGTATAAGTTGATGCGCCTGTTGCTGAAAGTGTTGTGGATGCTCCGTCACAAATTGTTGTGGCAGTGGCTGAAGCATTAACTGTAGGCAGGCTATTTACAGTAACTGTTGTATTGGCCGTGTTCTGACAACCGTTGGCATCAGTACCGGTTACTGTGTAGGTTGTGGTGGCAGAAGGTGTAACTGCAACAGCTGCACCGCTCAGTGAACCCGGCATCCAGGTGTATGAAACAGCACCGCTGGCCAAGAGATTTGAAGTTGCTCCGTTACAAATTGTTGCAGGTGTTGCAGAAGCTGAAACAGCAGGAAGCGTATTTACAACAACTGTAACCTGTGCTGTATTCTGACAGCCGTTTGCATCAGTTCCGGTTACCGTGTATGTTGTGGTTGAAACAGGTGATACTGTAACTGTGGTTCCGGTAAGTGAACCCGGCATCCAGCTGTAGGTTACTGCACCTGTTGCGGTGAGATCAGATGATGCTCCGACACAAATTGACGTTGCAGAAGCCGATGCGCCAACGGTGGGAAGCGGATTTACGGTTACAGCAATACTTGGATTGGCTGTACATCCTGCGGGATTGGAAATTAACACATTGTAAGTTGTGCTTACAGTGGGTGAAGTGCTTCCCGGATTCTGAACAGCAGATGTAAATCCTGCAGGAACAGACGACCAGTTATAGGTTAAGCCCGAAGTTGATGCTGCCGAAATTGATACGTTATCAATTGACCAGTACCAATCGTAAGCTGCTGTATAACGGAAACGTACATATACTGAAGCCTGATTGTTGAAGGTTGCCGGCAGAACAACTGTATTTTGCTGGAAACTATTTTCAGAACCTGTTGTGGCAACTGTCTGACCAACTCGTGTCCAAGTAAGCGCATCAGTTGATGCTTCTACAACTGCAGAGTCGCCGCCGGCAGCAAGGTCGCGATAGAACTGGAAATAACGCAGTGTGATCGATGAAAAACCTGTTGTAGAAAATGCAGGCGACTGAAGCGTTGTTGAAGTAATTCCGCCAAATCCTTGCAAATCACTATTTGTTTGCACAAACTGCGATGCATCGTTGCTTTGGTATGGAGTTCCAAAAGCATAGACAAATCCATTCGGACGATCTGTCCATGCTGCGCTTGCAGGAGTACCGCCTGTTGAAGCGTTACCGCGAATCCAGGCAGGTGCACCTGAGTTGAAATTCTCGCTCAAAATAACCTGTGTATAGTTGCCGGTAGAAGCCAGACTTGTGGCATTACCAATACACAATGAAGACGGAGTAGCTGTTGCTGTTGCTCCGGTTATAGCAGGAAGTGCAGTAATTGTAGTTACCGCAGTAGCTGTACAACCGTTTGCATCTGTTCCGGTTACGGTGTAAGAAGTAGTTGCTGCCGGCGAAGCATTAACGGTTGTTCCGGTAGTTGCCGAAAGCCCTGTTGCAGGTGCCCATGTATAGGTTGAAGCTCCGGCGGCTGTAAGCGCTGCGGGAGTTCCGCCGGGCATACAAACACTCGCTGTAAGCGGACTAACAGTTACCGGCGGAGCAGGGAAAACAGTTCCTGTAACTTCCGAAGAAAGTGCAGAAAGTCCGCTTGCGGTGCAGGTAACCTGACAAACAAAATACGTTGTAGCGCCAACAACTGCTGTTGTATAAGAAGGAGTAGTTGCTCCGGCAATGTTGGTATAAGGACCGCCTGCTGTTAACGACGATTGCCACTGATAAGAAATGCCGGCACCAAAACTTGCACCTGTAACATTAAGTGCAAATGTTCCTGAAATGCAACGGGTAGCGGGTGTAACAGCAGCTGTTCCTCCTGTTGGAGTGCCTGTGCAAAGCTGCGGAATGCCGTCAAATTCATCGGCTCCGATATCAGGAGCAAGTGCGCCGCCGTTTACAGAACCTGTTGGGCCGGGACGGTTATCGTTATCAAAATCGGTAGTAAAGCCGGCGATTACAGCCCCGCCGCTTTCGAGCGGTGAAAATGTGGCTGCCGGAATATGTAGGAAGCCCGCTGATGCAACTGTAACAGCACTGAATACAGGATTCTCTGAAATAGATGCTGCATCGCGCGAAGCTACCCGAGCTTGATAAGCAGCAAGTGTTTGATCGGCATTTGTTCCGTCGAAGAAAATAAGGTTTGATGCCGAAGGCACACCTGCATAAAACGAGTTGTTGTTTGATGCAGCATTATAGCTTGTAAGCGTGGTTGTGCTGCGGCGGTAAGCAACGGTAAATCCGGTTGTATTGGCAGTTGATAAATTCACTACCAGGTTATTGCGCAAATCAAGGTTTACTACGCTTGAAGCAGAAATACCACTCGATCCGAACACAGCTCCTGAACTTGTTGCGTTCAGATAAATGGTGTTGAAATACGCATTGGTATTAGTTCCGCCGGTAATGTTTAAACCATTTACAGCATTGGCTGCATTGGCAGTTGTTGCACGCAAATCACCAATAAGGTTATTAAACACATTTGCAGTAGTACCGCCCGAAACCTGAATACCTGCAACCGAACCACCGGCATTAGTATTAAGCAGATCGCCAATTTTATTACGTGAAATGTTGGCAAGCGTTCCCGACGGATTGCTGATACCAATAACAGCTGCAGCACCTGTTGAGCTTAATCCGCTCACCGTATTTTGAAGAATAACAAGCTGTGCTGTTGATACAGAACCTCCTGCAATACCTGTAACTGCTCCGCCGGTTCCGGTTGATGACAATCCTGAAATGGTATTGCCTGAAATAGTATGAAGTGTTCCGGAACCAAATGTAAGCGTCTGAATACCGGTTATTGATCCCGTTCCGGTAATGGAAGATATTGTGTTGGAAGAATAAACACTGTTTGTTCCGGGATAATTAAGATTCATAACGACAATTGCGCCCGAACCACCTGTCCAGTTGCTAAAGGTATTATTGCTAATCGTTTTAACCGGTGCTCCTCCGTCAGTATTGTTCCAGCCGGTAATTCCAGTTGCACCGTTTACAGTAATGTTTGAGAAATTATTTCCTGTGGCGGTATGCGTTGCTGTAGCGGGAGATGCAGCATTTGATGTAAATATAGTTACAGTTCCGCCGACACCAACTTTTGTAAATGAAGTTACAATTGAGTTATTGGTAAAGGTTTGCGAACCAGCTGCCGACATGGTTACGCCGGAGGGGAAAAAAATAACAGATCCTGTGGTATTCACATTCAATGCTGTGAATGTGTTGTTGTTTACATTAGTAATACCTGTTGAAGAAGAAGTTGTAATGTAATTATGCGCCCCTGAAACAGCAACTGCATGTGTAATACCACGAATATCGTTGCTGGCAACAGTAACAGTTGATGTGGCTGCGCCTGCACAAGTAATTACGTTTAAAATGCCTGAATTGGCTGCAGTATAAGAAATCAATCCACCTGAAGTATTGCCTAGTTGGTTGTTGCTGATACTTGCAGAAGTAACAACCGAGGCTGTATTTGAAATAATTGTAATGATTCCGGAAACCGCAGTGGTAGAAAGGTTTCTGATAATATTCCCATTCATTGACAGAACACCTGCAGCAGATCCATTAATAATACCGTTCATTGTTGATGTGGTTGCTGCTCCTGTTAATGCAGACCCAACAATTGTATTATTATTAATATTTACGGTTGCAGTTGCCAGAGTTCCCATGCCCTGATTCCGGATATGCTCAAGCGCGCCTGAAGCATTTCCGCTGGTCATGGTAAGCGTATTGTTATTGATTGTAACAGTAAATGTCCCGGTCGGGAAAGCTACTGTATAATCTTTAAAAATTCCCCGGAATGCAGATGTTGATCCCGAAACTGCTGCACTGGTAATTGTATTGAAAGATACATTATCACCAATCTGGTGATTCATAAAAATGCAGTAAAGAGTACCTGAATTTGAAATATATGTACTTGCAGCAGCTGCACTTCCCCAGTTGGTAATTGTATTGCCGGTTACAGCAGAAGTTCCGCCAATGTCGTTGCCGGTATCCATATTAGCAGCAGTATTGGCACCTATAAATGCAATACCATAGTTTACGTTGCTGATGATATTGGCATAAACACGGTTTCCGCTGTTTGAACCGCTTGGCGCTGTAATATCTGCTGTGGTTGAAACAGCAGTTGCAGTGTGGCGTGTATTACTGTAAATCCCCCAGGAGTTACTGTACAAACGATTCAGCGAAATGGTATTGCCGGCTATGGCATTGTTCTGTGCGCCGTTTGTGGCAGAACCATAAAGCAGCGCCACACCCCACTCGGTCATTGTATTTGAGCCAATAGGAGTTAAAACAGTATTGGCCGGATTTTCCTGCATTACAAAACCATTAATGGCTATAAAGTCGCCACCAATAATTTTAAAAATAGCATCGTTTAATGCACCGGCAACTTGCGGAGTAAATGCTGTAATTACGTTTGCATTACCCTGAATAATAATCGGATCGGCAAGTGTGCCGCTTGCTGTAATTGCATAACCTCCAACGGGTGCAACTTCAGGGTTGCCTGCTATAAGGTTAATGGTTACACCACCTGCACCAACGCCTTGTGCATTAAGATCGGTGATAGCCAACGCAAGTGTTGCATAATCGCCGGGAATGTTTCGGGTTCCGGTGAGCTGTGCGCTAAGCATTCCGGGCAGCATAAAACAGGCAAGTGCCAGCATAGCTGTTTTTAAAAAGCCCGTTTTTTTCAGGGTAAAATTGTTTTTCATCTTTGTTGTGTTGCGTCAGTTTTAGCCGACCAAAATTCCGCTGCTTAAAAAGTTCTTCTTTTCAAGTCACCGGTAAATATTGTTAAAAGACTTCTGATGTTTATTGTTCCGGCTCATCACCAAAACAATACAGGGCAATTGGGGGGTACTTCTTGTTAATTTTTATTTTCTGCAATATCTGGTGTTAACTATTGCTGATGTCAAAGTTAATCAACCCTCTCATATCCTAACTGTTCTTTTGGTGATTTCAACAAGCTGAAGAATTAAAATCGTAGTTAGAAAACAGATTAAAGCATTGTTTTGCAAGACATTACACCTTAAAATGAGTCCCGATTGACGAAAGAATGAACCGGATAAAAATTATATCCCGGATAACCATGGTTATTGCGATAATTTCAAGTTAATCGCCTCTACAACAATTGATTCGGATGATTTCGGGTATTCTTGTACATCGCAAAAAGTACGGCAGCAGCAAGTAATGCAGCCCCAATCACTATTCCGATGCCGGGCATCCATTTTGCCCACGATGAATCCGGCGAAATCTGGTTGATATACGTATTGGTGATTTCAAACGCATTAAAAACAAAATGCCCGATTATACTAACGCGGAGCGAACCTGTCCACATAAACAAATAACCAAGAATAACTCCGCAAAGAAAAATTGCAGGCAATCCGGCAACTGTTGCATGCAGAAAAGCAAAAACTAATGCTGAAAACAGCACTGCAACATGCTTGTTTCTGAACCAAACCGCAACAAGCTGCAACAATGCGGCTCTGAAAAAAAGCTCTTCGGCTATTGCGGGAAGTAGTGCAAGAATAAAAAGGCAACTGATATAATCACCCGCAGAAGGCATATACTGTATTTGCGTTGAATACAAAGCCGTTTCCGCTTCACTTTTAATAATTCCCGGATCGCTGATTATTCCGGCCATCCATTCGGCTATCGGGTTTGCCACAAAAACCATAGCCAGCATAATTACA
>JBKDHA010000165.1:0-20546 GCA_046335555.1 Bacteroidota bacterium
TAATAAATACAATAAAACAAAAATCAACCGATTTCATTAAACATCAAACATCACAAAGAAATAAAAACAAGATTAATGTTCTTTGTTAAATCTATAAAAAACACATTCGACTGACGGTAAATCACAAAAAATACCACTACAACAACAATCGAAACAATCACTGCCCAAGTGCGGCCCGGTGTGCGCCGCGGTGCATTCGGATCTTGCTGTGCAGCCTGCAAATTACGGTTGCGTCGTTCTACGGCATCGGTAATCATAAACACAAACGAGCCGGCAACCGAACTCACCGAAATAATCATGCTTGCCAGAATGGAAGAACCGGGGTGCATGCTTTGTGCGGCAAGCAACAATAATGAAACGCCATTGCCAACCATGCCCAACCATGAGCCATTGAGGTAACAGCCTAAACCGGTTATCAGCACACCGGCAGCAGCTATGATCCAGCCTCGCTTGCGGATAAGCGAAAAATTCATGAGCAAAGTGCCGAGCACTATTGCTCCGCCGAAAATCAGCATATTCAGCCCGGGACGCTGCTCCCAAAACAGAAAACTGTAAAGTGCTACCGAAAGCAGAAAAATCCAGTCGTTGCGTTTCATTTATTGTGAGGTTTGGAATGTGAAAGTTAATGAGTTAAACCGATGCGTGAACGACCCGCATTCGTTTTACAATTCTGCCGGCTGCATAGTCTTCATAAGCACTGCGCAGCAGCAAATAGGTTGCCGGAAACACAAAAAATAAGAGCGTGAACGGCAATGAAAGCAGTATAGGTGCAAACAAGAGTTGTTTCATGATATGCTTATTTTGAAAACTTATTGCTGATTTTCCCGACAAAAAAGAACCAGATAGCCGGAATGTAACAGAGCAGAAAATAGTCAGGAATTTCTGCCATTCCGTGTTTTTCTGCGATAATGAAATAGAGGAGATAAGTTATTGTTAATGCCCAGTAAATAATCCATCCTGCAATTCCTTTCTTCTGCGAGCTGCGGCGAAATGTATGTACAACCGCCAGCGGAACTTGAACCAGCCCAAGTATAACAGGAAGGATTCCCACCAAAAAAACAAGCAGCAGAAAACCCCAATCGTCATCCATGCCAATCATTCCTTCCATATCTGTTTTATTATTTTAGGATTAACGAATTTCTTTCAGCATCGCTTCCAGCGCATCTAAATGCGAACGAAATGCGGCGCGACCGGTTTCTGTAATGAGGTATGAAGTGTTTGGTTTTTTGCCGATGAATTGCTTTTGTACTTCTATGTAATTCTCCTTTTCAAGCGCGGTAAGGTGACTTGCCAGATTACCATCGGTAAGGTCGAGGAGTTCTTTGAGCCGGTTAAAATCAGCACGCTCGTTTACCGCCAGCACCGACATAATGCCGAGCCGTGTGCGGTTTTCAAACGCTTTGTTGAGCTGATGCAGGAAATGACTCATACAGTTTCTGGCTTCCGCTCGTAGCGGTAATACATAATCAACCCGTAAACAATGTGCAGCACACCAAAGCCAAGTGCCCAAAGCAAAAGACCGTAAACGGGGAAAAGCATTCCGGCTAATCCGAGTCCGATCTGGCAAAGTCCAAGGTATTGCACATCGTTAAGCGTGTATTTGGCGGCCGAGAAAAGAGCAATGCCGTAAAACACCAAGGTTGCAGGAGCCAGCAATGCGGCCTGATCGTGCAGGAGCAGAAAAAGGCAGAACAGACCACCGGCCGCCAGCGGAACTAAAAGCTGAACAAGCAGCCGGCGTGAGGTTTCGTCCCACAATTTCGCTCCCGCACGTTTGGCACGGCGACGGGTAAAGTAAAACCCCGAAAGCAGTGCACAAATCAAAACCGCTGCTGCATCCAACAGCACAAACGGATAAAAATCCAGTTCCCGCATGCGTTCGGCAATGCGGATCGTATGGTAATCGGCGCGGCTCCCGAACCCGAAAATTTTCAGTCCGAAAAACAAGTCGCCGCCCAGATAGAGATAAGCTGCCGCTGCTCCCGCAAGCGCAAACACGCCTGCGCAAACGCCCGAAAGTCCGCTCAGCGAAACAAACCGCGATGAACGGTTCATCAGGTCACGGATCTCGCCGAGGGTTTCAAAATGCTGTTGATTTGATGCCATAAAAAGTACTTTGCGGTTCAAAGTAAAGAAAGAAAAAGTATTCCTGTCAAGGCTTTTTCAGATTTTTAACAAAAAGAAGTGAATCGGCGAAGAAGAAATAAAATCCGTTACAACCGTACAACTTTAAAAACGGCAACCCGATTATCGGCAATAATTCTCACAACATAATTACCCATTTGCCAGAAGGTGCAATCAATTTCTGTGATACTGTTTACCAATTCACGGCGCAAAATCAAACCACCTTCGGCATCATGAATTTCAGCAATAATATTGGCAGGTTCTTTAACATAAAGCACAAGAATATCGGTAACAGGATTTGGAAAAACATCAACTTCAAATGAAGCATTCATTTCTTCAAAACCCGCACAAATATCTACATAGAGTGTGTCGGCGGCACTACCGGAACAACCATTTGCAGCGGTGTAAGTATATAAAACAGGAAATACGCCGCTGCCGGAAATCGTAGGGTAAAACGTATTCCCAAACACACCTGTACCTGAAAAGTATCCGCCCGTGGGCTGATAACCATTCAGCAACACAGGAGCATCAGCAGCACAAAATGTATCTGCACTCAGTATTGAAAATGCAACTGCCGGAAGCTGATTAACATAAACAACAGCAGTATCGGTAGCTGTGCAGCCATCGGCATTGCTGCCTGTTACCACATAAACAGAAGTTGAATCGGGAGCAACAACCGGAGCAGCCGTAGTTGCACCGGAAATAATAAAATTGCCCGACCAGTTATACATCAGCGCCCCGCTAGCCGAAAGCACAAGCTGATCGCCGCTGCAAATTGTGTAACCGGTTGTAGTTGTCACAAATGCACCGTTCAGTGTATCGGCAAATAATGAAATTGTAGTTGAACATCCATTGGTATCTGTTCCTGTAATGAAAAATGTTTGCGGCGTTGAAACAGAAAACGCCATCACTGAACCTAACAAATCAATAGAATTAACTCCGGCCAATGGACTAACCGAATAAACTGAAGCACCCAAAAATGATACTGTATCTGAAGTATTCAAACAAAGCCGAAGCGTATCATCAGAAGCACTAACATTCGGAACAGATGCTACCATTTCAAAAAGAGAATCGGTAACTGTACATCCTGCCGGAGATACAGCAGTAACGGTATAAGTAAGCGATTGTCCGGCAGTACAAAGCATCGAATCGTTCACTGCCGGATTCAGCGATATCAATCCGGAAAGACTGCTCCAACTGTAAGTATTGGTATCAGCACCGCAGTTGAGTATAAGTGTATCGCCCAAACAGCGCACAGGGTTTTGCGGCTGAAACTGTATTTGCGGAAGTTGATTTACAAAAACAGTAACAGTATCAGAAGCCGGACAAACAGCCTGCGGATCGCCGGTAACAATATAGGTTGTTGTTACAGCAGGCTGAACAACCTGAGTTGCCCCCGGCGAATTAATTAATGTTCCGCCGTTCCATTCATACACGCCGGTACCGCTTGCAGATAAAGTTGCACTTTGTCCGGCACACACCGCAAGCGGCGATACATTTACAGTAAGTGCAGGAACTGGCAACGATGCAACAAAAAACGAATTTGAGGTTGTATCTGTACACACTCCGTCAATAAATGCTCTGAAATATAATCCGGAAGATAGATTACAATATTGAGCCGGATTGGTAGTCAAGCCCGGCAAGTTGGTCCACGTAAGCAAATCGGGCGAAGACTGCCATTGCAAACTCCCATTCGCAAACGAAGAAACCGAGAGTGTAAAACAACTGTCTTCGCAAACCGAATTTAACGATGCGGAAGCTGTTCCTGAATTTGGTGGCTGAATAACAGTAACCGAAAATGTTTGCGGAGCAGCCGGATAACAAGTAAATGGCCCGCCGGCAACGCTGACAGAAACCACACAAGAAACCGTAGGTGTAAAAGTTACAGAACTGCCCGTTGCCGGAAGTCCGGGCTGTGCGGGCGATGCACTCCAACTGTAAAGAGGACTGCCGGTGCTGCCGCACGGATTTGCAGAAGTTACACTTGCAGAAACACTGAGCGATTGCCCCAAACAAATTGTATCCGATGCACTCGAAGATAAAACAGAGAACGAAGGATTAACCGGAATGCCCGGCGTAGTAATAATGGTTGCAGCTGTCCAAGGGCCGGGACCTCCGCCCGCTCCTGCCGCAAGTTCGCGCGAACGCAGAATGTACATGGCTCCCGGACATAAATCGGTAAACGGAATGTAGGTTGTAATGTAAGGTTCGAGTACACAGTTATCATTCCACAAAGGAGGAATACAATTATTCAGTAAACTGTGATACCATGGATAAATATTCCACGCTGATGAAGTCCAAACAGGCGGATTACCTGAAAAATTTCCGGACGAAAAACATATAATTTCAGTCTCCATCCAGTAAGGCCCGCAACCACAAACCGATGGCGACGAATTTGCATTTACAGTAACGCCATTGGGCCCGATTGATACGAAATAATTCTGCAAAGCAGCACCCTGACAGGCTTTGACAGATTCAGGAACTGTGCTCAATAACAAGAATAGAATAACCGTACAGAGGTAATTTTTCTGCATTTGTGTTTCAGTGAGTGTAATTGCCAAAACTAATTTATCAAAATTCCCGGTAACACTCACCTATTTAAGATGTGTCCTTACCTTTACCCATATGAACAGACCGGTAACACTGCAAGACCTCACCAGCGCTGATAAAGAAAAGCTGATGAAAATGCTCTCCAAACGCACCATCCGCGCCGGAATAATCTATTTGCCTGTTTTCCTCATTGTAGGCTGGGTGGTTATTTATGTCAACAACAACTACGAAACACTTGGTATTTATCAGGAAAATGTGCGCGGAGTTATCAGTGTTGCGGGGGTACTTATTTCGCTGCTTGCGCTCAGGCTATTTGCCAACTATGTAATTGCTCACGGAAAAGCAGCGCGAAGCTGGCAAAAGAAAGTGCTGAACGGTGAAATAACCGGCATCAAAAACAAAACAGTTTTTGCCGCAGGTCAAGAGTTTGAAGTACCCGCCGAACTGCTCAAAGACTTAAAACCCGGCGATGAAATAACTGCCGAAATAAGTGTTGCAGGCAACTATCTGATACATCTCGAAAAACGAACTACTCAGGCCAGCGAAGAAGTTGCGGCTGATTCAGAAACGAAGTAGTTTAATTCCCGTTTTTTGCTCTGTACATTTTCTCCGCATCTGCCAGAAGCCGGTTAAGTTGTTCGCGTTGCGAAATTAGTTGAGCTACAACGGTACGGCGGCGTACAAATAAACTGCCGAGCAGCCAGCGCCGCGCCATCGTTCGCAGTGTGCGGTGATAGTACCACGAAAATAAACCTAAAGGCAAAGCAGCAAGCACAACTGCCAATGCTATCCATCCGTTTCCGGTAAAGTGGTTTGCTGTAATTCCAAGCACCACATACCAAATCAAAAACAGCAGCGCACCGGTAACCGCACCAATTGCGCCTCTGAATTCGCGGGCTTTTACCAATGTGCGCGAGAGCATTGATGCGAGCCAGAACGGCAAAATATTCAATACAATTCCGCACACATAAAACGGAAAACCAAGAACAGTCCGCAGCAGCGCCGCAATCCGGTCGAAAAGCGGGCGTGAACTGCGTTTGCCGCGCAGCGCTTTGTCGCTGAGTCCCAGTTCATCTATCTTCCAGAAATAGCTGCTCATTTCGCTGCGAATCTTCGCTAAGTGCTGCGGATCATGCTCACGAAACCATTTTGCAACAGCAGCAATCTGCCGGGTCAGTTTAAATTCATTTTCTGCCGATACTTCAGGCAAGCCCAAACTCTTTCGCAGTTCATCGCCGCGCAGGCGTTCGGTTTGCAGCACAAGGCGTTCGTCTTCTTCGTTTTCAATATGTATGATCTGCGCTTCCAGGCGGCGGCGAATTTCTTCGGTAAGTGCTTCGGCGGCGGCAAATTCATCTCGTCCGAACTGCTCTTTATAGTCGCTCACCGCAATCGGTTCACCTACTTTAACAAACACATCTCGCCTGAAGGTGTGCGGATCATCATAGTTTAACCCCACAGCCAGAATTTTCACATTCAGCGAAAAATTGTTGGCTTCTTCGGCACCGAGAGCAATGCGGGCTGCACCGGTTTTCAGTTCACGCAGTTTGCGCTCGGTTATGCTTATTCCTTCCGGAAAAATAAGTATCGCAGCACCTTGGGCTAATTGCTCATAGCACTTTGAAAATGTTTCCTGATTACGATGCAGTTGAGTTGGATCGTCCTGTTTCCTGTAAATCGGAATCATGTTGAATTTGGGCAGCAGCCATTGCGCAAACTTTGTTTTAAATGCAACTGCTTTCGCCAGAAAATGCACACGCCGCCCGATGAGTGCGGCAATCACCAACGGATCAAGCAGCGCACCCGGATGATTTGCACAAATCAGCAGCGGCCCGGTAGCCGGAATACGTTCGCGGTTTTGCACCGCCGTTTCACGGAAAAAGAAACGAAACGTAACTCTGAATAATATCCGGAAGGAGTTGTAAAGCATAGTTTGGGATTGCAAAATAATGAATTTGTGCATCCGCATGCTTTTCTGTTTGTTGTTGGGCGTGTCCCATTCTGCCTCAGAAACATTGTGGCAAGGGCCGGGCTGTCGGCTGTAGTACTGCTCCGGCGGCCATGTGCTGCTCGCGCTGCGGGCGCTTCCTTCGGTCGCGTCCTCGCTGCGGCATCACAAGGCCGCCAAAGCAGCAGCTGCCGCCTCCATCCCTCACGCAGTTTTTTGGGGGCTCTAGCTTCGGCTTCTAGCTTGGCTTGGCTTGGGGGGGGCGACATCCAGCCGGATATCGTTACTATGCTTTTGTCGCGACATCCCGCAGGATGTCGTTACTATGCTTTAGTTGCGACATCCGGCGGGATGTCGTTACTATGCTTTTGTCGCGATATTCGGCCGGATGATGTTACTATGCAGCATTGTGCGATATTTGTAGGCCTTATGTCAACACACCGCGAACTTTTTCTCCGTCACGTCGCACAAACCAGTCCGGCACCGCTGGCATTGGAGATCGAACGTGCCGAGGGCTCTTATCTCTTTGATGCTTCCGGCAAACGATATACCGACCTTATTGCGGGCATTTCGGTGAGCAATGTGGGGCATCGGCATCCGCATGTGCTGGCGGCTATTCATGCGCAGCTTGACAAGTACATGCACCTGATGGTTTACGGTGAGTATGTGCAAACACCGCAGGTGCGTCTGGCTCAGAAATTAGCTTCGCTCCTGCCCGCTCCACTTGACTGCACTTACTTCACCAATTCTGGAGCCGAGGCCATTGACGGGGCGCTGAAACTTGCCAAACGGGTTACCGGGCGCAGTCAGCTCATTTCGTTTCGCAATGCTTATCACGGCAGCACACACGGGCCGCTGAGTATTATGGGCAGCGAAACTTTCAAGACCGCTTTTCGTCCGCTCCTGCCCGATACGTTTATTCTCGATTACAATGATTTCGGGCAGTTGCTGCATATAACAGAACGCACCGCTGCCGTAGTTATCGAAGCTGTTCAGGCCGAAAGCGGAGCCATTGTACCTGCTGCTGGTTTTCTGGAAGCGGTGCGCGCACGCTGCACTGAAACCGGCACACTTCTCATTCTCGACGAAATTCAAACCGGTTTCGGCCGCACCGGAAAACTCTTTGCACTCGAACACAGCGGCATTGTGCCCGATGTAATTTGCCTCGCAAAAGGCATGGGAGGCGGACTTCCGATAGGTGCATTTGTGGCATCTGCGCAGCACATGCAGTCGTTTACCGATAAGCCTGTGCTCGGACACATCACCACATTTGGCGGCAATGCTGTTTGCTGCGCTGCGGCGCTTGGTGTTATCGAAGTGCTGGAAAACGAAAACCTCGCCGCAGGCGTTGCAGAACGTGAAGCCGTAGTGCGCGAAACGCTTGTGCATCCCGCAATTCACGAAGTGCGCGGAAAAGGCCTGCTGCTGGCTGTTGTATTTACCGATTTTGCATTCAACAAAAAAGTAATCGACGAAGCCATTGCCCGCGGCGTTATTACCGACTGGTTTTTGTTTTGCGATAATGCGCTGCGTATTGCACCTCCCCTCAACATCAGTGTTGATGAGCTGCGCAGGTCATGCAAGATTATTCTGGAATCAATTGATGCTTGTCTGTCTTCGACTACCGCTCAGACAGACAAGAGCTTTTTTGATCATAAGGCTTAAACCGGCTGCCACTCAGACAGACAAAAGCTTTTTTGATCATAAGGCTTAAACCGACTACCGCTCAGACAGACAAAAGCTTTTTTTGCTGAAAAGGCTTAATCGGCTATTGCTCGGACAGACCAGGTATAAACAACTATGTTAACTGTTGTATTGATATAGAAAACACCTTGCTTTTTAAAGAATAAAATCAAAAACTTTTTCTGCCCTTGTCAAACTGAGCGATAGCCGAAGTTAGACAAGGGCTTCTAATAAGTCCCTACCGAAAGCATAACCAACGTGCAAGCTTCAACCGGTTCTATACCCTTTGAAATTGCCCAGTTGTAAATGGTTGGGTTTTCGGTTCCGGGATTTAAGATTAACCGCTGAGGTTTCAGAGAGGCAATATACTCAAGCCATGCAGCTTGATTGGCGGGACCAACATACAATGTAACCGTGTTTACGTTTTCTTCGTCAGGATGTCCGGTTTTAATTTCCACACCATCAATTTCACCGCCGCGCAATCCAACTGCAACTACTTCATGCTTATGCTGCTTGAGCATACGCACGGCGCGGTTACTGTAGCGTTCCGGGTTTTCGGATGCGCCAATTACAACTGTTTTTATACTGCTCATGTTTCGGTGTAATTAAGGTCTTTGCCGTATGTTTCTTCTAATTTCCACAGTGCGTAAAACGCTGCGGTAAAGGTAAGAACACCGGTAATAATAGCAGCAGTAACATTGCTCCAGCCGAGGCTGAACGTAAGTCCTGTGCCAAAAAACTGAAACAGAAAAGTAAGCAGCACTGTGCCGCCGCGCACAAAGTTGGGGGCTGTTGTGGTTACTGTAGAGCGGATATTTGTTCCAAACAGTTCTGATGCGGCCGACATAAACACAGCCCAGAAACCGGTAGCAAAACCTATTACTCCGCATACTATGTAGAACATGGTTTGCGATTGAGCGGCAACTGAGAAATATAAAACTACACAAGCTACCGTAAGCAGAAGAAAAACCGTTAATGCTTTTTTGCGGCTGCGCAGATACTGACTCAGCCAGCCGCTGGCCACATCGCCAATGGTAATTCCGATGTAGGCATACTTAATGGCTTCACGCGGCGAGGGCAGCATATCTTCAGGCATTCCCATAGCACGGCCCATTTCGGGGCAAAATGTAATTAAAATGCCCATGACATACCAAACCGGCAAGGCAACCAGAATTACATTGAAATATTTCATGAGTTGCTTTCCGCTCCTGAACAGCATCAGGAAATTGCCGCGGCTTACATTGCTTTTCTTGATCTCCGAAAACATGCCCGATTCATACACACCTATGCGCAACAGCAAGAGCAAAAGTCCCATGCCGCCGCCAATGTAGTACGACCAGCGCCAGTCGTTAATAAACTCACCCACATAACCGGCAACTACCGCACCGCACAAGCCAACCGAAGCTACAATCATAGTTCCCCAGCCGCGGTTTTCTTTGCTCATGCTTTCACTTACTAATGTAATACCTGCACCCAGTTCGCCCGCAAGACCAAAGCCGGAAACAAAGCGCAGAATAGCATACGTTGAAGTATCGGTAACCATGCCATTCAGGATATTGGCAATGGAATAGGTAATAATAGATCCGAACAAAACCGAAAGTCGTCCTTTCTTATCACCAATAATTCCCCAGATAATTCCCCCAACCAACATCCCGATCATCTGGATATTGAGCAATGAAATTCCGGTATTCTTAACAGCCGATTTCAATTCATCGCCCGCAAGGGTTTTGCCGAGAATATCGTTCAGGCTGTTGGTGCGTTCCATGCCAAACAGAACGAGGTCATAGATATCTACAAAGTAGCCCAGCGCTGCCACCAGCACCAGCATTCCGACTTTGCGATTTTTCAGTTCACTCAACAACATAAAAGAAGTGTAAAGTGGAGGGTGTAAAGTGGAGAACGAAAATGTTTTAAATGAATCGCAGCACAAATTATGCTTTGCATAATTTGTGCTGCGAATATACTGAAGTGTTGAGTTTATCGGTAAAATCACCTTACACTTTACACTTATCACTTTACACTTTATTTGTTACTTGGCGGCGGGCTAGGATTTTGTTTCGAGCCGGGGTTGGCAATGCTTTGGCGCATTTCGGTATCGGCTTGTACGTTTTGGAGTTTGTAGTAGTCGAGCACACCGAGGTTTCCGCTGCGGAAGGCTTCGGCAATGGCTTTCGGAATTTCGGCTTCTGCCTCAATAACTTTGGCGCGGGCATCCTGAGCTTTAGCTTTGTTTTCCTGCTCGTGTGCTACGGCAAGGCTGCGGCGCTCCTCGGCTTTGGCCTGTGCAATGTTTTTATCGGCATTGGCCTGTGCCATTTGCAGCTCGGCACCAATGTTTTTGCCAACGTCAACATCGGCAATATCTATCGAAAGAATTTCAAACGCTGTGCCCGAATCAAGTCCTTTTGAAAGCACAAGCTTTGAAATTGAATCCGGATTTTCGAGCACAACTTTGTGGCTGGCTGCCGAGCCGATTGATGTTACAATACCTTCGCCAACGCGGGCCAGAATAGTTTCTTCACCGGCACCGCCTACAAGCTGGCGAATATTGGCACGCACAGTAACGCGGGCTTTTGCTACAAGCTGAATACCATCTTTAGCCACAGCAGCTACCGGCGGAACATCAATTACTTTCGGGTTTACCGACATCTGCACAGCCTGAAAAACATCGCGGCCGGCAAGATCAATAGCTGTTGCCGATTTAAAGTCGAGCGGAATGTTGGCTTTATCGGCTGAAATCAACGCATTTACCACCAGCTGAACATGCCCACCGGCCAGAAAATGCGCTTCAAGTTCGTCGCGTGTAAGTTTGAGACCGGCTTTGTGCGAGTTCACCATTGCATTCACAATCATGTTCGGCGGTACTTTACGGATACGCATAGCAATGAGCTGTATAATTGGAACGCGCACACCCGAGAGTAATGCCGAAATCCACAGCCCGAGTGGTACGAAGTAAAAGAAAAGAATGAGCAGTAGAAATGCTGCTCCCGCACCGATAAGGTATAAGGTTGTTTGGTTCATGTGTGTAGAATGAATGTGTTCCGAAGGTAAGGATTTTTTTGTGTGAAGGATTTATGATGTTTCGATAGATAAAATTGGATATGTGCTCAAATTACATATATTGCATGATTATTATTTTTTTTAGTAACTAATTTTAATGTTGCAATACGAATTTGTTTAAGGCTGCATTTGTTTGAATATGAATCCGGGGGATTATATAGAATGTTTATTAAAACGACTGAGCATGAAAATACATATCAAGTATATGGTCTCTTTACGCTGTAAAATGGCAGTGATGGAAGCACTGGAAAGTATGGGACTGCTGTATAAATATGTTGATCTGGGTGAAGTAGATCTTATTGAAAATACGATTACAAATGAACAGCATGAACAGCTAAAAATTATTCTTCGGAAAACAGGACTTGAATTGATGGACGAAACAAAGTCTGTTCTTGTTGAAAGAATAAAGAATAATATTATTGAAATGATTCATCATACCGATGAATTACCAAAACATAAAATTTCCCAGTATCTGAGCAGTCGTCTTAAACACAATTACACGTATCTGGCAAATTTATTTAAAGAAGTTACCGGAACAACAATTCAGCACTTCATATTACTCCACAAAATTGAAAAGGCCAAAGAATTAATATTGTATAATGAACTTAATCTTAATGAAATTTCCTACAAACTCCACTATAGCAGTGTTGCTCATTTATCCAATCAGTTCAAAAAACTGACAGGATTAACACCAACATATTTCAAAAAAATCCATAGCTATAAAAAGAGACTTATGATTGAAACCATTTAAGCATCACGAATGCAGGATGTCTGTTTCAAACTTTGATATTTAATTTCAGCTTTATCACTTTTCTGTACCAAAACAATTTACCAATGAGTGTTATGTTTTTTTATTTTAAGCGTTATCAAAAAGCCTGTTTGAGATTTTCTTTTTAATGCTTTTGCGTCTTATTTGATTGCTTTTCGTTGCTTTTTACTCAGAGAGCTTATTGGTATAAGTTCAAATGCATCTCTGTCAGTTAAAAAATCCATTAAAATCAAAGCAAAACAAAAATACCTAACAGGTACTAAATGTATCTTTAATCATTCAATAGCTTGGAGTGGCTTCAATAAAGCAACTTAACGCCGCCGGCAACCTGAATGCATTAATTAATAACAACAGAAGATGAACCTGGACAATATAAAAATAGTAGAAACACTGATTACACTGGTTCTTTATGTAATCGCTTTTTTTGTAACCAAAACGATTATAAACAATACGCTCAAAAAAACTCATCTCGAAAGGACAAGAAGGAAGATCATTATCAAAGCAATTCATCTTTTTACAACTATTATTGCATTGATTTTTATTGCCGGTATTTGGGGAATGAAACAAAGCGATATTGCTTTGTTTGCAAGCACAATACTCACCGCTTTAGGCATTGCTTTTTTTGCTCAATGGTCGTTACTTTCAAATATCACATCAAGCATAATTCTGTTCTTTAATCATCCGCTCAAATTAGGCGATACAATAAAAGTATTAGATAAAGATTATCCGTTTGAAGGAGAAATTACTGAGCTGACCTATTTCTTTGTACATCTTAAAACGGAAAACGGAGAAACAATAACAATTCCGAACTCGCTGATCTTGCAAAAGTCAATATGTGTAATTGAAAAACAAAGCGCGAAATAAAAACCTAATCAATATCCGGCTGCGGATGCTGCATTATTTACTCCGCAATGTATTCAAGTCTTCAAGCGATTTCTCGCGGTGATGCAGATAAAGCTCGCGGTGAAAACCATCAAGTTTTCCGAGTAAATGTACTAACTGAAATTTCTCCTGATCGCTGAGCGTTCCGGTTACCAAGCCCGAAACTTGTTTCATGCGCTCGGCAATGCTAAACATGACTGCTCGTCCCTGTTCGGTATGCCGTACCAATGTGCTTCGTCGGTCGCCGGGATCACTGAGCTCTTCGAGCAATCCGAGACGCACCATGCGGCGGATGATTTCGAGGCCCGATGTTTTTTCATGGGCATTGCGCTGAATCAATTCTGTTTTCGACATGCCGCGACTTCCCGTTAAACCGGCCAGATAGGTAAATTCATCAAGCGACTGCAGCGGAGTTCCAGCAAGCGCTTTTTTGGTATAAAGCTTTGCATACCGGTGCATAAAACCAACCAGCGCTGTTAATTGGGTATCCAAGTGCAAAAAATCGTCCCACATTTTTGCTTCAACACTGCTGCTTTCGGAGCGACCTGTTTCCGAAATTTCACGCAACCGATTTTGATTCACCAGCCAGGCCGTGAAACCGGTGAGGTCCTGATGTTCAGCATTGGTTTGCTCATAATGGTCGAGCTGCTCCAAAACCTGCCCCAGTAATTCGTATCGCTTTGAAAGTTGATTCATCAGTTTTTAGCTAATCTGAAGAATAAACAAGAATGTTAAAAAATAGTTCGATAACCTGCTAAAAAAATATTTTTAGCACAAAACCGAACAATAGCTATTTTACACTGTTATTGATGTGTTAAACACAATTACGTCATGAATTTCAAACATTGCCTAACCATTTTCGTCTTTCTTTTAACTGCAAATCTGCTCACAGCCCAAACCGGCATTATCCGCGGCCGGGTTACCGATGCAGCTACCAATGAGCCTGTGTTGTTTGCCGTTGTAGGCTTGCAAAACACGAGCATCGGTACATCAACCGACACCGCAGGGCGTTTCGAAATCCGCAACCTTAATCCTGGACTCTACAATGTGCAGGTAAACATGATTGGTTACCTGAAGAAAACCGAGTTTGAGGTGCTGGTGACCAACGTTAAACCTACCGAGCTTGAAATTCAACTTGAGTCCAACAGCGGCAGCATTGATACGATTGAAATTGTAGCCTCTCCGTTTAACAAAACGCTCGAAAGTCCGGTTTCGCTGCGCACCATTGGTACTGCCGAAATTGAACGCACACCCGGCGGCAACCGCGACATTTCAAGAACTATTCAGTCGCTGCCCGGCGTGGCTTCTCCGCCATCGTTCCGAAATGATATTATTATCCGCGGCGGCGCTCCAAACGAAAACCGCTTTTTCTTAGACGGTATTGAGATTCCGAACATCAACCACTTTGCCACGCAAGGTTCATCGGGCGGGCCGGTTGGTTTGCTTAATGTTAACTACATCCGCGAGGTAGATTTTTATTCGGGCGCATTTCCGGCCACACGCGGCAATGCGCTGAGTTCGGTTTTCGATTTCAAGATGAAAGACGGCAATACCGACCGCCTAATTACAACCGGAACCATTGGTTCGAGCGATGTTGGTTTAACCTTCGACGGACCAATTGGAAAAAACACAACATTTATTGTTTCGGCACGCCGCTCTTACCTACAGTTTTTATTTCAGGCGCTCGGGCTTCCGTTTCTGCCCACCTACAACGACTTTCAGTACAAAACAAAAACCAAGTTTGGCGAAAAAGGAGAATTAACTTTTCTCGGCCTTGGAGCTGTTGACCAGTTCAGGTTGAATCTTGAGCAAAACGAAACCGAAGAACAACGTTACATTTTAGAAGTATTGCCCGTTCAGGAACAATGGAATTACATGACAGGCGCTACATACAAACACTTCCTCAACAACGGAACGCTTTTCTTTGCACTGAGCCGTAATATGCTCAACAATACTTCTACCAAATACTTTAAAAACGACGAAAGCGATCCGAACAACCTTACGTTGAAATACATTTCGCAGGAAAGTGAAAACAAGTTTCGTTTTGAGCATGCCATTTACAACAATGGCTGGAAATTTACTTACGGAACAGGAGTTGAACTGGTGCGTTTCACCAGCGATACTTATCAGAAACTTTCAACGCCAAACGGAGTAATTACCGTTGATTTCGATTCGAAATTAGTGTTTATGAAATACGCATTGTTTGCACAAGCCAGCAAGCGATTGATGGATGAACGGCTTACACTTTCGCTTGGTTTGCGTACCGATTTTTCTGATTACTCAGACAAGATGCTGAATCCGGCCGAGCAGCTTTCGCCACGCTTTTCGGCATCGTATGCGCTTAATCCGAAATGGTCGATTAATGTAAATGCAGGTCGCTATTATCAGCTTCCGGCTTATACAGTTCTCGGTTTCCGCAACAATGCCGGAGAGCTTGTAAACAAAGCCAATGGTGTTGACTACATCCGTGCCGACCATGCTGTTGCCGGTATTGAATATGCACCGTGGAACAATGCCCGCATCACGGTTGAAGGCTTCTACAAGGTTTACGCTGATTATCCGTTTATCCTTAGCGATTCTGTAAACCTTGCCAACCTCGGTGCCGATTTTGGAGTTATCGGCAACACAGCGGTTTCGTCTATCGGCAAAGGCCGCAGCTATGGATTAGAGTTTTTAATTCAGCAAAAACTATTTAAAGGTTTCTATGGAATTGCAGCTTACACATTTGTGCGCAGCGAGTTCAGCACCAAAACAGCCGACTATGCACCTTCGGCCTGGGACAATGGTCATATTGTAACATTAACGGCAGGCCGTAAATTCAAAAAAGGCTGGGAATTAGGCATGCGCTGGCGTTTTCAAGGCGGCGCACCTTTTACGCCTATTGATGTGCAGCGCTCGTCGCTCATCAATGTTTGGAACGTAACCGGACAAGGCATCCCCGACTACAACCGCATTAACACAGAACGCCTCGAAGTAGCGCATCAGTTAGATGTGCGGGTTGATAAAAAATGGTTCCTCAAAAAATCATCCATCAACCTGTATTTCGATGTGCAAAACATTTACAACTACAAACAAACACTTCAACCCACATTAATTCTTCAGCGCGATCAAGACGGTAATCCGGTTGTGGATCCGAACAATCCCAATGCTTATCAAACCAAGTTTATCCAAAACACCAACGGACTTCTGCAACCGAGCATTGGATTGATTATTGAGTTTTAGCGCTTGTCTGTCTTCGACTGCCGCTCAGACAGACAAACGCCATTATAACTCAAAACGAGTATAGACTATTAGCTTAGACAGACAAACGCCATTATAACTCAAAACGGGTATAGACTATTAGCTTAGACAGACAAGCATCCACATAAGTCAAAAAACAGTATAGCCCTTGTCAAACTGAGCGATAGCCGAAGTTTGACAAGGGCTTTGTACATTTGCTGTATGACATTCGACCCGGAAACTTTCCGAAAAAAATCACTGAACGATAAACCGGCTAACGAAAAGTTGTTTGCCCGAATCAAACGTTTCCGGCCTAAAGACCTAGATACGCAGGTACATCGGCTGCACGATGAAGTTTTTGAAAACACTGATTGTCTGAAATGTGCAAACTGCTGCAAAACTACAAGCCCGATTTTTTACCAGCATGATATAGAGCGCGCAGCGCAAGGTCTGCGGATGAAACCGGGTACATTCATCCAAAAATACCTGCACATGGATGAAGACGGCGACTTTGTGCTCAATGAAACACCCTGCCCGTTTCTGGATGCTGAAAACTATTGCCTTATTTACGAAGATCGTCCCAGAGCCTGCCGCGAATATCCGCATACCGACCGTAAGAAAGTTTATCAAATTGCCGATCTTACGATGCAAAATACAATGGTATGTCCGGCCGTTTTACAAATTGCTGAAAAACTTAAATTGATTTATCCATGACGAAAGCTCTTCTTTTTATTGTTGCGTTGTTTTTATGTAACACAATTTTTGCCCAAAAGGCACTAATCCCCGAATTTTATGGCGGTGTTAATATGATGCGCCCGCGCGAACGCATGTTTTCTCAGGGCTGGAATAATGACATAAATATTACCGGAATTACTGCTCAATTGGGTTATCAATACGGTGCTAATTTCCGTTTCAAAGAGCGGCGTTTTTCTCCAATTTTTGGTTTGTGCTTCAGCAGAAATATTTCTTATGCAACACTTATTCAACGCATCTCATCAAACATCATTTCTTCATCCTATCAAGAAATTAATGTGAATTATTTGCGCTGGGATATTGGTACTGCCGATTTGAATATGGGTTTCGAAGCCTCTCTGGGTAAGGGACACAATATTCGCTGGGTGTGTGGCATTACGTTCAGCAGTTTACTCCTCAACAGATCTAGGATGAACTACTGGTTTTATGAAACAAGAAATGTTTACGATCCAACGACAATGACTTATAGTCAAATGTCTATAGCCGAATACAAAGAAGAAAGACTTAGGATGAGACAAATAACATCTTCACTATTCGGTGGTATAGTACTTCCTGTTTATGGCACCCAATGGTCAATTTCGGCAATGTGGAGATATGGTATTTCAGATGGCGATCAGATGTTCGGTTTGTCGTCAAGAGGCATATCGCTTTCGGCGGTATATACGCTGAAGTAATTTTCTGAAACTACCCATTCCGCTTTGCTCGCTTGTTTTCAGTAAACTTGCAGTACCCAATATCAAGCGGAGATGAAAAAGATGTTATTCGCAGCCGCCGTGCTGTTTGCCGGTTCAGCAGTTTTCATGCTGACTACACAGCACAATGCTGAAGCAAAACACAAACAGCACTCTCCTGAAGGCATGGAGGAAAATGCGCAGCTGCGCATGCAATGGGAGCTTTCGCGACTTGCCGGTCCTGACGGAAAAATTCCGGATCATATCCGCGAAAAAGAATTAGCCTTTGCAGCTACACTGCCCGGCGATGGCTTTCTTTCCAACACCCGCTCACAGTTTCAGGCACAGTGGACAAATCGCGGGCCATGGAATGTAGGCGGACGAACACGCGCTTTTGCTATTGATGCTGCAAACGAAAATCACCTCATTGCAGGCTCTACCAGCGGCGGCATCTGGAACAGCACCGACGGCGGAACAACGTGGAGCAAACTCACTCCAAACCTCAGCTATCACGGCATTACCTGTTTAGCACAAGACAAACGCCCCGGACAAACACAAACCTGGTATGCCGGTTCGGGCGAAGCTTACGGACAATCGGCCAGCGGAGGAAGTGCCTATTTCCTCGGCAACGGAATTTTAAAAAGTACCGACAATGGCGCTACATGGTCGCCGATTACTGCCTCGCAAACCAATTCGCCGCAAAGCTTTGATGCTTTCTGGGATCTGATCTGGAACATACAAACCGATAACATTGATACCACAAAAGATGTAGTGTATGCATCGTGCCTCGGTGCCATTTACAGAAGCATCAACGGCGGCACAAACTGGACAACGATCCGCGGCGGAAGTACTTCGGCCTACTCCTACTTTACCGATATTGCCGTAACTCCCGACAGCGGTATTGTTTACGCAACAATGAGTTCCGATGGCCCGCAGCGCGGTATCTGGCGCAGCAGCAATCAGGGAACAGCGTGGACAAAAATCTCAACTTCGCTTTTCGGCGATTCACTTTGCAACCGCATTGTGGCCGGCATCAATCCATCGAACCCGAACGAAATTTATTTCCTCGCCAATACCAACGGCATCGGAATGCCCGACACCAATTACTTTGGCGATATTGAGTGGAATGCCTTGTGGCGCTACACTTACCTCGGCGGCGACGGCTCGGGTGCAAACGGTTTGTGGGAAGATCTTTCGGCAAATATTCCTACAAACGGTGTTGGTCCGTTCGATGATTTTAATGCACAGGGTTCGTATGATCTTGTAGTTGCTGTTAAGCCCGATGATCCGAACACAGTATTTATTGGCGGAACAAATCTTTACCGCAGCACAACGCGCTTTAACGATAACCAGAACACAACATTTATTGGTGGTTATGAAATAAGTACAACACTTCCGTTTGTAGAAAGCTATCTCAATCACCACCCCGATCAGCATGGTATTGCTTTTCTTCCGTCGAACCCCGATGTGCTATTCAGCGCCAACGACGGCGGTGTTTTTCGCACAAACGATTGCACGGCTGCACAGGTAAACTGGAACTCGCTCAACAATGGTTATCTCACCACACAGTTTTACACCGTTGCGCTCGACCACGGCACACCGGGCAGCAATATTATTGCGGCAGGTGCTCAAGACAACGGCACCTGGTGGGTAAACGGCACATCACCCACACAAGCGTGGGCGCATCCGCGCGGCGGCGATGGTTCGTATGTGCAAATCGAAAATGGTGCGGGCATGTATTACTTCTCCATTCAAAATGGAAAGATGAACAAAGCCACACTCGATGCTAACGGAAATCCAACCGCAGCACGACGCATCGACCCAATTGGCGGCGAAGATTATATGTTCATCAATCCGTTTGCGCTTGATCCGAACAACCAGAACATCATGTATCTGGCCGGAGGAAAATATTTGTGGCGCAATGACAACCTTGCCGCAATTCCGCTCTCCAATCAATGGGACAGTATAAGCACCAACTGGACGCGCTGGAACGATTCGGTACCAACCGCCAATGTGCGGATTACCGCAGTTACAGTATGTAAATCGCCCGCCAATCGCGTGTACTACGGCACCGACCGGAAACGGGTTTACCGTGTTGACAATGCAAATACGGGAACTCCCACACCGATTGATATTTCGGACAATACATTTCCCGGCTCGGGCTATGTGAGCAACATTGCAGTAAATCCGAACAACGGCGATGAGCTGATGGTGACGTTTTCGAACTACAGTGTCTATAGTTTATTTTATTCGGCCGATGGCGGTTCAACCTGGATCCGCGTTGCCGGAAATCTGGAACAGGCACCAAACGGAAGCGGCAACGGATCATCGCTGCGCTGGGGTGCATTTTTGCCGGTGAGTGACGGCATGGTGTATCTGATGGCTACAAGCACCGGATTATATGCCACCGATACGCTGATTGCCAATGCCACAGTTTGGGTGCGGCAGGGCGAAAACACCATTGGCGCAGTAGTGTGCGATATGATTGATGTGCGCACCAGCGACGGAACTGTAATTGTAGGCACACATGCTAACGGTGTTTACTCGGCCACAATTACTAGTGTAAGCGATATTGTAACCGTGCGCGATTTGGAACCGCAGCCGCAGCTAGAATTTGCATTGTTTCCGAACCCGGCGGTTGATGTGTTGAATGTGCAAATTACCTTGCCACAGGCCGGTAATACGATGCTTGAGTTGCTGGATGAACGTGGGCGCCTCCTCCAACGCCGCGATTTAGGCCGCCGCAATGCGGGCTTAGTGAGCGAACAACTGAGTGTGCAAGGCTTGCCGGGGGGGATGTATTATGTGCGCGTGGTGCAAGGGGGGGCGATGCCGTTGCAAGGAACGAAGTGTTTGTTGGTGCAGTGATGTAGGGTTGGATGATCGT
>JBKDHA010000166.1:0-9147 GCA_046335555.1 Bacteroidota bacterium
ATATTGGACAGAAACAGAAACGGCCATCACGAATGTGATGGCCGTTTCCGAAATTCAATCAGTTAACTTACTGAATAACTACTTTCTCAACTGCGCGGGCGTTGCCAGCGGTTACGGTGAGGAAGTAAACACCTTCAGAAAGGTTTTCTGTGTTCAGGCGGATTGTAGAAGCACCGGCAGCGAGGTCGCGGTTCTCAGCGAGAACTACCTGACCAAGGCTGTTTACGATTTCGAAACGGATATTCTCAGACTGAATAAGGTCGAGAGATACGTTGATCTGGTCGTTAGCCGGGTTCGGGAAGAAATTGAGTGTTCCAACTGAAGCAAACTCTTCGATACCGATAGCAAGCAGGTCGGCAGGAACGCCAAACTGTGATGCTGTGAACTGTACGTTGTTCATGTAGTAGTGATCGAAACCGTTAAGCATGTTAAAGCTCAGGTCGTTTGCAAGTGAGTTAGATACCGGAACTGTGTAGGTTGTACCGTTTACCAAAGCAATGTTTGAAACGTACTGCCAGAACAGGTTGTCGTCTGAAGAGAACTGCTGACGTGTTGTAGCGTTAGCATTCGGGTTGGTGATTGAAAAGTCAACCGCACGGCCAAACAGGTTCGGGAAGTTGTTATCGCCCTGACCGATGTTCGGATCGGTGTCAGAATAGATGTAGAACATTTTGGTTCCGTCAGAAGAACGTGCAATCTGTGCACGAGCATCGGTAGCAAATGTGCTTGAACCATCTGACCACTGTGAGGTCTGATCGTTGGGTGAGCTTACCAGTGTGTCAACGAGGAATGCATTCCAGCCGTTGGTTGTGGTGTGTACATCGTACAGGAAGTGACGAGCTGTTCCGCCTGCTCCTGTGAGTGTCCAGGTAAAGCCAAGTGAATCATCATCGTTAGATGAACCGCTTGATACTTCGCAGAAGATGTGGAGCTGACCGTTGTTGTCAACAGCAACATCAGAACCGTTGTTCTGAGAGAACCAAGGCTTCAGGTTACCATCTGTAGCAGGAACCAGGTTGTTGCTGATAGCTGCGATGGTGGTGAAGTCGAAGTTCTGCTGGTAACGTGTCCATGTTGCGCCAGCATCGGTTGTTTTCCAAACCTGGGGCTGGAAAGCACGGGTTTGTGAAGTTGTTGCAGAAGCATCAGCAGCAAAGAACACTACATAACCTGTATTGCCGTCTTGTGAGAAAGCAGTGTGGGTAATGGTGTAGGTGTCGTTTGATCCGGCAAGATCCTGGTGGAAGTTCGGCTTGATTGAGTCAATCTGCCATACAAAAGCATTTCCTGTAAGGGTGCCTTTATAAATAGCAGCACCGCGGAAGCCCTGAGCAGCTGTAGTTGTTCCGTTCGGATCAGCATAAAGACCTGCTGTCATCCAAACGTGCTGGTCGGTTGACTGAACGTCGATACGTGCAAAGCCAATGTGAGAAATTACATCAACAATTGTGTTAACGTTTGTTTGTGCATTAACGATGTTTTGGCTGCTGCGGAAGTTACCGAGCCAACCTGAACCATCGGTGTAAGGACCTGTAGAAACCGCAAAAGCATTTGCTAATGTAGTGTTTGCAGCTGGGTTAAATACTGTTCCTGAAGGATAGCGGAACAAATCAGATCCATTGTTTGCGAAATAGGTTGAATCCCAAGATGTACCGTTGTTGGTTGTCCAGGTGTTCTGAATAAAACCACTGTTAACAGACGGGGGCGACCACTGGTAGCTGATACGGTGAGTAAACATGGCTACACCGAGAGCCTGATTAGCGGTCATACAGTTAGACTGAGAAACAAGCAGTGTAAAAGCATTGCGTGAACTCGAGAACTTTGTACCGTTTGCCTGAACTGTAGGGTTACCGTTGCGGGTAACAGCACTAGCCTGAGCAAAGAAATTTGTTGATTCAGCATCAATTTTCGCAGAATTGGTACCTGTCAGATCCCACTTCTTTACACCGCCTACGTTTGCAGGGCGCTGTGCCGAGAGTGCAAGGCCTGTACCAACGCCGAGAGCGATAAGTAATCCTTTTTTCATGTGACTGATTTTATTGGTTAGGTTTGATTACGTGTTGCTCAAAGTTAACAACAATAATATGATTTGCAAACAGCACAAAACATGGTTATTGTTATACTTTGCGGCGCAATGATAATTTTCTAAACCGATATCTCGCATTATTTAGAAGAATTAGTTTTCAACAGGTTTAGCTATAATTTAGTGAATATACTTCTTTTTAAATTTTAAATTACTGATAAACAGCGGTTTAATTATTCATTCCTGAGAAAAGAATTGAACTGAAATTTGCAAAATCGGATACCGCCTTTTTTATCGAAAATCTTTTAAATAAACGCGAGATAATCCGGAAGCGATTACTTACCTTTGATGCCCATTTCAAAAATGGATGCCCGGCAGCATCCTTTGTCTCACTTGCGCAGCTGTGCCGGCCGCTGAGCCAGTGCCTTCGGGCACCTAAAACCAACAACGGCAAATGGCCGAAACAACAACCAACACAACAATGCCCGAGTTTGACTGGAATGCAGTGGGCAAAAAAGCTGATCTTTATTCTAAAGAAGAGCTTGCCAGCCTTGATGCACTCTACGGTCAAACCCTCAAATCAATCAACGATCATGAAGTTGTTGAGGGCGTAGTTGTAAACAAAAACTCGAAAGAGGTCGTAGTTAATATCGGCTTCAAATCAGATGGTGTTATTCCCCTGTCTGAATTCCGCTACAATCCTGATCTCAAATCAGGCGATAAAGTAGAGGTTTACATCGAGAATCAGGAAAACAAAGACGGACAGCTCGTTCTTTCTCACAAGAAAGCCCGTGCCATGAAGTCATGGGAACGCATTAACACAGCACTTGCTACCGACGAGGTTATCAAGGGTTATGTAAAATGCCGCACCAAAGGAGGTCTTATTGTTGATGTATTCGGCATTGAGGCGTTCCTCCCGGGTTCACAGATTGACGTGAAGCCTATCCGCGACTACGATATTTACGTAGGCAAAACAATGGAATTCAAGGTAGTGAAAATCAACAACGAATTCAAAAACGTTGTAGTTTCTCACAAAGCCCTCATCGAGGAAGAACTTGAAGCCCAGAAACGCGAAATCATCAGCAAACTCGAAAAAGGTCAGGTACTTGAAGGTACTGTTAAAAACATCACTTCTTATGGTGTGTTTGTTGACCTCGGCGGTGTTGATGGTCTTATCCACATCACCGATCTCAGCTGGGGCCGTATTTCACACCCCGAAGAAATCGTTAAGCTCGACCAGAAAATCAATGTGGTTATTCTTGATTTCGACGATCAGAAGAAACGTATTGCACTCGGTCTCAAGCAGCTTACCTCACATCCTTGGGAAGCTCTCAGCGCCGAACTCAAAGTTGGCGACAAAGTAAAAGGCAAAGTAGTGGTTATTGCCGACTACGGTGCATTTGTAGAAATCCAGCCCGGTGTAGAAGCCCTCATCCACGTTTCAGAAATGTCGTGGTCACAGCACCTGCGCAGCGCTCAGGATTTCCTGAAAATTGGCGAAGAAGTAGAAGCTACCGTGCTTTCAGTTGATCGTGAAGAACGCAAAATGTCGCTCGGCATCAAGCAAAATTCACCTGATCCCTGGCAGGAAATTCTTTCTAAATACCCGAAAGGTTCACGCCACACAGCACGCGTTCGCAACTTCACCAACTTCGGCATCTTTGTTGAACTTGAAGAAGGTATCGACGGACTCATCCACATTTCAGACCTTAGCTGGTCGAAAAAAATCAAGCATCCTTCAGAGTTCACCAAAATCGGTGAAACCATTGAAGTTGTTGTGCTTGACGTGGATGTTGAAAACCGCCGCCTGAGCCTCGGTCACAAGCAGCTTGAAGAAAACCCGTGGGATGTATTTGAAACCGTATTTACCATCGGTTCAGTACACCAAGGCACCATCATCAGCGCCAACGATAAAGGTGCTGTTGTTCAGTTGCCCTACGGCGTTGAAGCATTCTGCCCCAACAAACACCTGCTCAAGGCTGATACCAAGAATGCAGGCGTAGAGGAAGTGATTGATTTCAAAGTGCTTGAATTCAACAAAGAATCTAAGAAAATCATCGTTTCTCACCGTAACACAGTAGAAGGTCTCGCTATCGAAGAAAAAGAAGCGCGTCCGGCTCGTGGCGGTAAGAAAGCTGCTGAGGCTAACTCAGGTGCAAACGACGAAACCAAGAAAGCAGTTAAGAAGGTAAAAGACAACCTCGAAAAAACTACTCTCGGCGACGTTTCTGCTCTTGCTAACCTCAAGTCAGAACTTGAAAAGAACGAAAAAAGCCAGTAAGGCTCTATCGCTCACCGGAAAGCAGTCTTCGATGCTTCCGGCTCACTAAAAACTACGCCATGGTTTTTAGTTTTGAAAGAGACTGTCTCAATAGTCGAGACAGTCTCTTTTTATTTTACCGGTTCATTGTTGTTGTCCGGTTTCACTCACCTAAAATAAGATCAGATTTCTTACGCGCTAACTTAATTAGATTAGCTATTGACATTGTATTATTTTTTAATCTTAGCTGATTGCTGCTCATGTATTTATGAGGGATTTATCTGTTTTTGCATTGAACGTCTGTTGATAAAAATATTCAGATAATAAATAATTAGTGATACAATGAAAGTAAAGTATGAGTATTATAGCGAAATAATTGCTCGCTGTATATGCAGAAACACTGTCTTGATTGTGATGGGCCTATGCTGGGCAGGGCTGATAAAAAGTTCTGTTCTGATCAATGCCGGAATAACTACAATAACAAACGCAACAGTGATGTCAATAACCTGATGCGTAATATTAATAACGTTCTGCGCAGGAACAGACGAATAATGGAAGAACTGATTCCTGATGAGAAGGCTATCGTCTCCAGAGATAAGCTCAATGATTTAGGCTTCAATTTCGCATACATTACACATACATATACAACTCGTAAAGGAGCCGTTTATCATTTTTGTTATGATTACGGCTATCTCGAAATCGGTAATGATCTTTTTACACTCGTTTATCGTAAAAAGGGAAGCCAGCTTTCCGAATCAGCCTGATCAAATTATACTTTTTAAATTGCCGGCAACTGCTTCCCCTGCGGTTGTTTGTCGGTAAAGCCGGAGCCTTCACTCCGGCTTTTGCTAATTATTACTAAATAACACAGAAGCCTTATTTAACCGTTTCTGACTGTTTTCGCACAAAAAAACTTCTGTTTACGGCTTATTGCAGCGGAAGAAGAGATTGGCACAGATAACCTTATTCACTTTTGTTCGTTGAAAAAAGGAAAAGCAGGTGTAAGATATTCGCTTGTGATTACGTTTCTTTGGGAAACACGGAGGAGGAAAAATATGCGTTTAATGAAAAAATCGTTGCTTGCGGCTTTTGTTTTGGTTCTTGCAACCGGATCACTGGCAGCACAACAAAGCCGTCAAACTACCGAGTCGGTTGTGACAACAGTTTCAGGACTTCGTGATACGACCTGGAGAATGGTATCGCAAACCGAAGACATTCGGATCATGAAATTAGATACGCTTTCGCGTGTTAATTTTTGGCGGAAAATAATGAATCTTTCTCCCGACAGTGGTTTACTCAGTGCAGCGGCTACCCGCAAAATTTATCACTCCTGCGCGGCTACCGACTGGAATAAACTGGGCGATGAGGGGCAAAAAAAGTTTCGCGACAGTGTGCGTTTAGTTCATCAGCTTCCGGACTCGGCACAATTACTTTTTACACGCGGCAAAAACGATTTTTATGATGCAGCCGGTGTAATTCCGCAGATTGACCGTGCCATTCCGATATTTATGGATCAGGGAATTGATCCGTTTTATGCAAAAGCCATTTTGCTGATCGAAAGTCCCGGAAAACTGCAAAAGTCCAATGTCGGTGCGTTTGGCGCTTTTCAGCTGATGAAAGGTGTAGCCATAAAAATGGGACTGAAAGTGAATAAATATGTTGATGAACGCAAAGACTTCGACAAATCAGCATGGGCAGCGGCAAAACTGATTCGCACCGTTTGTATTCCATACACCAATTCAATGCTCGAAAAGCGCGGTATTCAATATTGCGGAGATGAACTCTGGTATAAACTTCTAGTTCTGCATGTTTATCATGCCGGAGCCGGTAATGTTGATAAAGTACTTACTGCAATCAATCCAAGCGAAGGCAGTATGCAATTGATTATGACCATGTGGCAGACTAAAGCAGGAAGTTTTGGCAATGCTTCACAGAATTATTCGCAATTAGCACTTGCTGCTATGCTCGAACTTGATTCGGCACTGCTTAACAGCAGCAGCAACAGTGTCGGAAAGCAAAATCACTAAAGGAATCATAAATACAGAAATTCAAAACCCGGAAGAGATTAAACTTTTCCGGGTTTTATTTTTTAATCTATTGTAAATGTTAACTTTACCTATCTCCCCGCAATAACTTACAATTCGCTATGCGTAAAATAGTTCCCATACTGTTTTTGTTTTGCTTGTCGCAAAACTTGTCTGCACAGTTATACATTAATGAGTATTCGTGTGCAAACACAGCTACCAGTGCTGATAATTTTGGTGAATACAACGATTGGTTTGAAATCTACAATGCCGGCACGGCTGCGGTAAATCTTGCGGGGTATTATATCAGTGATAATGACAATAACCCAACCAAGTGGCAAATTCCGTCAGGTTCAATTAATGCCGGCGGTATAACCCGCGTAATTTGTTCGGGTCGGGGAATTATCTTCAGTAATTGGATTCATGCGGGTTTCAAGCTTACACAATGTAAACCCGAAGAATTAGTATTGGCAGATGCTTCAGGCAACATTATCGATTCTGTAACACTTCGCCGAAATCAACTCGGCCATTCCTGGGGCAGAACCACCAATGGTGCCAATACGTGGAACATATTCGTTGTTCCAACTTTCGGAACTTCAAATAATACAGCAACGCCTTATCAACCCTACACAGCAACACCCGTTTTCAGTCAGCAGGCGGGTTTTTATCCGGGTTCTGTTTCACTCACCATCACTTCTCCTGATCCCGCTGCAACTATTCGTTTTACAACCAACGGCGATGAACCCACAGCAACATCACCCACTTATTCGGCAGCGATAAACATTGCTGCTACACAGGTTGTGCGTGCCCGGGCATTCAGCAGCAACGCCAGTGTTCCGGCCAGCTTTATTGAAACTAACACGTACTTTATAAATGTAACACACACCATTGCCGTACTTTCTATTTGCGGCGATTACCTGCCAGATCTTATGGTGCAGGGCAACTGGGGCGATGAACCGGTTACAGCTCTTGAGTATTTTGATAAAACCGGTGTCATGCGCACAGAAGTTACCGGCAACTCAAATAAGCACGGCAACGATTCGTGGGCGTATGACCAGCGCGGCATCGACTTTGTTTCGAAAGATCAGTACGGTTATAATGATGCCCTCGACTGGAAACTTTTCCGCCGCAAAGAGCGTGATAAGTTTCAGCGCATCATGATTAAAGCCGCAGCTAACGATAATTACCCGTTTGAACAGGGCGGAGCATACATTCGTGATGCATACTGCCACACACTCTCGCAACAGGCAGGTCTTTCAATGGATGAACGCACTTGGGAACCCTGTATACTGTATATGAATGGCCAGTACTGGGGCGTTTACGAAATTCGTGAGAAAGTTGATGATCACGATTTCACTGATTACTACTACGACCAGCCGGAAGAAATGCTGCAGTTTCTCAAAACCTGGGGAGCTACTTGGTCTGAATACGGCGGCCCGCAGGCTCAAACCGACTGGAACAGCTTTGTAACCTTTGTGACCACAAACAATATGACCGTTCAGGCCAATTTTGATTATGTGGACAGTGTTTTTAATTGGAAAAGTCTTATCGACTATATGATTCTCAATTCGGTAGTGGTTTCGGCCGACTGGCTGAATTGGAATACAGCTTGGTGGCGCGGAATGGATCCGAACGGCGATAAGAAAAAGTGGCGTTATACACTTTGGGATAACGATGCCACATTTGGACATTACATCAACTACACCGGAATCCCCGATGTATCAGCCAATGCAGATCCGTGCAATCCCGAAATTCTGGCTGATCCCGGAGGGCAGGGACATATTCCGATTTTGAATGCTTTGCTGTTAAATGAAACATTCAGGCAGTATTACATTAACAGGTATGTGGATTTGATGAATACCACATTCAGTTGCGATTCGCTGCTGGCCTTGCTGGATACAATGATCGGTGAAATTGCACCCGAAATGCCAGGACAGATTCAGCGTTGGGGAGGAAGTATGGCGGGCTGGCAGGCCAATGTTACCGCACTTCGCACTTTCATACAAACCCGCTGCACAGCACTTGTACAGGGTATGATTGATTGCTATGATCTTAACGGGCCGTATCAAATAGTGATTGATGTACAACCTCCGGGGGCAGGAACTGTTCAGCTTAATTCACTTGATCTGGACGTGTTTCCGTGGACAGGCAGCTATTTTGGAGGAATACCAATAATACTGCAAACGGAACCGACTTCGCCACTCTACATTTTCGATCATTGGGAAATGGTAAACATACCTTCTCCGAATGCGCAGAGCGACAGTATTACGACAGATCTTACGCAGGCCGACCGTATTATTGCACATTACAAAATTGTGGAGGTAATTGAAAACACATTTATTGCAAATGCGTTTTCACCCAATGGCGACGGTAATAACGACATGGTTTATGTACACGGTTTGGAAGGTGTAACTGAGGCCGAGTTTGTGGTGTTTAACCGCTGGGGACAACAGGTTTTTCAAACAAAAGACATGACCAAGGGCTGGGATGGTAACCAAAACGGACAAGCATGTCCGTCGGGTGTTTATGCCTACATGCTTAAATTAACGTTAGCCGACGGGAAGACATCGCTCAAATCAGGCAACATAACATTGATGCGCTAACAGATTGGCCATGAAAAAGCTGGTTTCAGTACTGCTTGTTGTTTCGGCCGGATGCTTTGCGCCCGATGCTGCTGCGCAGGATATTCATTTCTCGCAAATGGCTGAGTTGCCTATGCACCTCAATCCTGCAGCCACAGGCATGTTCGACGGGCTTTTCCGGCTCACTACAAACTATAAAAGTCAGTGGGCTTCAATGGGCAGTCCGTACCGTACTATGGCGGCTGCATTCGATATGCC
>JBKDHA010000167.1:0-33786 GCA_046335555.1 Bacteroidota bacterium
CAGGAGTATAAACATACAACTGCACCAACCATTAACCATTTCTACGAAAAGCTGTTGCTGCTTAAAGATAAGATGAATACCGAAACCGGTAAGCGGTTGGCTGAGCAACGGCATCAGTATATGCTCGGATTTCTGGAACAGTTTTATGCCGAGTGGAATGCTGCGGAGTTATAAATACGAAACGGCCTGAATCAAGTGATGCAGGCCGTTTTTAGTTATTGAAGAGATTGTATTATTTCGTTGAAGTTGAATCAGCAGCAGGCTGTTCAGTTTTTACCTTACGTTCTTTATAAACTCTGATACCTTTTTGCAGGTACTGCGCATATTCAGAAGCATCAGGCGTATAACCTTGAGGTTTCGCTAGTACTTTTCCGTTATTATCCATCAGCACATAAAGTGGTTGGCTGTTTTGTCCGAAATTATCTTGTTCGAGCAAACTCCACTTTTTGCCATAGGTTTTTACTTTAATCCCGTCAGCAGTGGTGTACTGTTTATTTGCAGGAAGTTCTTTTTTGTCATCAACATAAAGTGAGATCAGTACATAATCATTATTGATGAGTTTATAGACTTCCGGGTTTGGCCAAACATTGTCTTCCATTTTACGGCAGTTAACACAGGCATATCCTGTAAAGTCAACTAAAACTGGCTTACCAACGCTTTTTGCATAGCACATACCTTCTTCAAAATCGTGGAAACAGTTGAGACCAATTGGGCAATCACCTTCGTTGGGATCTTTCCATTCTTTATAATAAGAAGGAGGAAGATAACCACTAATAAAACTTGTAGGCGCGCCCCACAATCCGGGAATCATATACATGCCAAATGAGAATGTAATAATGGCCATCATAATTCGCGGAACACTTATGAACGGCAAATCGCTATCGTGCGAAAATTTGAGTTTGCCAATAAGATAAAGCCCAAGCAGAAATGCGATAATAATCCAGAGTGAAAGGAATACTTCACGGGTAAGGAATCCCCAATGGTAGGCAAGATCAACTGTTGAGAGGAATTTGAGCGCAAGTGCAAGCTCTACGAAGCCGAGGGTAACTTTAACAGAATTAAGCCAGCCTCCTGATTTGGGTAGCGAATTGAGCCAACCCGGGAACATGGCAAATAATGCAAAAGGTAGTGCAAGAGCAAGCGAGAAACCAAACATTCCGATAGCTGGCCCAAGGAAATTTCCGTCGCGGCCAGTTTCTACTAGAAGTGTACCAATAATTGGACCTGTGCATGAAAAAGAAACCAGCGAAAGTGTAAAAGCCATAAACAGAATACCAATCAACCCGCCGCGATCGGATGCTTGATCTACTTTGTTTACCAAACTGCTAGGCAAAACAATTTCAAATGCCCCAAAGAACGAAACAGCGAAAACGATAAATACGACAAAGAACAATAGGTTGAAGAAAACATTGCTCGACATTTCGTTTAACGCATCTGAACCAAAAATGCTGGTTACAAGCAATCCCAAGGAAACGTAAATGATAATGATGGAAAGTGCATAAATCATAGCATTGCGAATTCCCGTTGCCCGGTCTTTGCTTCTTTTGGTAAAGAAACTCACAGTCATCGGGATCATCGGAAATACACAAGGTGTTAGCAGAGCTACAAAACCTCCAATTAATCCAGCAATGAAAATTCCCCAGAATGATTTGTCTTCTTCTTTACCTCCATCTTCGAGCTTAACATCCATTGGCTTGTTGAGCTCAAATTTGCAAGGGCCGCCGGTGTAAGCAATTTTTTTCTGTCCGCTATTGTCGCCGGCAATGTTGAGGCCGGAAATCATATTGCGAAGTGAATCGCAACTGCAATCGCCCGAAGACATTTGTGCTCCCGAAGCTCCTGTGTTTTGCTCTGGTGCGGTAATCTGATTTCCGGTTGCTCCCGTTGCCCCTGTAGCTCCAGGTGCACCTGCACCGCTTAGTACGTCTTTTATCTCAAACACCAGCTTATATGGATCGAGCGGCACACATCGGCCGTCATCGCAAGCCATGCCTTCTACAGTGGCATTAATGCTAAACGGTTTCTGATTCAAAACTTTTATTTTCTGGCGAAATGTAGCACTGAGTTCGTAGTACGAAATCTCTCCGCTAAACATCTCTTCATACTTCTTTATTGCTTTACCCTCTATAACTCCACCTACCAATTGATAATCAGCCGATTTGGTGAAGACGAAGATCGTTGGCAGCGGGCCTTCGCCCGGGTTTTGAGTATAGAGATGCCAGTTTTTCTCGATCGTAGCTTTTACAACCAATTCGGCTGTTCCGTCGCCGGTTTTAACTACTGAGGCATTCCATTTTACCGGATTGAGAATTTGAGCTGTTGCCTGAAATGCCGGAAACACCAGTAATGACAGGAGCAGAAGTAATTTGGGGAGTGCAGATTTAGTCATAGAAAAAGAATGGTCGTTGAGCGAACCCAAAAATAAGGGTTTCTCAACGACCTTTGCGTAATTTATCGCGATAAAAGATATAACTGGTGGGTTTGGGTTAGTTTACGGCAATTGTAATTTCTTCTTCATCGGGCGGAAGAAGTTCGTTTGTATTACTCAGCATGTAGTTGATAACGCCGCGAATGACGGGCTGTTTACCGGGTGTAAGTTTTACTTTTTGGGTATAAGTTACTTGCCCTTCAAGACTGTTGACCTGCATATCAATGGCTGGTTCATAAACGGGAGTTACTTTTCCGTTTTCTGTTGTACCGCCAACGGCCTCATAAGCATCCGAGGCATCAAACTCAAAATTAATGGGCATTGGACCGTTTACATCCGGCACAGTTTGCGAAAACATGTGCCAGCCGCCCGGAATCTGTGCTGTAAACCGCAGTTCGGCATCAGTGTCTGTAAGCTTTACAAGCTGCATTGTCCATTTTACACGAACCGCATTCATACGATAATTGCGGAATGAACTCATGCCCAGAATAAGGGCGACGAAGACGAGCACCGCTGCCGTGCGGCGGAGAAGAGCTGGGGTGTGCATGGTAATGTTTGTTGTGTGTGTGTTTGTGTGTCTGCTTAATCCGGTGTGTGGCCGGTGTGTTTATCAAAGCTATAACGTTTAGGCAATAAAAAAAGTCCGGGTTTTTGTCCCGGACTTTAATTTAACACATTACCAATCAGGTAATGACTTCAACGATTCGCCGGATGGGTATAACCATGCCGCTTTTGAGGATAATCCGCTCGTCGGTAACGGCCCAGATGGTGGTCTGAACCTCCTTCAAACCCTCAGAATCACTGAAAATAATGCGCACCTTATTGTGGTCAACATTACCCAGCACAAGTGCTCGGTCGAGTTCAGATTGCCGGCGGTGGCGTTCCTCTTCGCTGTGCAGTACTTCACCGGCAGGAAAACGGAGTTCGCGCACTTGTTCTTTCTCAATGTTGATGAGGGAGGGAATCGCTGCCATATCGATCAGGAATTAAAAGTGAGAGATAAAAGAGTGTGTTTGTCCGATGAAATTAACTAATAGCAACTAGAAAATCAAGCATTGTTCATAAACAACGCAAAGCTTTTTGGTTCATTTTGTCGGAGGGAAGAAAATTCTCTTAAAAAAGCATAAATCAGATGAACGTTAGCTTGACTTTAGGTCTTCAAGCCGCTTCGAAATGCAAAGTATCAGTTCCTCGGGGCGTTGTGTGCCAATCCGATAAATTATACCGTCGGTAGTGGTTAACTCAACTGCATCATTACCATGTGTATAAAACCGAATCTTGCCTTTGTTGAAAAGGTTGTAAACAGGCCGGTTCAGCACCGACGGTTTTAGTCTGACCCTGCGAATTGAATCAATCCCGTTTAAGTCAATCCGAACCCGCTTAACCGGCCAGCGCCCGTCAACAAGCACGGCCTGCTGAAGCACCAAAGTTCGCATGTGAAGGATAAACAGCAGTAAAACCGACAGCGCCAGTACGGCCAGACCAAGCACAAAAAATAATTCGCCTGAACGGTCGTTGCCGGGGTATTCGCCGATCCGGAAAAAATCAGTCTCCACCGGCTTCGGGTTTTCCGACCAGTAATAACCAACAAAGCAGAACGTAGCCAGCAGTAACCGGCGCAGCATAGAGTGCCGGTTGAGTCCGTGGTACTGCCGTTCATCGAAATATATGGTTTCGGTTTCAGCCATAGTAATCTGCATCAAAGGTAAAGCGAATGGCTTGTGTGGTTGATGCAGTAATTGCAAACTGCGCCGAAATCCGGTAGCCGGGCATCCAAATAATTTCGTTGCCGCTGGTGAGCACTAAAACTTCGCGGCGCTGCTGTGCCGGCCATTTCATATCCGTAAGTATATCGCTGATGTTTTTCCGTCCGCTCATGCCAACGGGTTGAATGCTGTCGCCGTTTTTCCAGACGCGCAGTTCGAGCGGCCAGCGCAGTTTCCCGGCATCTGCAATTGCTTCCCAGTTGTTGCTGTTAAACTTTTCAGGCACAGCAATTTTCTGTTGCAGCAGCAATTCTGTTTGTGTGTTTTCTTCAATCGTTAATGCTTCCGGAAGCTGTCCGCTGTTTTCGGAAACCACAAGTGCATCGCGGCTGCGGGTGATTTTGTAGTTGCCATTTACAATATATGCACCGGTTTGTGCACTGAGCAACCGAAAAGCCTGACGTGCAGCCCAGGCGCTAATGCCCAGCGGCTGCAACAATTCGTACAGCAATGCTGCTGCGGCAGGATGTTGCTGCAGGGCTGTTGTGTCAATATCAAAGCTGTTGCTGCGCTGTGTGGTGTGCTGCGCGCGGAAATGCTCAACAGCTTCGAGCATCAGCAGCCGTGCACCCTGCAGCAGTTCAAGCGAATGCCTGAAACCATTGTGCCCCTGCGGATGCACACGAAGCAATTCAGGCAAAAGCTGATGCCGCAGCCTGTTGCGGGTGTATTTTTCAGTTGCATTGCTGCTGTCGTTTCGCCAATGCAAATTATGCTGATGTGCGTATTCCATAATTTCATCCCGCGTAAAATCCAGCAACGGGCGAATTACATTACCCTGCACAGCTTTTATTCCTGTTGCCCCTGCAAGTCCGCTGCCGCGGGCGAGATTGAGCAGAAGGGTTTCTATGGAATCATCGAGATGATGAGCCGTTATTACAAAAGCACATTCAGCAGCGCGGGCTGTTTGCGCAAAAAATGTGTAACGGATTTTGCGCGCGGCATTTTGCACATTGCCGGTGATTTCATTTTCACTGCATGAATAAAGATGAAATTCGGCATTATATGCAGCCGCAAGCTGTCTTACAAACTCAGTATCTTCTGCTGATTCGGTTCCGCGCAGGTTGTAATTTACGTGAGCAACAGCAAAGTGTACAGCAGCAGTATGCAGCAAATGCGCCAGCACAACCGAATCAACTCCGCCGCTTACTGCAACAAGCAGTTTCTGCCCGGGTTGATAACCGCAGTTGGTAAGTGCATCAATAAACTGATCAGCAAAAGTGCCGGACTTGTTGTTCACGATGTAAAACTACGCCGATTTTTTTGCCCCGAGTGCACTGAGCAATGCTGCTGCTTTTAGTTTACATTCTTCGTATTCCGCTTCGGGCTGCGCTGCGGCTGTAATTGCGCTTCCTGCCATGAGCGAAAGGTAACCGGTTTGCGCATTGTACTGTATGCTGCGGATAACCACATTGAAATCGAAATCCATTTCAGGAGTGAAGTATCCAACAGCTCCCGAGTATAAACCGCGGCGCATGTGTTCGGTTTCTTCGCAAAGCTGCATGGCGCGCAGCTTGGGTGCTCCGGTCATTGAACCCATCGGAAATGCGCGGCGTATGGCTTCAACCGGATGCACATCTTCCGCAAGCTGCGCTTCAACGGTTGAAATCATTTGATGCACGGTTTTAAATGTGTGAATCCCGAAAAGCTCGGGCACATGCACACTGCCGCGTGCCGCACTTCTTGATAAATCGTTGCGGACTAAATCTACAATCATCACATTTTCGCAGCGTTCTTTGGCATCGTTAAGCAATTCGCTGCGCAGCATTTCATCTTCTTCTGGCGAATTACCACGGCGGCGCGTTCCTTTTATAGGTTGCGAACGCAGTGTGTTTCCTTTTTTCTGCATAAAGCGTTCGGGACTGGCACAGCATAAATGCAGGTGTTGCAGTTTATAGTAAACCGCAAACGGTGCTTCGCTAAGGGCATTCAGTTTTTGCTGTAATGCAGCAGTGTTCAGTTCTGCCTGCTGTGCATAAAACTCCATGCAATAATTAGTTTCATAAATATCGCCCCGCGCAATATGTTTTTTGAGTTGTTCAACGGCCTTTATGTAATCAGCACGTGGTGTTCGTTCAATTATTGAGACTGGTGAATTAGTTGCAATTTCTGATATTTCAGCATCTCTGATCTGTTGAAATAATTGAAATGCTTCTTCTTCACCTTCAAAGCCTCCGATTTCAATTTCCGAATCATTTTTTTTGCGGACAACAAGTTTCGGGCAAAAAAACTGAAGCAGCGGAAATTCAATCCCGTCGTGATGTTCAGACGAAATTCCTTTTTCAATTTCGTTCTTCAGGTCATAGTTGAGATGACCAAAAATCCAGTCGCGGGTTGAACTCACAAACAATTGAAGTGCATCAAAAGAAGGAGATTGATCTGAGGAGGTTATTGCAGAATGTATCCCGAACCCGGCTACAAGTTCTTCAGTAAATCCTTGTTTCCCATTTCCGCCGCACACACAGGCCGTATCCGTTACTGCTGCAACAGCAATAAGTTTTGCCTGCAATTGATGATTAATGAAAGAATAGGTAAACCATTTCCGCATCCGCAAAAATAAGCTGATTCTTTTAGTAAGATCATTTAGATTTTAATGTGTTTAATTTGCTTCGTACGTCTGTTTTACTGTATATTGCCTTCCCAATGATAATCAGTTGATTATCAGAAACCCTGTTTGACCCATGCAGACCCCCAAACTACAATGTCTGCTTGTGCTTGTTTTTTCAATTATTCTAAATACTGAAATAGAAGCACAAAATGTAGGCATTAATGCAACCGGTGCAGCTCCCAATGCATCGGCAATGTTAGATATTGTATCTACATCACGCGGACTCCTTGTTCCGCGCATGACTACCGTTCAGCGTACAGCTATTGTTACTCCTGCCCAGGGGTTGTATGTATATGATCTAACTACAAATAGTTTTTGGTTTTACAACGGAACAATTTGGGTTGAACTTTCGGAAAATAACGGCTGGAAGCTGATCGGGAATAATTTAACGGGTACTGAGTTTATTGGCTCAATCAACAATCAGCCATTCATGATTTACACCAACAACACGGAGCGTATGCGTGTGTTTGGTAATGGACAAGTTGGTATCAACACTGCTGCACCGGCAGCCACTAATTTATTCAGTGTCACAGCAACTGCAACAGAACGTATTGCAATAGCAGGCTTTTCGGCTTCAACAACAACAGGAAACAGTGCAGTTTACGGTGAAATCAACAGCACAGCATCCAGCAGATCGTATGGTGTGTATGGCGTATTTAACGGTGTGAATACGGGTGTTATTTCTGCAAGCGGAGTATGCGGAACTACGAACAACATTACTCAAGGCGCAAACTATACAACAAGCCTGAACCGTGGAGTATGGGGCACATTAGGAAATAATGTACAATACAGTTTTGGTGTATTTGGTAATGTTGGAACCAATCTTTCAACACGCACCGGAGGAGTGCTTGCTCAAAACAGCAATGGTACTGTAACCTGGACAAGTATAGCGTATTATTCTGCAGCATCATTAAGCTACGGTGTTTATTCGAGTAATGCGACTAACGGCAGCGGTGCCGGTCGTCTGGCTAACCCGGCAGCCACATTGCTAACTTATCCTGATGAACCAAACTTTGGAATTGGTGCAGGTTTAAGTGGTGGTGTAATGGGGGCTTGGATACACGGACAAGTTTACGGAACAGTACTTTCGGGCAACCGTTTTGGTGTTTATGTTGACGGATTAACCATTACAAATAATGCAATAGTTCAGCTGGTACCTTCGACCGGTAATACGCAGAAACGTGTGGTTACTTATGCTGCAACGGGAATAACTCAGGATGTATATTCTAAAGGCCGCGGACAACTTACAGCTGGTATTGCTGAGGTTCTTTTCGACAGCAGCTTTGCAGCAATAACCGGCAGCGGCGAAAATGTTGTGGTTACGGTTACTCCACTCGGGCAAAGTGCCGGAATTTACATTTCAGAAATCAGAGCCGATGGTTTTGTTGTACGCGAAAACAGCGGAGGAGCATCAACTGTAAATTTTACTTGGATTGCAGTGGCCTCCAATCAGAATACTCCTGATGTCTCGCCCGAAATCAGAGATGTTTCTTTCGACCAATATATACGAATGATTATGCTTGATGATAGTTTTGGCACACAGGCAGGATCAATTTGGTGGGACGGAACTGCCGTTCGTTTCGATGTTCCGCCGCGGCTGTTGACTTTTTCCGCGCAATCACAACAGTAAATTCTGGTCAAAACGAATAACGGGTTGAATTCTGAAAAGGCTGTTTTTTACTCCGGCAACGGAGATCGAAATAAGGTTTATGTAAAGAGAATATGCCCGAAATATTACCTGTTTTGGTAGTATTTTAATGATTGGTGTTGGGACATTAGAAATCAATTTTCTAAATTTAGGACACGTAGCTCATATAGACCCTGCGCTGCTTTTAACTAACCGGAAATAATATAATTAAGGCAGAATGAAAAAAACACTTACACTCACTGTGTTCTTATTGGCTGTATTCTTACAACAGGTTCGTGCACAAAATGTAGGAATAAATGCAACGGGTGCAGCACCAGATGCTTCGGCTATGCTTGATGTAGTTTCGACAACCAGAGGCGCACTCATTCCTCGAATGTCAACATTACAACGCACAGCAATTGCAGCACCTGCTGTCGGATTGTTTGTATATGATACCAACCTGAACGCATTTTTATATTGGGACGGAACCGCATGGCGGATGATGGCTTATTCGGGTGGCTGGCTCTTAAACGGAAATACGTTGGCAGGAACCGAATTTGTTGGCTCTACCAATGCACAAGCAATTGGCTTTCGTACAAACAATGTTGAACGTATGCGTATTGCAGCCACCACCAACGGTGAAGTTGTTTTGAACCAGCCCGGTGCTTTTGCTTTTTTTGCAGGTGATATGTTTTCGGTTTATACCACCGGAGGTAATTTTGCTGTAAACGGCTACATATCGGGAACAGGAGGTGGTATTGGTGTTTACGGAGAAAATACATCAACAGGAGCCAATTCCACAGCAGGCTTATTTATAGCAACAAGCGCGGGGTATGGCTTATATGCTGATGCCACTGCTGCCAACCGTCCGGGTATTTTCGGTGCTTCTTCTTCAGCAACAGGTACAGCAGTTGTTGGTTTAGGAAACAACCTCGCTACCTACTACACACTTCTCAGCGGAAGCGGCGGAGCATTTACTTCCAACAATGCCGGGGTTTATGGTTTTGGTTCAGTTGCCGCAGCTACTGGTGGTGTGTTCGTAGGTAACAACACAACCGCTTCTTTACTTGTTGGAGGAACCGGTATTGCTGCAACCGGAACCAATACAGGTGTTTACGGTCATGCGAATAACACCGGGAATAACACATGGGGCGGCTATTTTAACAATGGTACTGCTACCGACTATGCGTATGTTGGCGGACGAACAGGCGCAACCAATTATAAAATCAATGGTCCGGGGGACTGTATCAACTATTGTACGTGATACGAATAATCAATTGGTGAATTTATACTGCCCCGAAGCGCCCGAAGTGCTGTTTCAGGATTTTGGTCAGGGACAATTGGTGAATGGCCGTGCACAAATTACATTAGATCCAAATTTTACTAAAAACATTGCCGTTAACGAACAGCATCCGCTTCGCGTAATTATTCAGCTCGAAGGCGATTGTCAGGGCGTTTACGTAGCTAACAAAACTGCAACAGGGTTTGAAGTTATCGAGCTTCAGGGCGGAACTTCTAATGTAAATTTTACATGGTTTGTGACCGCCAATCGTGCCGACTCTAAAGATGCTTCCGGTAATCTCGTCTCAAAATTTGCTGATGTACGTTTTGGTCCGGCTCCCGGCCCTATGGAAGAAATGAAAGCAGAGGCAAAGCCAGTTGCGAAGCCCGAAGCACCGAAAAAAGAACTCCAGAAACCCCAGTAAAACTGCACTATGCTGAAGCCAAAACTCATACTTGCTGCATCATTGCTGAGTGCCTTTTCTCTTCAGGCGCAGGGGCTTATCAATAATGGTGCGCGTATTGTTCTCAACACCGGAGCAGCAGTTGTGGTTGACGGAGCCACCGGTAATTATACGTCACAAGCCGGCGGATTAATTACCAACAATACAACAGGCGGCTCGATTTACATTGCCGGAAACTGGATAAACAATGCCGGCAATGCAGGTTTCTCCAACGACGGAGCAACGGTACTGTTAACCGGTGCAGCGCAGTCAATTGGCGGATCAGCATCAACAAGCTTTTTTAACCTTACGCTTCAAGGCACAAATACGAAAACACTGAACATCAACACTACGGTTGGTGGTATTTCAACGCTTACCGGAGTGCTTAGCCTCGGAGCGCGACCGCTGGCACTGAACAGTTTTGTGCTCACTGTTTCAAACCCCAATGCGGCTGCAATAACCAATTCAACAGGTTATATTATCAGCGAAACTAATTTGGCAACAAATCCAAGCATTGTTCGCTGGCAAATGGGAACAACAACCGGAGCACATATCTATCCGTTTGGTACAACCACTGCTGTGCAGTTACCATTTACATTTAATAAAATTCCGGCAACCAGTGCAACAGTTGATGTAGCTACCCGTCCTACAGCAGCCAGCAATAATTTACCGTGGGCAGCAGGTGTTACACACATGTATGATCCAACGCTTGCTCAAGACGGATCAGACGAAGCTGTAATTGATCGCTGGTGGGAAATAAACAGTACTGCTGCCATAACAGCGAACGTTACTTTCAGCTACAGAGGTTTGGAAAATACTTTAATCCCGGCTTATCAAACCTCCACCATCGGCACCCAATATTGGCTCGGCGGGGGCTGGTTACCTGACAATGCTATTTTGGGCGGCGGCGTTGGCGTAACTGCCGGTGTAGGAACTGTTACGGCAAACGGTTTAAGCATTGCCGCTTCATATACACCATGGGTGCTTTCATCGCAACTTGCACCGCTGCCTGTCGAATGGCTCGAAACAAACGGCACCTGCTCAAACGGAAATGCACTTATCCGCTGGAGTACAGCAACCGAACAGAACAACGATTTTTTTACTATCGAAAAAAGTGCCGATGGTTCTGCGTGGATTCCTGCCGGCACAATTCCCGGATCAGGAAACAGTGCAATGCTTAACAACTATCAATTCTCTGATCCCGCTCAACTTGGCACAACTACATATTACCGCATCCGCCAAACCGATTATAACGGACAGTCGTCTTTGTCTGCAATCATTACTGTTCATCCCTGCGGTGCCGGTAACGATATTGTTGATGCATTTTCCGGTAACGGTAATGTAGTTGTGAATGTGCATACGGCTTTCGGTAAAGACTTCCGCATTGTACTTTACGACAGCCGCGGTCGTTTAGTCCGCGATCAGCAGTTTAGCGCACAGGCAGGAGCAAACCGGTTTGAACTGATCGGAAATATTCCTGCCACCGGAGTGTATATGGTTAGTGTTGTCAGTGCAACCGGCGAGCAGTTCAGCAAAAAACTGTTCATTACCCGCGATTGATATTATCATCCATTAAATGAAAACGGACTGCATTATTATTTTGCAGTCCGTTTTCATTTCTGAGATATATAAATTACTTCTCCCGAACAATTTCTTTTAGCGCTTCAACCCAATAATCGTTGCTATTCAGGCTCGGCACAAGTTGCACTTTTTCGCCGCCGTGTTCCTGCAGCAATTCATCATACTCGGTACCTATTTCGTGAATTGTCTCTAAACAATCGGCCACAAAAGCAGGAGAGAAGGCAAGTATTTTTTTCACTCCTTTTTTACCGAGTTCTTCAATCACTTTATCAGAATACGGTTTCACCCAGGGTGTGCTGCCTAAGCGCGACTGAAAGCTAATTGTATAGCGATCTTCGCTGATGCCGAGATTTCGTGCAAGTGCGCGGGCAGTTTGCACGCAGTTTGCACGGTAGCAATAGCGGTTGCCGCTGTGCAGTGTTTCGCAGCAGGCGCCAAACTTACATTCGCCGCTGCCGTAGTTGGCATCGCCTTTTGTAATCTGCCGTTCCGGAATGCCGTGAAAGCTGAACAGCACATGATCGTAATCGTTATGATTGAAAGGTGCTGCGGTTTCGGTAAGTGCTTTCAGGTAGGCCGGATGCTCATGAAAGCGGCTGATAATGCTGATGTCGGGCGTAATTTCCCATTTACTGATGACTTTCATCACCGCTTCAATGGTTGAACCGTTTGCTGCCGATGAATATTGCGGATACAACGGAACAACCACAATGCGGTCAACCAATGCTTTGCGCAGCACATCAAGTGCAGTTTCGAGCGCCGGATTTTGATAACGCATTCCAAATGCAACCACATAATCATCGCCCAATGATGCCTGAAGCTTTCGCGTCAACGCAAGCCCGTGTATCAGCAGCGGCGAACCTTCACCCGTCCAGATATGGCTGTACAACTTTGCCGACTTTGGTCCGCGAAAAGGTGCAATAATAAGATTAACTAATGCCCAGCGCCCAATCGGGTTAATGTCGAGTACGCGCCGGTCGCTCAGAAATTCGCGGAGGTAACGGCGCACATCAGGCGTGCGCGGACTATCGGGTGTGCCGAGGTTGACGAGAAGGATGCCGGTTTTCATTGGTAATTAAAGACAATTCGATACCCGAAATGTTTAGCAGATCGATTTATTTTCAGAGATATGGATAATTTTATCTGCAAGTAGTTTATAAGATTCTTCAACCTTACGCACTGCCGCTGCATGAGCATAGATTGCTCCGTCTGCCGGAGTTAGTTCAAATACTGGTTTTTGGCTTTGTTCAGCCATTTCATAAATACTGGGATAATTAAAAACTATTCCAACACAATCATCATCAGTATCTAAAGTAATTTTTTCTTTGTGAGAGATGTTTAAATGGTACAGATCTGCTTTGGCCTGTTGTTGACCTTGCTGACCATTAAATAATACATATCCTCGTGCAGAAAAATTTCCGGCGGGCAGGTCTGTTTTTGTATCGTTAGAAATTTTACTCAAGATATTTTCCCATTGTTCCTTCCATGTGGATAATGAAGCACCGATTTTTGCAAGTTTAGAGGCGGCTAAAATGTCGTCACTTAAAATAGTTGCAATCAGATATTGACTGGATAAAACTGCATTACGATGTATGTAACCACCATAATCACTGGTAAAAACAATAATGAGGTCAGGTTCAAAATTTAAACGAATTTTTATAAAAACGTGATACAATACAGATGAAAGTTGAAGGTTAGCTAAATTTGTGCTTTTAGTTCCTGCATTATATGCACTTAACCATTCTTTAGCCAGGTGATCTTCTAATCTCGAATAATCTCTATTGCCTGATATCAGAAATAATTTATCAGTTAACTGAATTGGTTCAATTTGAAAATTACCTTCTGAAAATGAGTGAAATATACCATTAATATTATTCAGGCTTTTTTCTGCATATACCTTTTCCTTCGGATGCTGATTAAGCAAGAGTTCGGATAATTTCTGTGCCGGATGAAGATCAATACAAACAACACTTTTTTCACGACCAAGCATATACAGCAGGTTATAAATAACTACTGCTTCTTTTCGGTCGTCTGAAACAGAATAGAAAGTAATTACAGGAGCTTTATTACTCATATCCGTTTATATATTTTTATTGCTAGATAGTCTGGCTGTGTTATGGTAAATTCAGGTTTAGGATTACCATTATCTTCCAGAAGTTTTTTAGCAGTTATTACTCCCCGGTTAAATTGATTTACATAAGCAAGATTTTTAAGGGCAGAGGCAACTCTTGGATTCCTGTAATCACTTTGGTCGGGAAAATTTTCTGGCCTAGCTCTACCATAAAGTCCTCCTGGATTTTGAATTTCTATTCTGTCTGAAAAAAAGTACAGTCTTATCGGTGCATTAGAGCGATAATCGCGGTGCATTACTGCATTTAACAGTAATTCTCTGATTGCTACAAGCGGATATGGTTTGTAATATTCTTCCTGAAGTCCGCCGCTACTTCTCGGTGTTATGGGTAGTTGCATTTTTAAGAAGTTGTCGAGCAGGGGGAGCATATTTATTATGTCACCTGAAAATTTTATTTCTTCCATAACATCGCTTTCTAATCCCTGTCCCGCAAACTTAACATATTGAATATATGCACCTGGTACCCAGAATACTGGATTTATACCAAATAGAAGAATTCCCGTATAGGTAGGACAATCATTTTTCAAAACATAAAATCCAAGTGCTGAAAGTTGAATTTTTCTGTCACGATGGTTTTTTTCAATTATCTCTTTATCCACCGCGCGGGGCAAATAATTTAAAAAAAAAGAATCCAATAAAATGTCATCAATAGTACTACCGATACAAGGCGACGCATCATAACTTATAGTAGCCAAAGAAGAACGTCGCTCACTAAGAATACGTTCATCCCCTTCAAATGCAATTCCCTTTCTCGGCCCAATTCTTATCCACACATTTCCTTTAAACTGATACGGCGGAACATGACCCGGCTGTACTTCAACTACAGCCACATCATGCCCGTCTATTTGCAACTTAGCTACCTGAATTGACGGGGGAGGAAGCAAAAGACCATCTGACCGGATTGCTCCAAGCAGTTGCAGGAGTTTATCATCAATCTGAACTCCGGTAGGTTGTAGCTGGTCGTTAATACCAATAACCAAATACCCGGGCAGCCCGCTGTTCGGCAAATCATTAGCAAATGCACAAACTGCCTGCCCAAACTTCTCATCATTGGTTTTAGACACCGTCAATTCAAGACGATCTGTTTCGCCTTGAAGTATGAGTTGTTTGAGTTCGGCAGATGTAATCATTTGGTCAATATTAAATATTCAGCGCACGTTTGGCACTTGCATCCAGACAAGCTTCTTTAATTGCTTCGCTGAATGTGGGGTGCGCGTGGCTCATGCGGGCAATGTCTTCGGCGCTGGCGCGATATTCCATAGCCACAACTGCTTCGCCAATCAAATCGGCAGCGCGCGGGCCTATTATGTGTACGCCGAGAATTTCGTCGGTGTCTTTATCGGCCAGCACTTTTACTAAGCCGTCAATGTCCATGCTGGCGCGCGCACGGCCGCTGGCTTTGAACGGGAAGCTGCCGGTTTTGTAGCCGCGGCCGCTTTCTTTCAGTTGCTCTTCTGTGTAGCCTACGCCTGCAACTTCGGGCCAGGTGTAAACCACGCCGGGAATAAGCAGGTAGTTGATGTGCGGTTTCTGTCCGGCAATTTGCTCGGCCACAAACACGCCTTCTTCTTCGGCTTTGTGCGCCAGCATTGCACCACGCACAACATCGCCAATGGCAAAAATGTTGGGCACATTGGTACGCAGGTGGTCGTCAACAAAAACACGTCCGCGCTCATCTAATTTTACGCCGGCATTTTCGAGACCAAGACTGTCGGTATAAGGACGGCGGCCAACAGATACGAGGCAGTAATCGCCTTCGAGGCTGATGGTTTCGTTTTTCTTCAGGTCTTCGGCGGTAACAGTAACGGTTTTGCCTTTTGTGCTTACGCCGGTTACTTTATGGCCGAGGTAAAACGTCATACCAATTTTCTTCAGCACTTTCTGGAGCTCGCTGCCCATAGTGCCGTCCATTGTGCCGATAAGCGAATTGGTATATTCCACCACGCTTACTTTGGCACCGAGGCGGGCGTAAACCGAACCTAATTCAAGACCAATAACTCCGCCGCCAATAATTACGAGGTGCTTCGGTACTTCGCTCAGTTCGAGCGCTTCGGTAGAAGTGATGATGCGTTTTTTGTCAATCGTAATGCCCGGCAGTGTCGATGGTTTTGAACCGGTGGCAATGATGGTGTTTTTTGCACCAATTTCGGTCACCGAACCATCGGCAGCAGTCACTTTTACAGTAGTTGTATTTACAAACGAACCGTGACCGGTGTAGGTAGTAATTTTGTTTTTCTTCATCAAAAACGCAATGCCGGCGGTGGTTTGTTTTACCACATCAGCTTTGCGCTTTATCATTTGTCCGATGTTTACTTTCGGAGCCGGAATTTCAATACCGTGTTCGGCAAACGTATGCGCCGCATTGTAGAAATGCTCTGATGAGTCGAGCAGGGCTTTAGACGGAATACAGCCTACATTGAGGCAGGTACCGCCGAGGGTTGAATAACGTTCAATAATGGCTGTCTTCAGTCCGAGCTGAGCCGAGCGGATGGCTGCAATGTAACCACCGGGGCCCGAGCCGATAACTACAACGTCATACTGTTCCATAAAAGCGTGTTGTGCGTGTGCAGCGGTATTGCTGCCAAACGACGTGCAAAATTAGGCATTTTTAAAGGAGTTGATGTACGCATTTATAAACGATCTTCGCCGAATTGTATCGATATTCGGCGAATATCGGCAAGAAGTACTTCACAAGCTTCAAAAAAGAGAAGGAGTGAACCTTCTGCTGCTATTAAAAACCACCTGCTCCTGCTTTCCGCTGCAAGTGCTCGGCGCAATCTGCTCAAAATTACAATGTTGTAACCTGTGCGCTTTCCGCTACAATCAGGACTATATAATCATCCCGTTTGGCAACCATAAAAAATCAGGAAATACAGTTTGGTTGTTAAGCCTTGTTTGCCTTCCAGCGCTTGCGCCGCAAATACCAGCGCACACTTGCCCAGCTTGTTGCTCCAATAAATACAATCAGCGAAAACACCGCTATATAATCGCCAAAGCGCACATAAAATGTTTCGCCGGGCTGCGAATATATCTGTTGCCTGATGGCTGAAGCAGTCCACCACGGCTGCGGCTGGGTTATATTGCCAAACGGATCAATAAAGCAGGAAATTCCTGTGTTGGCCGAGCGGGCTATGCCTTTGCGGGTTTCAATGGCGCGCAGCCGGGCGTAACGCAAATGCTGCTTGTAGCCGGGTGTATCATTCCACCAGCCATCATTGGTGAGGATAAAAATGTATTCGGCACCGTTGCGCACATATTCAGCTACATAATTTCCGTAAACCGATTCGTAGCAAATCACCGGAGCAATTTTTCCGTTGGCCGAAACAAAGACTGCGCGTTCATCTTGTTTGCCCAATGTGCCGGATGTGCCGCCCAAATCAACAGCCCATTCGCCAAGCAAACCGAAAATTTCCGGAAACGGCATCTGTTCAACACCCGGAACTAATTTCGATTTGTGATAGACCTGAATGGTTGATGAACTGTCGAACTGCAATGCCGTGTTAAAAGCATCGTACCAAATATCGTTCTGCGAAAACTTCCGTGCCGAAATGGTACGTTTCTCATTCGGTGCAAACTGATAAGCTGTTGATGCTCCGGTAACAATAACTGTATGCGGAAATTTCTTCTGAAACTCCTTTATGCGGTTTACGCTTGACGAATAAGCAATTTCGTTTTCCCAGATATTCTCAGCAATAGCAGTTTCCGGGAACACAATAAAATCGGTTGCTGTATCGGCTTTGGCTGCGGCCAGATCCAGCATCGCATTCAGGTCTTGCAAATAGTTGCCGCTAAATTTTTTGTACGGATCAACATTGGGTTGAACTACAACAACATCAATACCCTTAGGTTTTATAATTGTGTTGTTAAGCAACAGCACAAACGAAAAAATAATTGGCACAACAATAAGCAAAGCAACTGCTGTTGCATGAATAATCTTTTTCCGCACCGGACGTAGTAAGGTATTCCGGTGTACATACAGTTCAAACAACAGCACATTGATGAGCAACACCCACAAACTTCCGCCGAAAACTCCGGTGTATTCGTACCATTGAATCAGTTTGTAGTTTTCGGAAAATGCATTTCCCAATGTGAGCCAGGGCCACGATAAATCCCAACCCTGATGCAAATACTCAAACGTAATCCAAACCGGAATCAGTACAAAATTGCCGAGACGTTCGGGCAGGTTGCGTTTTATTTTGTGAAATGCCAGATACACTAGCGACATTAACAATGTGTTTACCAAAACAGCCATTACCACACCAAAAAACGAGGCATAATAAATCCACCAGGTTGTAATGATGTTCCACACAGCAAATGTGATGAGTGCATAAACGAAAAGATGTTTAGCACGCAAACGGTTATCGCCGCTTACAATATGCTGCACCAGCAGCAACGGCAGAAAAGCCACAAACAGCAGGGGCGAAAATCCCCACGGCGGCCAGGCAGCACTGAGCAGGGCTGCACTAAGCAAACAAAGAAGAAGCAGTTTAATGCGCATACACGACCGAACTCTGTAAAGATAGAAATTTAGCCGTGTGCCGAATGCTGGATTTGAAGTGCTTTATTTTCGTGCAGCTAAAATTTTGCCGATCATTCCGAATGCTATACATAATTGTGCCGCGATACATCGCGGCAGCTGCAAGTGTATGTGGTGAAAAAACATGGGATTGCAGATCAAAAACAAACCGCCCCAGCTATAACTGCTAAGGCGGCATAAGAAGTCTTTTTAATTACAAAATCTGTAAACAGCTACTATTCAAGGTCTGAAATGTCGATCTCAGTTAGCACAGCATCTACAAAGTCTTCGTCTTTTGTTGGCTGATTAGGCATTTCCTTATCCAGCTCATCATCCAACTCTTTGTCAGAAACCGGCTCGGAATTCATTATTTCCTCATCTTCTTTGTTATAAGTCATATCAGCCGTTTCGGTTCCTTTATTGGCTTTAATGGCCAGAATCGCCAACTGACGGGCGCGGCGCGAGTGGTGCATGGCACGCAGGTAACGCCCCTGCAAATACAGCTTGCGCGCATAACGCTGATGCGCTATTGAACGTGCCAGATTGCCGGTATATACTTTGTTTTCTTTTACTTTTTTCTGCGCGGCCTGAATCACAAAGGCGGTGCGGCGGATTACGCGGCGGGCATGTACTTTTTCGGCACGGCGCACTGCGGGACGTTTTGCCCGCGGGCCGCGTTGTCCGGGCTGTGCTTCTGCAGCAGTAAAAGCAAACGTACCGGCAAGTACAAATAAAAAGAGGAGTAGTCGGGAAGTGCGCATAAGAGTGTGGTTTCTTGTTATGTCTCTCTTTGACGCACATTTATTGTAAAGGTTTACCGTACTAACAAAAAAAATTACCGGCTAATTACCAATTTCCCTGAGCTGCTGCCATCCGAAGAAATAAAATTGATAAAATACAGCCCTTCTGCAAAATGACTAATGTCAATGGTAGGTGTGTATAGTTGACTCAAAACAAGTGCTCCGGCAGCATTGTATATGAAAATAGTACCCGCAGTAGGCTGTTCCTTAAATGCTATACTTACTATATCGTTTGCCGGGTTGGGCATAAGCTGCAGCCCGCCACTGCCAGCCTGCTCCAATTCTTCCACCGCCGTTAAACAGCCCGGAATCAAACAGCCGTTGCTGTCAACCCGCACTAACCAGGCGTTGTTGTATTGCGTGGGCGAATCGGTAAAACCCGACATCAGGAAGCCGCCGCCGGGGAAGGGTGAGAGGTCGGTTAGATAAGCGTCCAAACCGGGTGTAGATTCATAAGTTACCGACCAGAGGCTGTCGCCGTTTGGAGCAAAGCACCAGAGAAATCCTTTACTGATGGACAAAGAGGTTGTTGCAGAAGAAAGGTATAAAAAACCATTTGGTGCAATATATATGGGATTGATGGATGCAACATAAGCTGAAGTGTTTATGTAAGTTCTTTCCCACATAATTACTCCAGTTGAATCAGTTTTTCGTAACACAAGATTATCAGTATTAGCTGGCCCCACTTTACTGCTTGCAATATAAATATCAGAAATGCTGTCTATTGAAACAAAACACTGTCCCATTCCGAATGGATAAACCAGCCGCCAGATTAGGTTGCCGTTTCGATCAACCTTCATCAGCAAATCGTCGCTGTTTTCGGGTCCCGATATTAAAATATTTCCATCACCACTCCAGCAGGCCGAAATAGCACCTTCGGGTGCTGTAGTACCAATAGCGGTTGATTGGATTAATCCTCCGTTTTTTGATACCTTATAAAAAAGAACATCGTATGAACCTGCGCCAAAACTATTGGTTAAGCCGATGAATATGTAACAATTGCTATCAATCAGTATAGCGTGTGTTAAATCATATCCCGGATAATTTATTGTGCTTGTCCAAATTGTATCGCCCGATAAACTTACTTTACAAATAAATGAATTCATATTATTGACAGAGTCAATACGTGCGCATGAAAAAATTATTGCAGAGTCAGCAGGATCATAAATTGGTGAGGAAGAGGAAATATTCAGGAATGTATTGGGAAAAGATATTGCCGTAGAATTTATTGTGTCACCCTGTTTGTCTATATACATAAATCTTAACGTACCTGTGCCAGTTTGGCTGTAATAAGTTGTGGGTAGAAAAATAGTTGTATCTGATAAGATTAAATGCCCACCCGAATTATTGGTAATTCCATTATAGTCATAGTTCTTATTAAAATAAGTTTGCCCCTGAACCGTAAAGTACAGGAGCAAACCAAACACTACAAGGCATATTTTTTTCATCGTGCAATAATCAGGCGTTCGCTGTTTCGTTTGCCGGAAGCGGTGTAGTAAACAACCATATAGAGTCCTTGCGGGAATTCATTGGTATTTACTGTTAACTGCGCAAGCGCAGAAGTAGTGTAAACAGCCACTTTTTCGCCGGTGGCGGAAATAATTTCTACGTGGCTGTTGTTTTCGGACTGCGGGAGGTAAATGGTAAGTTGATCGTTTGCCGGGTTGGGTTGCAGTAGCAACTTGCCATATTCTGTTTTAGATGAAATAACGTTTGACGTATGGGCGGTACGAAGCCCGCTGGAAGGCTGTCCATAAGGTTCAATACCATATTGCATGCCTATTCTATGGCGGAACAGTGTTCTAACCGGTACCACCTTTTCGTATGGCGTAATATAGAAATTGTTAAGCATGGCTACCTGTGGTGAATTTAACTGCATCCATGAATCGCCCGAATCGCGTTGCTGAATGGCCAGACCGGCTATTTCTTCGAACCATCCGGCTGATGAATTTTGTAGTGAAATTAAGCGATTTAAGGCCGAGTTTGCAAGTGTAAACTGCCCGGCGTATAAATGTAGGCGCAGCAGTTCGCGTACCGATATAGTGGTGTTTATACTGTCGAGATAGGCAATGGCCGGTGAGTAGTTGGTTGTTTCTACCGCCGAATATACAAGGCGATGAATGTTTTGCTGCAAGCGATTTAGCGAATTGTTTAGCTGTGCCTCTGTTTCGCGTCGCTCAGAGAGTTTATTTTGTGCCAGTATTAATTGCTGTATAAGTGAGCTATTGAATGCAGGCGATGCTGTTAACACAGCCTGAAGAACTGCCGGTGAGAGTCCCGAATTATTGATATAGACTGTAATAAGTCCGGTATCACTAAGTATATCGCGGTAATTGAGCAGCGAAATCATTACCGTATCACTGAGCCAGGGCGATACACGATTTAATTCTGTACGTATGGCCGTTGCTGTACCCGTTTGGATGAGGTTGAATAGTGCAGATGTATTGCCTCCGTCTGTTTCTGATGAGAGTATTTGACGTAGAGTGGAAGTGTTATTTTCTAAGTCACGACCATAAGAAACATAGAAAAGTATTGGATCATTAATGGGAGTAAGTACATCTGAGCATAAATTTGGAGTAATTGAGTTTTGGCAATATACTATATTATTATTAATACAATTTGATGATGGAGAAGATAAAAAAATGTCTGAGTAAATAAAGTTAATAGAATTTATCCCATTGTAAATATTGTACTTATTCAATGAAGTATTACAGTTTCCAGAAAAGCTATTGCCAGCTTGGGTTGAGGGGCTGATACAGCCCCCCTGATCTCTTAAATAACTATACACTGCCGGATACGCAGGAAAAACAGTAGCACTCCTCCCCATCACCGTAAGATCATTAAAATAAAAATCATCCATACTGTTGCATTTCATATCTACCCCTGTGCCTGTAGTAATCGGATCACCGTTATTTGCTTCAAACTGAATACCCATAGAGGCATGGCGCATTGTATTGCGATAGACGGTGCCTGTTCCAAACTCACTTAAATTATTTGGATCTGTTTGTACTGTATTATTAATTACAATATCGTAAGAACAATCATCGCAGTTAACCTGGGCGTTATGCAAAGTACTGTTGTCATTCACATTTATAGCATTATCCCAGATGTCATACCCATAGCAGCCGAGCAGGTATATTCCTACCGGCTTATTATATCCTTTAAACAATGGAATAGTATATAAAAGAGGATCGGCTTCTGATTCGGGTACATCAATTTCGTTATTTACAATACGGGCTTGTGGCAAACCTTCGAGTAGAATGCTGTGAATATTGCCTGTAAATTGCTGATTGTCAATTGTTGTAACGCCAGCCGGAAATCCGGAACTGGTGAGCCAAATGGCATCTGAAAGATTTGAAAAAGTATTTGGAGAGGATGTAGAAAACTTTGCAGTACCATCAATCGAAAAAATACCTGTCCCTCTTGCATGAGGATGATAAGCACTTGAATTTACGGTGCGAAATTGGCAACCGGTAAATGAAACACCTCTTACTTCATTAAGTGTTACATGAGCCACATTAGCATATTGTACCCCATTTTCGCCAACAAGAAAACCGTGTTCTACAGGTAAATTAGTTGTTTCAAAAATACAATTGTTAAACAAACTCATATTGTCAATAGTATAACCAGATGAGAGTATGAAGTTTCTGTAGGCTTGAAATTGCACGTCACGTCCATTATTACGAAATGTAGAATTGTACGCCCTTATTATTCCCCCTTCAAAACCAAATTGATAAGGTTTAGCAACTGTAATCGCCTCATCTGCATTTTCAACAATGGTGTAATTAAGTTCAAGATAACCTTGTGAAGAATTAGAATTAATAAACTGCCTTTGTGTTCTGTCGCCATATACTTCTATCCCTTTCCACATTTCCTCACATGCACTGGTAAGTATAACAGGATTCGATGGAGTTCCATTGATAATTAATTTTCCTCCACGTTCAACAACAATTTTTCCCCCCTGTCCAAATTCTAATCGAATACCAGCATCAATTGTAATTGTTTGTCCGGTACCTACATAAATAGGTGCTCCAATTCTGGCAATACCTCCCGAAGAAGTTGGAAAAACTTGATTAAGATTACTAACAGTCCAGTCATTGATATTGGAAATTGACTCGCCAGTATAGTCGTAGAATGATTTTAAGTTGCAGGCAGATTTACATTGTGGAGTTGATGGGGCATAAGTGGTTGTTATGACTTGTCCTCCGTTAGCTTCAATTTGAAAGTTTCCATAAGTTACATTTGGATCATAGGCTAAAACAGAACTAACATCTTGAAGAACTATTACTGCATCCCAAATAGTCACACACTTTTCTATAGAAAGTGTACACCCGGCACTTACATAATAGTATGATAATCTTTCATCATTTAAAGTGTTAGGGTCATCGGTAAGCGTATATTGAGAAGAAACAACAGCATCTAAAGGATTGTCATAAAATAGGGTTGGCGTTCCGGATATAAACTGATTGTATTCTGTTTGATATGGATATCTGCCATTTACATTTCTAAATGTATATCCCTCTGGAAATGTTAGTGTTGTGTTGTTGATGATTGTTACTTCTGATGGATTATAAATTGTTTGTTCAGTTGAATTAATAGTTGATAAATCTATTGGTTGATCTATAAAATAATTATGTTTTATTCCTGTTTGACCTTGTATAATTTCATAAATACCATCACTGTTCTGATCATCATATCCAGCTAATAAATCTCCATTAGTGTTTAGTAAAGGCGCTTCAATTAATGCGTAAGGTGGTATTTGAAGTCTTTGATAACCGGAACTAAAGAAAATATCAGAAGGTGAAAGTGCGATATCAGTTGTGTTACAAAAAATATAACCTGTTTCGTCATTGAAGGGGAAATAATTTAATGTTGATTGATTTGTTGGAGTATATGAAGCATTTCCATTTTGACCGTATGTGTGTAGATAAGGATCATGCAGCAATTTTGGAGCAAAATTCACATCATAAAATGAAGTAGTTGCAATCCCCATATAATTTATGTCCGAAAATGGGTAATAGCGCATTCTCCCACGAGTATTATCATAAACAAAAGAAATAGAATCAACGGGTTGGTTTAGATGGTCATAACAATGAGTATAATAAGTTATTTTTAAAACCGAATGAGGAAGTACTAATGGCCTAGCTGATACATTCCAAGGCAAATTATAGACTAAATAAGCTGCAGTAATAAGAGTATAGGGTTCGCAAAAATTTCCAATAATATTACTTGATACGCTTTTTTGTAAACCATCCCAAGTAGTTAAATTCTGGGGTAGATATAAATTTCGTTCCGGATTAGTAGGTAAGTTAGATGGATCATCACCGCATTGATTTGAAATCCAATTTGGACAAGGCGAAAATGGAAAAGAGACCACCTCAATTTTACAGGAATAAACATATGCTGGTGAAGAAAAGCTAAACCATCTTTCAGATGTAATTACATATTCACCATCATATTGAAAAGGAACGCTAAAATTAACAGGGCCTTGGACATTCTGATAATTGGCATATGGATCAAACAAAGCTTGACCCTTTAGTGTTGTAGAGATGGCAAGTATAATAAATAGAAATATTGATTTAGAGGTTGTCATTTGCAATAGTATTTGTGTTAAACATTACAAAATAGAGTTTTTTTTATTAATTACATATTTCTTTGTGGCCTACCGCATCAAATACATCTTACCCCAACCCTGCGTAAAATACTGGTCAGCACCCGTTTGCCGCAGCTCCACACTGTTTCCATCTAACCGGGTAATTACACGATACAAATAAACCCCGTTCGCCAGCAAATCGCCAAATTCATCGCGGCCATCCCATGCATACGTTGTAATGTTGCGGCCAATACGTAATTCTCCCAACTCATCACGATCAATTTCGCGCACTACTTTTCCGGTAATGGTCATGATTTGTATTGTAAATACCTCCGGCACTTCTGCGCCGGTAAGCGTAAACACAAACTGCGTTGATGTGCTGAACGGATTCGGATAATTAAGCACATTGGTTACACTGGGTTTGTTTACCACTTCAAACGTTATGCGATAATCAGTAAAGCCCGAACTATTGCTCGAACGGTCTTTGGCTTGCACAATAAGTTCGTAAGTGCCGTCCTGTATGAGTTCCGGGGTATAAAGAATTTTACAGCTGTTGTTGGGCAGCACGGCGGGCGTAAAAATCAATTCCTGATTCCAGCTCAGCAGTTGCGGATTGCTTTGCGAGGGGCTGCGCAGGAAAACGCGGAAGTCAGACGAATCGTTGAGCGCAAGGAATTGGTTTTCGTCTTTCAGCTGAATCAGAATCGATGGCCGCGCCGAAACAATATCGCCGTTAATGATGTGAACACCGTCGAATGTAACATCGAGCAGCGGATTTATATTATCGGTACTTACGCTGAACGGAACCATCAGCACATTGTTGAAGTGATACGGTTCCAATATGGTGCTTACATCGCCAAGCGGATTTACTTCGAGCCAGAGTTCGTTGTTACCGCTGAGGCCTTCGGTGGGCACGCGCAATGTATCGCGGAACCAGGTGTAACCGGCAAGCACGGGCAGCCGCAGTTTGTCGGGCAATGAATCGCGTGCGCGGCTCTGGTCTATCACCCAGTAGCGAATCAGCAAACTATCGTTTACCGGCCACGGTGTAAGGTTTTCGATAGCGGTAATCAGTTGCAGCGGCTCGCCTTCCTGCACCGTGTCGTTGCTGAGACTAAAGAAGCGCGGCGGGTTCACGGCCAAATCGGGCAGGGGATTGTAGAGCACCTGCCAGCGGTCGAACTGCGGTGGTGTGCGCGATGTATCATCGGTCATGCGCGCTACCAATTTGATGTACGGAAACAGCGTGGCGTTTACATAGTTGTTCAATTGCAGCACATCAGTCGAGTCTTCGGGGAATGTGGCCAGAATGGCTTCAGTTCCGTTGGCCTGAATACCGATAACCTGAACAACTACATTGTCGTAATCGGGTAACTCTGCTGCGCGCTGCCGCCAGTGAAACGAACCCCAGCTTTGTGCTGGACCAATTATTGGCGAAGTCATTACACCTTCATTCCAATTGGTAATAAGTGTATCTGAAAGTGTAATGATTGAGTTTCGTGCTGAGCCAATAACTTCCGAAGCTGTGCCCGGTGCGTTGCCCTTTGTGCCGAACACAATGTAAGCTACCGAATCGGCCACAGTGCCGTTGCCCACCTGTGCGCTGCCTATGCTCTGGAATGCGCCGCGAAGCGCTGCCGTGTAGGGTGTACGCATTGCCCACGGCCAGTTTTGACTGTAAATAAGCACCTTGTGGCCGTTCGGAATTGAAGCAATAAAGTTGCTCAGCAAAGATTGATTGATGGAATCAGTATCAAAGAAATCGAAAGCATTTAGCGTTTGTCCCGGCACACAATTGTAATAACCCGGAGGCAATTGCCCGAACACCGAATCCGCATAATTCCAAGCAACTCCGCTAACCGGATCAATCACCGCAACGCTCATTCCGAAGCCGCCAACAGCCGAAACACACGAGAAAATATGCTGATTAGCTCCGTTTATTTTGTACCACGATTCGTTCCACGGCACAGCAATATTATAAATACCGTTTTTAACGCTTATCGTTTTTACATCGTTAAAGAAATCGAAACGGCGCTGCGGACGGTTGTACTGCACATATTGATAACCATTGTTTTTAAACTGATAAAAATGTGCCTGTCCCCAACCTGTTTTTCCAACAATGTACTGAAACGAACTTTCGCGCCAGATCAGCGCATCGGCCGGTGTAAGCGAGTCGGGACTAACGCGCCAGTAATACACTGTGCTGTCGGTAAACGTTACCGGAGGTTTCCAGCTCACCACGCCGCCGGCCGAGGTAATAACCGTGCTTAGTAAAAACGAACTGTTAAATGTATCAACAGTATCAATCTGGAAACGATACGGCTTTGCACCGAGCATTGCGTTTACTGTTGAGGCTTTGAGCGTAATGGTATCGGTTGGAATTACGGAAAATTCATACGGATAAACCGGAATAATTGCATTGCCGCGAATCAGTAAATCAATATCGGGAATGGTTACGTTATTGCTTTCATTGCTCTCTGCAATTTGTCCGAAATAATCAACCGAAATGCGAAGACGGTTCAAACCAATTCCACGCTGCTGATCAACCGGAATGGCAAAGCGAACGGTATCGCGGAAATAAGGTGCCGGAATTTGCAGCACACTTGTTGCCGTATCATTATTCGGGAAAATACGCTGAAGGTGCACCACAAACGAATCGCGCACGGCACGGCCGGCATTGGTAATGCGGGCATAAATGAATACGCTGTCGGGCTGTGTTTCCTGATCAAACCAAACATCGGCATTGGAAATCTGATAGTCAGGAAATTTGCGTGAACCAATTATTACAGCCGGATCGCCGTGCAGCGTCATTTCAAGCATTGCCGACTTGCTATAGATATTAGGAAACGTTTGCGCCTGATAACGGAACACCGTTTTCTGAATGTTTTCGCCAATGCTTAATCCGTATTCCGACTGTCCGATTGATTTGTAAAGTCGTGATGTGTATTCGTTCAGATAGCCGTCGAAACCAACACTTACAGCAGCCAGATAACCAATTGTTCCTCTGTCGCGAAGCAAAACAAAAGCTTCGCTCGAACTTATTCCGGTCGAATGAATATCACCGGCATAACAGGAATTGGCAATGAGAAACGGATAGCGTCCGGTGTTGTTGTAAGTTGAAGGATCATCAATGCTCTGATCGAAACCGGTGCCCGATGCGTGTCCGAAAAACGTCATAATGGCTACACCGTTTTCGATGCGTTCGCGGAGCGTATCTGATTGATTGATCTGAATGGGCGCGCTTGTAGTTTTTAGATACGTTTCTACAATTCCGCCAAACGAAGTGTCTTCAATAATTTGTTCGTAGCCGAGCAAATAGTTTTTGAAAGTATTTTGCTGAAATGTATCTGTACCGCCTCCAAAATGCAATATGTACTTCATCCATTCTTCGGGCGCATTGTTTTCGTAGTCGATTACTTTGTTCAGGTAATCGGCAACCGTTGCCGAGTCTTTTGCAGCAATGCGGCCTGTAGGAATTGCTGGTTCGTACTGTGTGCCGTTAAGTCCGGCGGTAAGAAGGTTGTCGCTCGGCGGACTTCCTGCGCTTGGCACAAGGTTATCGTTCCAAAGCGACTGCCGCGAAATGCCCGGGTACAATGATTTTCCGATGAGCAAAAGATGTCCCGGTTTCGATGGCGATGTTTGAATCAGGTAATCTGCAAAATGGCGAATGCCCAGCGGATGTTTGTTGATTCCCCATGCAAACTGATCGTAAAGCTCGGCCACATCAGTTACAAGCACATGGCGTGAACCGCCGGCAAAACTGCGGCGGTATGTGGCATAGTCTTGTGCCGGATTCATGAGTTTTGCATGTGTAATAATTACAAAACTCGAATCGCCAAGCTGTGCCGAAAAATCAGTGAAACTTCCGTTGCCGTTTACAGCTTTCAGGTTGGCTGCCGGAAGGTTAATCATTGTGCCTTCGGTAACAACAAAAACAGGCTTTTCTGTTCCGTTGCCGTTGCGCACCAATGCTTTCCAAATACCGCTTTGCAGTGTGCCCGGAATGCGCGATTGGTGAAAGAAGTCGTAAACAACCACAGTTCCTGAGCCTGAAATATTGGTGATTTCGAGCAGCGACTTTGAAGCATTCGGGTTGTCGGGAAGTTTACCGCCAAACTGCACACGGCCTTCCAAATCAAATGTATGCGGGTAGGTGAGGCGGATATACCCTAATGCAGTACGACCAGAAGAAACTGAGCCATTGCTGTTGATGCTGGTTACAGCAACCTGAGTTGTGTTTGGGTTTAACGCCGCTGCCGGTTGTGTGAATTCGTATGTTTTTATCGCATAACCATCATACGTAGTATCAAACTGCGTGCTCAGAAAATTGATGCGGATCGAGTTGTCGTTTAACAGCGACCAATCGTTCGACTGGCTGCTTACGTTCAGTGTAAGTTTTGCATCGGGAGCACCTGCACCGGTGTAGGCATTGCGCGAGTTCATGTTACGCACCATCTGCTGCCCGTAAAAAAACTCGGCATCAAAAAAACCTTCGTCGGGCAGAAAATCAGGGTCTGTTAAACCGTTCGGATCTGAATTGCCGTTAAGGTATTGCCAGGGATTATTGAACACTTCTTCGTTGCGGAACCACGGAGCTGATGTGTAGCTGGCAAAACTGGTATCTGCTTCTGTCTGTAAGCGGCGGTTAGTTGTGCTGCTGTTCCAGGTTAAGAAATAGGCAGAGGTATCGCTGAATAAACTGAAATACGGATTGGGCGGCCCTCCGCTTGCGTACAATGCCGAATCGGGAGCAGCGTCGTTTGTTTGTCCGTAAAATTCAATATAGTCGGCAGCATTAAACTGCCCGTCGTTTTCGCCGCTGATGTAGATGTATTGCTCCTGTCCGCGGCGAAAAAGCTGAATGTTTCGCGGATCAATAGAACTAAGTGTTGTGCCGGTTGGCAAAAGTGCTGTAGCTAATGCAGCGGAATCGATGCGTTGAATTCCGGTGCGCGTAACCGATACTTTAATGTAGCGCTGTCCGTAGCTGATCCACTCGTTGCCGAATGGCTGAGCCTGCAGCCCGGTGAGGGCAGTTAGAACAAACAGCAGCGGTAGTAAAAATCGTTTCATGCGGGGGCACGTAGGGTTCAGCTTAAATAACTGAATCAGTCCTGCTGCAACGTGAAGCAGAAGCCAAATCAGCGGATGCTGCGGTCGATATCGAAACGCAGCGAAAAAACATTCGAATACAAAGCCACCGACTGATCGCCAACATCGCTGAGGGCATAATCAACCGAAAGGCGTTTGAATTTTATACCTACGCCCAGGTTCGGCTGAAACGTAGTGACTTTTGTTCCTGTAACATCTTTTGCATTCTGAATATTGCCGATTCCGGCGCGCAGAAAAATCATGTTTTTAAAGCCGCCTTCAATGCCCAGCATGGGTTCCATGCTCCACACATTGGTGCGGATAAGCACATTGCGCTGACTATCGAATGTATTTACAAAAGTTATTTCGCCGCCAAGTGTAAAGCGCTCTTTTTTGTCGAGCGTCCACCGGTGCGATGCACCAAGTGCCAAACGCGGCAATGTAAGTTCAAGTGAGTTGTCGGGAATTACGTTTCCGGTGGCAATGAACACATCTTTCATTTCATCGCTCAGGTTAAAACTCCATGCGTTGAAGGTTGAAGTCACATCACGCATAACAGCGCCAAACTGCCAGCCGCGCCAGTTGTATTGTGCACCGGCATCAATGCCAAAACCCCAGGCTCCGGCAAAATCGCCAATGGTGCGGCGAATGATTTTTGCGTTTGCTCCAACACGCAGCCCCGGAATTTTCAAGGTACGGGCGTAGGAAAGCAAAAACGCATAATCTTGCGATGAAAATGTGGTAATGCGGTCGTAATCAATATTTCCTCCGGCATCAATAAGCTGTGTGGTGTTCGGAATATCGTCAACCGCAAAGCGAATCATGCTTACACCGAAAACGCTGCTGCTGTCGATACGAGCCGAAACGGCTGCATAATCGTAATTGGCAATAGAGGCAAAGTACTCGGCATGCATCAGACCAAGCTGGATGTTGTTGCGCATACCGGCTAAGCCTGCAGGATTCCAGTAACCGGCGGTTACATCATCAACAGAAGCAATTGTAGCGCCCGACATACCAAAGCTGCGCGCACCCACGCCGATAGCCAGAAATTCGTTGCTGTACTTTGGGGCAGAAGTGCCTGAAGATACCTGCGTTTGTGCGGCAACCGGAAGGGCTGCGCAAATCATCGCGGCAAATAGAAAAAAGCGGGTTAATGAGTTCATCAGAATGTGCTTAAAGATACGGCATACAACCGAACCTCGCAATAACGTTGCCGTTACAGCATTATTGTACGGTAAACAGTGATTCACGGTTTTGTAAAATCACATTAAATCTTCACGGAAAACAGGCTAACCGGCATTACCGCGATCCAGCATTCAGCACTTTGCTCACATTCATTCCGGCCAGTTCCGAGAATTTTTCGGCACCCTGGCGGGTAAGGTGTGCCGGATCGGCATAATAATCAGGATTGTAGCTGATTCCGGTAAGGCTAATGTCGATGAGCGGAACGCCGTGCTTTTTTGCCGTTTCGTTTATCATCAGTACAATAAAATCATAATTGCCGATACCGTTTTTCCGCAAAGCATAAAGCGGCGAAAGTACCAGAACCGGCTTGATATTCTTTGCTTTACAAAACTCAAGAAAGCTGCTTAATTCAGCGATATACGTTTTTGAAGGCAGCGGCGCATCGCCAACAGTTACCATCGAATCTAAATTGTTTGAATAGCCGCGCTTTACAGTTTCTTCGTAGCCACCGTAATACATAACAGAAGAAGCATTGTTCAGCCAGCCGCGCAAACCTGCATTGAGCAGTCTTACATTTCCCTGCGCCAAACCGTAAGGAGCAAGATAGCGGTATGCGGCAAACTTTTTATCCTGTTTTTTAAGTCCGTTGTATAGCGCTTCGTTGCCGAGATAAGGTAAATAGCGGGGATAGTCGAACACCGGATCGGCAGTATCGTTCAGCGCATGTATATCAAGATTAATAACCACCGCTTTCGGGGGCGCATTGTTCACTAACCATGCTTCCAGCGTAGCCCGAAAAAACGGAAGTGTGCTTCCGGTCATGCCGGCATTCCAGGTTTTAAGGCCGGTATGTTTTTCAATAATTTCAGGTACAAACTGACAGGCTGCCCGCGATGAGCCAAGCACAAGCAGTTCAGCATCATTTTTTTCGAGAAATGTTTTCCGGAGTTTAACAAACTCGGGCAGTTTGCAGCGGCGCACGCCTTCATATTCAAGCGCACGAAATACCCATACAAGTGTAAGGGCAAGTGCGGCGAAGAAGAGAAGGCGTTTCATGAGGGTGAAATTAGTTGAAAAAGATTTCAGAGCTGAGAGATAAAATTCAGGAGCGAAACTTTTGTTCGTCAAAATAACACCTGCTCCGGCTTTCCGCTGCAACACAGCAGCAGTAAAAATAGCTACTAGCCTCAAACCTTCGTGGTCTCGAAGACCTCAAACCTTCAAGGTTTTTGAAACCTTGAAGGTTTGAACAAAAAACCTCGAAGATTTGACTACTGCTGCTGTGTTTCCGCTACCTCCCGCAGTTCTTGCGGGAGGGGCTAGACAATCAAATCACTTGTTCATTAAAATACTAGTTAGGTGAATGCTCAAAACGAAAAATAAATAAACGCCTTCGCTCCAAATTCACCAATAAAAAACAGCAGCACAAACACGCCGATATAAAAAGCCGGTCGTAGTGCTGTTGTATAATATTTACTACCGCGCAGCCACCGGTATTCTTCCTCAAGTTCTTTGGCAAACAGCAGGGCAACAACCGCCACCGCAATTAGCAGCGGAAATAAATCGTGCAGGTGGCGGAAATCGGAATAAACGGCGTACAAACTCCACGAGCCATTCCAAAGCTGCGCTGCATAATGCTGCAAAACATCCGTATTCCCGGCTCTGAAAGCTATAACGCTTAAACTGTGAACTGCTATAAACCAGAGCCAGCCCGGGAATTTTAGCAGAGTTGAAGCTGTTTTTTTCCGGCGTTTCATTACTGCACGTTCTGCAATATAGACAAGACCATGCAGCATGCCCCAAATCACAAACGCCCACGATGCGCCGTGCCACAAACCGCTGATCAGAAACGTGAGCAGCAGATTAACTTGTATGCGCCACGGAGCAACACGGTTGCCGCCCAGCGGTCTGTACACATAATCGCGGAACCAGTTTGTCATGCTGATGTGGTTGCGCTGCCAGAACTCGTGTAGCGAGCGCGAAAGCAGCGAGCGGCGGTAATTGAGCATGAGCTCAACACCAAACAGCCGGGCAGTTCCGGTTGCAATATCCGTGTAGCCCGAAAAATCGCAATACACCTGCACGGCAAATACAAAACCGCCGAGTGCCAGTGTTGATGCTGCAAAATTTTCGGGCGCGGCAAATAGCGGATCCACATACGCAGCAAGCCTGTCGGCAATGGCAATTTTTTTGAAAAAGCCCCAGATCATCAACCTTCCTGCTGCCGCCAGCGCATCTGTATTCAGTGCTTTCGGGTGTACAAGCTGACTGCCGAGATGCGAATACCGCTCAACTGGTCCGGCTACAAGCTGCGGAAAAAACGAAACAAACAGCGCAAACCGTGTTGCATTTTTTTCGGCAGCAATAGTTCCGCGGTAAACATCAATCGTATAGCTCAGCGATTGGAAGGTGTAAAACGAAAGCCCGGCAGGTACAATAAAGTTGCTGATGTAATCGCCGCTGCCGCTGAGCCAGAGTCCGGTGTTCCAGAAAAAAGCACTGTACTTGAAACCGGCCAGCACGCCAATGTTGCTCAGCACACTCAGCAGCAGCCAGTTTCTCCTGATTTTCGGTGTTGCAGCCCGTTCAATCCGAAGCGCCACATACCAGTCGGTAATGGTTGTAAGCAGCAGCAAACCTGCAAACCAAACGCCGCACTGCATGTAAAAAAAATAACTCGCGGCCAGCAGCCACACTGGTTTCCAGCGCGTGCTCAGTAGTTTCCAAACCGCA
>JBKDHA010000168.1:0-5563 GCA_046335555.1 Bacteroidota bacterium
CTGCATTGTACACCTGATCCTGAATCGGTTTCACGAGTTCCTGACGTTTTTTGAAGAGTTCACCATCTACTCCGAACTTCTGCTTCTGAAACTCTTTTGCTTCTTTTTCCTTTTGAATAATCTCAGCTTCACGTTTTTTACGAAGCTCTTCAGTTAATAACAACTGTTCTTGCTGAAAGTTTTTATAAAGCTTGTCAATTTCAGCATATTTTGCTTCAACCTCTTTCTGCCATTGCAAAGAGAGTTGGTTCAGTTGATCCTGAGCTTGCTGATATGCAGGACTTTGTGCCAGAATATACTCTGTATCAACATAACAGAATTTCTGAGCCGAGGCCATGCCTGCAAAACCCAGAACAGCAATAAAAAGCAATACAAGACGATGTTTCATAGCAATTGGGCGGTTGTTTAATTACCCTTCGCAAGGGCGAAAGTACAAATTTCGGTTTACAGTTCCCCGCCGCAGTGCTTTCTGCTTCGGGTTTGTTTTTAACGGACGTTCAATCTTTACTTATAGCTCTCCCAGATTCATGCCAATTGTAAAATGTATTTGTGATTTAGGCATGCTTGTCCGGTTGGGCACTGTATCAAAACGATAGCCCCAATCTAATCCAAGAAGTCCGAACATGGGCAGAAACACCCGTACACCGGCTCCCGCCGAACGGTAAACATCGAACGGATTAAAGCCGCGCAGATTATTCCAGGTATTACCAGCCTCAACAAATGCAAGTCCGTAAACTGTTGCACTCGGGTTAAGTGAAACCGGATAACGAAGTTCCCATGTGTACTTAGCGATAATTGGCTGACCAAGGTTAATGCTTGATGTTTGACCGGGAGCCAACTGATAAACTCCCTGATCGTTATAACCTCTCAGCGCAATAATCTCACGCCCGTCGAGCGCAAAACCTGTAAGGCCGCTGCCGCCCAGATAAAAACGCTCGAAAGATGCGGTGCCTACTTCACTGTTGTACATTCCCAGATAACCAAATCCGATACGTGTATTGAGTACAAGGTTCCCCACCAAACGTGTGTACCACGATGAGGTAAACTTCCATTTGTAGTATTCAATCCATTTGTTGCGCTGCTGCGAACTGGCCGTGCTGTAATCTACTTTATTAAAAAGTGAATACGGCGGTGTAAACTGACCGATAACTTTAATATCAGCCCCGCTGCGCGGATAAATGGCCTGGTCTGTTGAATTACGGCTGAGGGTGATGCGATAGTTGAGGTTATTTGCGTAACCATCACTGAAAGCAAATACACTTCCGAATTTCTGAAGCTGATAATACTGAAAGTTTACTTCCTGATAAAGTGTGAAGTAATCATCAGGCCTGCGCAAACGCATACCAAAACCTATGGTAGCTCCCGAAATTTTCACGAATGTTCGCGATGCATCACCCGGTCTCAATCCATTCGATTGCACAGAATGAAATACTGTAAATGAAAGTGAATTAGGCTTTTTGCCGCCAAGCCACGGCTCCGTAAATGAAGCATTGTAGGACTGAAAAAACAGACCGTTTGATTGTGCACGAATGCTCAGCTTCTGTCCGTCGCCTGAGGGCAGCGGCCGCCATGATTCTTTTTTCAATATGTTGCGAGCCGAGAAGTTGTTGAACGAAAGGCCGAGTGTTCCTACAATGCGGCCGGCACCGAAACCACCTGAAAGTTCAACCTGATCCGACGGACGTTCCTCTACAATGTATTCAATATCTACCATGCCGGTTGTCGGATCCGGCTTCGGATTGATCTGAATTTTTTCGGGATCAAAATAGCCCAAAGATGCCAACTGACGCTGCGAACGGATAACATCTGTACGGCTGAACAATTGACCCGGACGCGTTCTGATCTCGCGCATAATTACATGGTCGTTTGTCTTTGTATTGCCCATTACAGTCACATTCCGAATCGAAGCTTGACGGCCTTCGTAAATGCGCATCTCAAAATCTATCGAATCGCCTTCTATATTCACCTCAACCGGATTAATCTGAAAAAACAGATACCCGTCGTCCATGTATAATGAGGTAATGTCATTTCCTTGCTGGCTCATATATAAGCCGGTTTCTAATAACTCCTGATTGTAAATATCACCCCGGTTAATTCCGAGCTGCTTTGAAAGACGCTCAGACGAATATTTGGTATTACCAACCCATGTAATATGGCGGAAATAATACTTGCGGCCTTCGACAATACGCATATTTACAACAACACGGCTCTCGCTGACGCGCTGAACTGTATCGGTAATAATCTGCACATCGCGGTAGCCTTTTTTGCGATACTTCGCCAGAATCTTCTCCTGATCTTTTTGGTAATTATCCTCAAGATATTTGGCCGATTTAAACCACTGATACCAGCGTTGCTGCTTGGTATCTTTCATCATAAACCGAAGGCGCCAGGTAGGATAAACTGTATTGCCGCTGATGTTGAGATCCTTGATTTTGACTTTTTTCCCTTTGTTAATCCGAATATCAAGATTAACGTAGCCCTGAAAAGCAGTATCGCGTTTTACAATTACTTCGGTCTGGCAATTAAGGTAACCATCAGTGCGGTAATGTTCGTTTACTGTTTCACTGATCGAGCGCAAACGGTAATCGGTGAGCACCATACCTCTTGAAATATCGAGTTTCTCACGCAAATCATCAGCCTGATTTTTATTGATTTTGGTTGGCGAATTCTTAAATGAAAATGTATTAATACGTGGCTTTTCAACCACAACAATATCTAACCAGATATAATCGCCTTCAACTTTATTAACCAGAAGTTGAACATCATCAAAAAGTCCTTCGCGCCACAGGTTATCAATAGCTTCTGCGGTTTTATCACCCGGAATCATGATTTTATCCTGCACGGGCAAGCCCGAAAGCAGTACAACTACATTCGGATCTACTAATTCGGTTCCAACGACATTTACTTTAACAAGCGTAAATTCTCGCGGTGCGGAGTAATTAATGAGTGGTGTGTTACCATCAGACGGAGTTTGCGCATTCAGACTAAAAAGCAGCAGCAAACACAGCGTCGTCAAAAAAGATTTCATATTCATCATAGGAGAGTCGGGAAAAACGTATTAAGGTTGCGTGGCAGTGTCAACTGAATTAATGAGCTGATCGCTGGTTTTACCGAAACGGCGTTCCCTGGTTTGGTAGTCGAGAATAGCTTTATAAAATTCCTCGCGGTCAAAATCAGGCCACAAGGTTTCTGTGAAGTAGAATTCGGCGTATGCAATTTGCCAGAGCAGAAAGTTACTTACTCGGAGCTCTCCGCTGGTGCGGATTAAAAGTTCCGGATCGGGATAACGGGATGTAGTAAGCTGATGTCCAAACACTTCCGCATCAATATCTTCTGGCTTGAGTTGCCCGGCTTGAGTCAATTTTGCAAGGCGGCGTGCGGCTTCAACTATTTCCCAGCGAGAGCTGTAGCTGAGTGCCAGCACAAGTGTCATTCGGCTGTTTCCGGCTGTTTTCTGTGTGGCTTCAGCAAGTTCGCGCTGGCAACTTGCAGGCAGGCTTCCGGTATCGCCAATTGTTTCGAGGCGGATGTTGTTTTTCATCAGCGTCTCGGTCTCTGCATGAATGGTGTGAACAAGCAATTCCATTAATGCCTCAACTTCTTCTGTTGGCCGGTTCCAGTTTTCGGTTGAAAAAGCATAGAGCGTAAGCACCTGAATACCAAGCTCGGCGGCAGCTTCCGAAACCTCGCGAACCGAACTAACGCCATTCTGATGCCCAAATACACGCATCTGTCCGTGCTGCTCAGCCCAGCGCCCGTTGCCGTCCATAATCACTGCCACATGTTTGGGCAGCCGTGTATTGTCTATTTGTACGTTTAAACTCATTCCTGAATTATACTCCTTTCAATCAAATTCCTACTCCCGAACACTGTACCGGCTTGTCAACCAGCCTGAACGAGAGCGTAAGACCGATAAATGAATACCAGTCTTTATTTCGCGGATTTCCGCGCTGCCGGCCTACATTGTCGCCGCCCGTATTACCACGATCGGCAAGTGTTACAGCCACCGGACCACTGTTTGCAAGCAGCAATGCCGGATCAGCATATACGGTGCTTACATCATCAATGTAATCTGTAAATGTTTTTCGTAATCCCCAGTCAACTACCAATCCGATACGGTTGGCGAGGTTAAACTTCGCACCTGCTCCAAACGGAATGGAAATCTGAGTAAGCATATATCCTTTGCTCTGGCCTTCGGTTTTCAACGGTTGCAAAGCAATCCACTCATTACCCAGCGAAGCTTTGGGATTAAAGTTAAAAGCTCCGATGCCGAGGAACATAAACGGCGTAAAACTGTACTTATCGTTTCCGATAGCATACTCGATAAAGTTGAACTCGGCTCTTGCCGAAAGCTCAAACATTCGTGAGCGGAAACTCAGGTTACGGCGTTGCTGTTCCAATGCCCCGGAGCGGGAATCTATCCCCTGCACACTGCCAAAAAGCAAGCTGGTTGCAACAGAAAACCGATAGTTGAAATTGTGCCTGAACACTAACCCGGCAGCCGGACGTGTTAAGCTGTTTAAGTGACCGGCCGGATTCAGTTCTCCTGTGTAATAGGAGCCGCCTAAAAACAAGCCGATTTCATTGCTTCGCTGAGCCGCCACGGGGATGGCAGCAATTACGATAAGCAAAATTGCTAGGGTCTTTTTCATTTTTTCTTCTTTACACTTTAACTTAAGGCTAACGGTATGCTGCTCGTTTTCGTGTATAGTTTTGGTTCAGCGGCGCAAAGATAGCGTATTTTAACGAGATAAAGACGACGAGGCAAATGTTCAATACACTGATAAACAATTAATTACGGCGATCTTGCCCCCAATTAAGTTTTTGGCGGATTGTTTGAAAAAAATGTTGTTCGTGAAATCGGATCAGACTGATCTTAAAATCTTCACGCCTGATAATGATTTCTGTATCTGTGCCAAAGGAACGCTCTCGGGCATCAAGCGTTGCCAAAAACTGAGGGCTCCTCCCTTCTACTTTGAGTTTGATCACGCTGTCATCAGGAATTACAAGTGGGCAAACATTCAGATTATGCGGCGAAAGAGGCGTGATAACAAAGCTTTTTGCATCGGGTATCATCAGCGGGCCTCCACAGCTTAATGAATAAGCTGTTGAGCCGGTTGGTGTTGATATTATTAAACCATCGGCCCAATAAGCATTAAGAAACTCGCCATTTACCCATGTATGGATTGTTAGCATTGCCGATGATTCTCTGCGCTGAACAGTAAATTCATTAAGCGCATAGTTAACATCTCCAAAAAGATCATCAGGCCGGTCAACCCTCAATAAAGTGCGCTTATCAAGCGCATACTGCTTGGAAAGCAGCCGAGCAGCAAAACCCGAAGCCTCTTCGGGTGTAACTCCGGCAAGAAATCCCAGCCGGCCTGTATTAATCCCGAGAACCGGAATACCCGAATTCTGAACAAATGCAATAGTTTCAAGCAATGTTCCGTCACCACCCAAACTCAACAGCACATCGGCCCGGCCTCTGATTTCGTTATAATCGGCAATGGTTTCTACACGCCCGGTCAATGATATCCACGAAGTAAAATAGGCAAGATAATTT
>JBKDHA010000169.1:0-76162 GCA_046335555.1 Bacteroidota bacterium
AGGCAGAAGTAATGAAAGTTACTTCTGCTCACCTAAGCAATATATCGCTGTGCAAAATGCCTGAAAAAACTCAACACAACGGGGTAAATGACCTAAACTCCGGGCTCAAATCTCTACAACTTATAGGGGGCTAAGACAAGCGATGCGAGCGAAGGTATTGCGAGCATTGAATGGAATGTTTACGGTAAAATAAAATCGATAACACGCGTGAACGGGTTCAGCAAAACGGTGAACAGTGTGGTTACTTATCCTCCTGATTTGGAGTTTGAGTACGATGCCATGGGACAGCGTGTGCTGAAGATTGTGAAAACACGTGATGCTGCCGGCCTGAAACCACAGGCCGACTGGAAATACACTTACTACGTGCGCGATGCTGCGGGGAATGTGTTGACGACCTACAACCGCACAATAACCGTTGACCAAACCAATGCGGCGTACCGAATTGATAAGTACAAGGTGGAGGAATGGACGATGTATGGTTCATCGCGCCTTGGCATACAAAAACCTTCTGGTGAAGGAGTAACTGCTACGGAGCTGAAGTTTGAGCCGGAGCAGAACAATACATATACGGCAATCTCTCGCACGGCTACAACTATTCCTACTACCAGCTTGCTGCGCAAGGCTGGGGAGAAAATCTATGAGTTGTCTAACCACTTGGGTAATGTGCTGGTGACGGTGTCTGACCGGGTGTTGCCGGTGGTGAACCCGAATGCGGTTGCACAGACGTTGTACTACAGTGCTGATGTGAAATCGGCGAGTGATTACTCGGCTTTTGGTGCGCCGTTGGCGGGACGTCTTCACAATAATGATTTTTACTGTTATCAATATCAGTCTAGTGAAGCTGATGTTGAAATTTCGGGCCATAATTCACACTTTACTACATACTACAGAGAGCTTGATACCCGAATTGCGAGATGGTGGTCTATTGATCCTAAATTCTCTCCGTTTGAATCTCCTTATGTTAGTATGGGTAATAATCCGATTAGAAATAACGATGTCTTAGGAGATGTTTTCGATGATAAGAGTAAAGAGGCCATTGCTAAACACAAAGAATCAACTCAACAAAAATTAGATAAAGCCAAGGGCGATTTGAGTAAATTAACAGAGGAACAAGTTGAAGAGAGGAAACTATTGGAATTTCAAATAAATGAATTTACAAATGCTTTAAATGAGATTAGAGAATTAGAAGAATCTAATCAAGTTTACACATTAGTAAAAATAAATAATGATCCGAAGTCAAAAATAAAAGGAGCAACACAATATAATAGCGAAACTAAAGCTGTTGAATTACGATATATTTCTGAAGCGGGTTTGGCACATGAACTTACCCATGCATATCAATTTGAGAAGGGCAAATTAAGTTTTCAAGGAAGCAGTAAAAATAAATTATGGGATGGTGGATTGATTTATAGCATAAATTCAGAAGTTGAGGCTTATCAAAGACAATATGCATATTATTCGGGTGATTTTAATGTGAAGTATGACAAGATAAATGGAGACTGGGTGAAAAATAATTTTGGGGATATGTATAAAGGTCTACCGGAAGGGACTGTCAATTCAAATATTATTATCAATGAATTAGAGTTGAAACTTGGACAGGCAATTGGAGTAGACCGTGTAATATTCATATTGAATGAGGAGTTAAGAGAAATGTTCCTCAATAAATCAGTCTATGAGTATTATCAAATTGGCAATAAATACTTTGAAAAATCAGGTAATTTAAATCAAATGCAAATTATGAAGCCTTCAAATTAATTACGATTGGATGCTTTACAATTAAATACTATTATAATGAAACAGTTGAAATTCAATTTGTTAGTATTGCTTGTTTTAGCGGCTTTTACTTTTGCCTCAAATGATAATTCGGTCGATTCAATAGTTTATGAGAAAATTGATGAAAACGGACAAATATTGGTTGCGATTGAATTATTTTCAAACGGAACGTTTTCATATTCAGAGTCCGGATTTATTGGTAAAAACTCATATGGAAAATGGCTAAAAAGTGATAGTGAAAAAATACTTTTATATAGTTACTTCCAAGGCGAAGATTCTATTGATGTAACTGTAAATGAAGCTATAGATACATCGCTGCATGGTGGCAAGATTTGTGTCAATGTTTATAATGAAATGGGTGAAAAACTTGATTATGCAATTTATTACAAGTGTGTTGGGCAAGTCGTAAAGAATTCACCCATACTTCAATATTATTTAGGAGTACCGTATGAAGATTGTAATTGTTTAGTGTCTGAGAGCAGTAATAACTGTTCGTTTTATTTTGACTTTTATGGGGTATATGGTAAAGAATATAAATTGAAAAATTCTAAGTCGAACAAGTTTGATGTAGTTGCAAATCCACCAACTTCGGGTAAAGGAAATTATCGAATTTTCAATAATTACAATTTAACTGTGAGTAATGGAGGATTATTAGATATTAATGGCTGTTTTTATAAAAAAGAAAATCAGAACTAGTCGTGCGCCTAATTAAGGGCGCATCTGCTGTCAAGTTCATGATCAGTTTTTAATAGAAAATAGGTGGTATGATAAACTAGCCCCTCCCGCAAGAACTGCGGGAGGTAGTGAAAACCCCGCAGGTGTAGATAGCTTTGTTATCTACAAACACCCGAGGAGTTGCAGCGGAAAGCAGGAGCGAACGGTAATTAGATGAACACTACTTTCGCTCCTTTACGTTTTTACTTTAGAAAAAAACACACAGCTACAATTACAATTTCAACTCCAGAAAACTATAATCAACCGGAGTTCGGTTAACGAGCAGCAAACCGGTTGTAGTACGTTTGCATAAATACGGCATTACGCGCTGATACTTTATTTGCTGACGTAATTCCTCTTTCCGGATTTTACCATCGATGCTGATGCAGACTAATGTTTGCTGACAGTTTTCGCTGATGCGGGCTGTTTTGCGTGTTGCGCCTTGTATGTGGCCGTCAATAGCATCGTTGTAAATAATGTAGAGTGCATTGTTGTAAAATATTTGAACAGTTGAAATAAACAGACCTTCGCCGAAGCCGGCAAGCTGATTTACCGGAATGAGATTTGCCCAGGCTAAGTTTCCGGCTGCATCAAAGCAATAGGCAAAACTGGAGCCGTGAATATACTTGTCGTTTTTGTTGCGAATGGTTCCGCGCAGTTGATTGTTTTCGATACGAAGTGAGCTGTTGAGTACTTCGTAACTCGTGTATTCGCCAAGCAAAACAATTCGATTGCTGTCGGCCTCAAAAATTTCGACAACCGAATGTAAAAAGGCGCGAGATGCTTTTTGTTCGGGCGTTGCTCCTGCATAATGAAATCGGATATCGACAGGGTTGATGGAGCTTCTGATGAGTGCTGATGTTGTTTTATCGTAGATGAATAAAAACACGCCCATAGTTGCTTGCAGCGCGGGGTCAATGTAATATCCGGCAACTGCAATTTCGCCATCTATTAATTCCTGCACATAAAAATCGTGTACTTCATTTCCTTTCAGATCGGGGCGAAGATTACGGAATCCGGGGGCACTTGCAGAAGCAAGCATCAGCAGATCGGGTTCGTGTTTCGGGTTAATTCGCTTGCGCCAGTTGATGAGTACTTTTCCTGAGTTAAACTGTTTTATTTCGTTGAGCATATAAACAGGCTCAACCTGAACGGCACGAACAGCAGTGGTTTTGAGCGAATCGTTACAGATATAAAGTTCGTAGCGAAGCAGCATATTGCGTGCTGCAAACGAGTCGGGACTATAGTTAATTAAACAGAAACCGGTTTCGGAAAAGGCAAAGGAAAAAGCGGGGATGTAGGTTTCATCATCACGCATGAGTTCGCCGGCCGAGAAATTTGGTTTTGTGTAAATCAGTACGGCTTCGTTTTCGGGCTTGAGCGTTAAACGACTGATGTGTTGTGCATACCAAGTGATTGTTCTTTCCTGTGCATTTATTCTGTAAGAAAGTTCTATGATGCGGCCATTGCAGCAAAAACTGGTGTAGGGCTGCCGTCTTTGCGTCCGTTTCTGATCGCTGCTGATAATTTCTTTCCTGTCGATCTCCATGCTGCGGTTGAGGTGCTGATAAGTGCTCAGGTTATCGTCGTTAACTCTTAAATAGTAACCGGAGCTATCTTCCCACAACAGATTGGTTGTGAGCCGCAAGTTGCATTTGAAATTATCGCTGTATTTTTCGCTGCTCAGCATAACCTGTGCTGATGCCTGCGCTGCTAAAAACAAAAGAGAAAAACTAATAAGCCTAACCATATTGTGTGTGTATTAAATGTCTAATTTAGACACTATTTCGAATTTAATAAAGTGAAAAAAGACAGACGTTTTATTTTCATCGGCATATTACTCTTGCTGGCGGTGTTGGCCGGATTGGGCTGGTTGCTGCTGCGCGAAAAGAAAACAGTAACACATATTGAAATACCGGCGCGGTTGCTTGAAACGGCAGAGCCATCGAAGTTCAGCATACAGCCGGTTGATGTTGTGCGGCAGCAATTGTCGGACGAATTGATGGTGCTTTTTCCACAAGTGAAACGTGAAACACGGTTAAGTCTTTATGATGCAAAAGGCTACAGCCAGCTGATGACCGGCGAAAGCAATGTGCGGTCAATTTATTTGCACGATGCCGAAAAGCTGCGCACCATATATGGCCGGCCGGTAATCAATTTCAGCGCATTGCCCGACGGCAATTACTTTGCACACTTATCGGCCTGCAACTACGGCGGTTATTTTTGCTTTCGGTTAACAAGCAAAAAAATGTGATAAACGAATAGGCAGAAATACTTGCTGCTTGTACTTGTTTGTAATGAGATGAGATGAGATGGTTTTTCGGGTACAAAACGCCCTGTTTGTGCGGGAATGCTGTTTTTCCCCTATCTTTACACACCAGTATAAACCCATATACATTGAAACGATTTTTACCCCTGCTGCTGCTGTTGTTGCTGCCGTTTGCGCTAAGTGCAACGCATGTTGTAGGCTCATCATTTACCTACGAACATCTTGGCGGATCCACCTACCGGATTACATTTAAGATGTATCGTGATTGCTTGCCGGGTAATGATCCCTTCCCGTCGATTGTGCGTGTTGAAGTGCGCGATACAGCAGGCAATTCATTTTTGCCGGATCGGGATATCAACCTAAGTTTTACAACATCAACACTTGTAAATCCATATATCGACTCCTGTGCTGCAGATCCGGGACTTTGTCTCGAAGAAGCTGTTTACACTCGTGTTGTAAACTGGCTGCCCCCGCAACCCGGCGGCTATCATTTATTCACGCAGTTTTGTTGCCGCAACTATACATTGGTGAATGTAAACTCATCGCCAACCAATTTTGTTGGTAATGCTTGGTACACCTACATTCCCAACAATGCTCAGGTAATTACTAACAGTTCACCTTCGTGGGTGCAGCCTCCGCCGGTTTTTGTCTGTCAGGGGCAATCTCTCGACTTTGATTTTTCGGCTTCGGATCCTGATGGTGATTCATTAGTCTATTCGTGGTACACACCTTATGAAGATGATGCGCCAACGTTTGCAGCCGGGCAATGTGTTTTCTCCACAGTAGTTTTTCTTCCCGGTTTCGGGCCAACCAATCCAACCGGCGGTGCGCCGCTGAGTATTGATCCGCAAACCGGTTACATTACCGGCTCTCCTCCGTTTATCGGGCAGTTTGTGGCCGGTGTGCGATGTGTAGAATACCGCAACGGACAAAGAATAGGCGAGATCGTTCGCGACTTTCAGTTCAATGTGGTGTTTTGTCCGCCCATTGCGCAGGCCGTAATTGCACAGCCCGCAGGAGCCTGTTTTTCAAACAACAGTACAGTACAGTTTGAGAATGCAAGCACGGGCAATGCTTCAACCTGGTTCTGGGATTTTGGCGATACAACCATAACCACAGATACTTCTTATGCTTTTGAACCATCATATACATATCCCGGAATTGGTCCGTGGAATGTGATGCTGGTGATTAATCCGAACACACCTTGTGCGGATACCAACTTTTATCAGCTTGAGTTTTCGGAAGTTTTTGCTGATATAGTTCCCACCAACGACAGTGCCTGTGTTGGCACTCCGTTTCAGTTTACCGATAGTTCAACTGTAAGCAGTAATGCCAGTATAACCGGCTACTGGTGGGATTTTGGTGATGGTGATACATCATCAGTACAAAATCCTGTTCATACTTATTTGTCGAGCGGTAATTATACGGTGTTGCATGCAGCATTTAACTCATTAGGTTGTGTTGATACAGTTGCTTACCAGCTTGCAGTAATTAATCCGCCCATTGCACTTGCCGGAGCCGATACAGTGGCCTGTTACAACAATGCCGGAGTAGGTTTGGGCGGCTCAATACTTAACGCACCTTCGGGCGTGTGGATTGGAGCCGGAACATTTACGCCCGCACCAACATTCCTGAACGCCACTTACCAGCCTACACAAACAGAACTGGATTCGGGCTACGCTGTGCTGGTGCTGCAAACCACAGGAGCATCGCTGTGCGCACACGATGCAGATACACTCCGTATCACATTTACACCCGCACCAACTGTTGATGCCGGTATTGATATAACTGTTTGCATAGACACTCCCTATGTGAATGTATGCGCAAACATTACGCTGGCAACCGGCGGTTTCTGGTCAACAACCGGAAGCGGAACATTCAGCACCCCGAACCTGCTTTGCACCGATTATTTCCCGAGCCTTGCCGACAGAGCCGCCGGATCAGTTGTGCTTTACCTCACATCAACCGGAAACGGAACTTGCCGGCCGGTGATTGACAGTGTTACCGTTTTCTTTTCTGCTGCACCATCTATTCTGTTTACTGTTCCTGATACAGCCTGCAGCAATCTGGCCTTTCCGGTTATTGCTGCAACCAGCACCAGCAGCGGTTACTGGACAACACTCGGCGACGGAATTTTCCCCGGCGGAGATACTACACTTGTAACAACTTATTTGCCCGGCCCCGGCGATTTGAGCAACGGACAAGTGCAGTTGGTATTTAATACACTCAACAACGGAGGTTGCCGTCAGCAAAAAGATACTGTAACCGTAATTATTATTCCCGCACCCAACTCTTCTTTCTCCAACACCTCAGTTTGTCCTGATGTGGCAATGAGTTTTACTGATCTTACAACTTCGGTAACGCCGCTGGTGAGTTGGAATTGGAGTTTTGGTGATACAGCTTCCGGAGCTGCAGACTCATCATTGCTTCCGTCGCCGCAACACTTATATGTATCGGGCGGTTATTATACGGTAAGTCTGACTACAGTTTCGGCAAATGGTTGCCCGGATACCGAAGTTCGTCAGATTTATGTATATCCGTTTCCGCAAGCGGCTTTCAGTACAACCGGATTTTGTTTGAACGAAGGAACTGTGTTCAATGATCTTTCGACCTTAGATTCGGGTTTTGTTGCACAGTGGGAATGGTATTTTGGTGATAATACATTTTCTGTTGAACAACAACCGTTGCATCAATATGCAGCGCCCGGTGTTTATCCGGTTACGTTTGTTGCGGTTTCCAATTTCGGCTGTCGTGATACAATTACTCAGTCGCTTGATGTTTATCCGTCGCCCAATGCTGTATTCACATCAGACCCGTTTGGTTTTGCCAATACTGTACAGCTTGTTCAGTTCACAGATCAGTCGTACAACAATATAATTGGCTGGATATGGGATTTCGGTGATTCAACTTCACCATCAACAGCACAGCATCCCAATCACAGCTGGCAAAATCCCGGAACATTTACTGTTACACTTATTGTGGCCGATACAAACGGCTGCACTGATACTGCTCGGGTCGATTATATAGTTAGCACTCCGCCTGATGTACCCAGTGGTTTTTCGCCCAACAACGACGGACAGAATGATGTGTTTCAGGTATTCGGCGGACCGTTTACTGATCTCGAAGTACGCATCTTCAACAACTGGGGCGAACTCATTTACATTGCAACCTCACAAACACAATCCTGGGATGGCACACGCGACGGTATTCCGCAAGCCATTGGCGTTTATGTTTACACGGTGCGTGCCACAACTGCCGATGGACGGGAATATTTCCTGTCGGGCGATGTAACTCTGCTGCGCTGATGAAAACACAAATACTCCAGAGCAGACAATTTTTGTTTGCATTGTTTTTTCTGCTGATACTTTCAGCGGCGAAACAAGTGCAGGCACAGGATTTCCATCTCACGCATTATGATGCGGCAAAGATTTATCTGAATCCTGCCATGACCGGTATGTTCGACGGGCGTTACCGTATTCATGCCAATTACCGCAATCAGTGGAATGCTGTGGCTACACGCCCGTTTCAAACCGCAGCATTGGCATTCGATAAACCGATACGTCGTTATGGTTTGGGTGTGCAGCTGATGAACAATCGTGCCGGCTTCGGGAATTTCAATGTGCTGAGTTTAAATTTTTCAGGAGCTTATGATCTTCAGTTCGATGATGCCAATGAACATCATATTGCATTTGGTGTAAATGCAGGCTTCACACAAAAGAGTGTTGATTTTGGCCGCCTTACCTGGAACAACCAATACACTATGACCAGCGGCGGCAGTTTCGATCAGAGCCTGCCCAGCGGCGAACAGTTTGCCGGTAACGAACAGGTGTATTTGTTTGATGCCAGCGCAGGAGTAATGTATTATTTTGCCCGCGAACGCAGCCGGTTCAATCCGTTTGTTGGTTTCTCGGCATTTCACCTGAATCAGCCGGTTGAATCGTTTTACGGTTTCCGCAATAAATGGCCGATTCGTTATGTGTTGCATGCGGGCGGCCGCATCGGAATAAGCGAACGTTTAACACTGCAACCGCGTGTGCTCTCGATGTGGCAACTCAACGACCGTGAACTGGCTGTTGGTTTGCTTGCCAATATCTATCTGCCCAACAGCGATTCGTATGTAATTGTTGGACCTACATTCAGAAACCGCGATGCAGCAATTTTTGAAGTTGGACTCAAACACCGCGAATACACGTACCGCATTAGTTATGATGTAAACATCTCAACTCTTAAACCTGCTTCCAACAACCGAGGCGGTATCGAGTTTTCAGTAATTTATGTTGCCAAGCGCAAGCAGCCTGCCGTTTCACCCAATTGTCCACGTTTGTTATGATGCGGTTTTTGATATTCGCTTTATTGCTGCTTGTTTCGGGCAATGCATCGGCACAAAGCCGCCGCGATTGGTTAGAGTTTGGCGATAAAGCTTTCGATAAAAAAGACTTCAAACTTGCACTTACCTGCTATCAGCATGTAGTCACATTCATGCCCGGCAGCGACCGCGATCTGGTAACGCCTTACGAGTGCCGGCCGTATGTTCCTCCACGCAAAACGGTTGATTCTGTAGCCTTGCAAAAAGCTACTCAGAAAGCAGATTCGTCGCAAAAGCAATTGCCGCCCGTGCAGGGGAATGATCCGCGCACACGCTATGTAACACACCGCATTGCCGAGTGTTATCGCCAGTTGCACGATTACGACAATGCAGAACTCTGGTATGCGCTGGCAGCTCAACTTCCTGATAATCGTTTCCCGGAAGTAAAGTATTGGTATGGCATTGCGCTGATGAACAATGCAAAGTACGATGATGCTTCGAAACAGTTTGAAGCCTACCTCGCTACCTTGCAAAGCGGCGATCCGCGCATCGAAAAAACAACACGCAATATCAATGGCTGTATTTTTGCACAAGATACCGCTCACGTAAAAAAAGCTGTAATCACATCGCTGCTCGATTCAGTTATCAATACCGGAACCACAGCATTTTCGGCAAGCTACTATGCCAATTCCGATCAGATTTTATTCACCTCCGGCCGTCCCGGCAATGTGAGTTCGGAAACACAAAAACAGCTTGGTTTCGATGCTTATACAACCGATGTATATCTGGCAACGAAACTAAACGGAGTCTGGCAGCAACCGGTTCCGATGAAAACCAACCTCGGTGTGCTCAATACACCTGCCAACGAAGGCGCTGCAACAGTTTCGTTTGGATTGCAGCATTTGTTTTTTACGCGCTGGAGCGATGACGGACAAGAGTGCGCAATATTTCTCAGTCGCAGTGTTGGCGAAGAATGGCTGGCACCGCTTAAACTGAACAGCGCAGTTAATGTGCCGGGTTCAAAAGCCATGCACCCTTGTTTCTCGAACGACGGAACAACTCTTTATTTTTCGTCTGATCGTCCCGGCGGACAAGGTGGTTTTGATATTTGGTCAGTTCAGATTGATGAAGACGGTAATGCCACCAATGCTGTAAATATGGGGCCGCTGATCAACACAGCCGATGATGAGGTGACTCCGTTTTTTCACTTTACATCGAATACACTTTTCTACAGTTCAAACGGAATGGGTGGTTTCGGCGGACTGGATATTGTGAAAACAGCATTCAATACAGAAGACTCGACCTGGAGCCAGCCGCGCAATTTAGATGCACCGTTTAACTCATCGCGCGATGATGCTTACTTTGTGCTCGACCGTTTGCAGCAGGAAGGATATTATTCCTCCGACCGCGAAAAATGTGCCACCTGCGGCCCGGCCGGAAACGGGTATTGCTATCGTGCATATCAATATCAGAACGAGCCGCTTGTGTTCAGTCTCAAAGGGCATGTGTATAATGTTGAAACCAACGAACCAATTGGTAATGCGCTGCTCACATTTAAAGACATCCGCGGCGATCAGGAAACTTTTTACATCATCACTGATTCGGCTGGTTATTACGAAACTGCACTTACACTTAATCAGGAATTGTATATCAAAGCACAGAAGAATAAATTCTTTGGTGATGCAACAAGCATTTCAACGGTTGGACTTACCGACAGCAAAGCGTTTGAGCATGATTTCTTCCTGACACCAATTCCGGCCGGTGAAATTGTGATTCCGGGTATTGAATACGATTTCGACAGAGCAACACTTCGCCCTGAATCGAAAAAAATCCTCGACGATCTTGTTACTTTTCTTGAGTTGAATGATAATATCAGTGTGGAAATCAGTTCACATACCGATGCGCGCGGAAGCGATAAGTACAATGAAAAACTTTCGCAGGAACGAGCTAAAAGTTGTGTTGATTACTTGATTTCAAAAGGCATTTCGGCCGACAGGCTTGTAGCAAAAGGCTACGGAGAAAAACAGCCACTTATTGCCGAGGCTGACATTAATAAAATGACAATTGAAGAGGAACGCGAAGCCGCGCATCAGCGCAACCGCCGCACTGCTTTCCGCCCGATTCGTGAGGGTATGATTATGGATAAATGGGAAGGAAACATTCCGAAGTAATCGTTGTTCAGCAGTAAATTTAATGAAACATCAGCAATTAAGCTTTCGCTTTTGCTGCCGTTTTCTTTTTGGGAGAAACTGCTTTTTGTTCGCGATACAACGTGCTTATCATTCGTTTATCGCGATCATAAATATCATTGAATAAAATAATATCTCCCTCGCTGTTGGGTACGCAAGTGAAATAGCGAACATGTATAGGAATAGGTTTACGAACAGGCATTGTGCGCTGCCGTCCAGATTTCATATATATATCAAATGTATCTCTTGGCATTTTTACACTGTCTTCCCGAATGAGATAATAAGCAAGCTGCATATAATTTTCGAGACGCATACAGCCGTGACTCAGTGCGCGGGTTTCGCGGTTAAAGTAGCCTTTGCTGTTGGTATCGTGCATATAAACACCATGCTTGTTGTTGAAATTGAATTTCAGAATACCGAGTGCATTGTCATCGCCGGTTTTCTGACGGAATTTATACGGCAGATTTCGTTCACCGTATTTCTTCCAGTCAACAGAATTTGGATCTACAATATTTCCCGAGCGATCAATTACTTCGTAGCGGTTGCGGCGCAGGTAAGTGCTGTCGCGTTTTGCGTGCGGGAGAATTTCTTTTCCGGCAATGCTGTAAGGTACATGCCAGTAGGGGAAAAGAATCATCTGATTGATTCGGCTGTCGAGTGCGGGTGTTTGTGTTTTTGGGGCACCAACCACAACGCGCGATTCCATAATCATTGAATCGCCATCCATAACGTGCATGCGGAATTCGGGAATGTTAACCCAAACATAGCGGTCTTCGCGTTTGGGTTCAATCCGCCAGCGTTCTAATGTAGCGGCCATTTGACGGATGCGCTCTGGGTATGTAACATTGAGTGCGCGCACGGTGTTGCGTCCTGCTTTTCCGTCGGGCTCAAGACCAACACGAATCTGAAATGATTTTAATGCTTCGGCCACTGCCAGCGAATCGGTTCCGCTGCGGGCGGTATCAAGATCGTGACCAGAAATTAAGCGCGTTACTAATGCTTTGCGAAAAGCGATGGTATCGTCTTCAATTTTTGGAAGCACTTCCCATTGTGTTTTTTCAAACTCGCGGCGGAAGCCGGGAATGAATGCCCGCAGAGCTTTGTACTCTGCCATTTGTGGCTCAAGTGCTGCAAATGTTGCGCCCGACGATTTTTGTTTCAGCGCACTTTCAAGAACAGCCGCCAGATTCGTATCAAGAACATCAGCACGCCAAACCCGCGTTTCGGCTGAGTCGTTTTCCATGCGTCCAACTGAAACATGCACAGCGAAATTGAAAAACGCATCACTCAGCAAAAGTTCGCTGTGTGAAAGCTTGTTCACATTGTAGTCTTCGGTTTTTGCATCAAGCGCCATGCGCGAAAGACTGTCTATTAAAGCCGCATGATAATCAGACGGAATAAGTCCCCAGTTTTCGGCATTCAGCAAAATACTCCGCATCGAATCACCGGCCGGGGTAAGCTTTCCTGCTTTTGTCCATACCGGCTCGTAACCACGATTACTATAAAACGCTTTAATTAATCCGGGCGTTGTTATTGTATCGCCGTCGAGCGGAACAGTTCCGTTATCCGAAAACTTTGAGACGTGTGTGCTGAGGTATTCTTTTACCAATTCAGTAACACGCTCAGGATCATCTTCGATAACCTGTTGCTCATTGTTTGAAATAGGGTCAGAACTGCATGATTGTAAAATCAGAAGCAGTGCAAGGGGGAATATAGTTTTCATGTAGTATGTGCCGGTACAAAAGTAGGTAAAAACGTTGCCCGGTTAACTACCAATTTATGCGCCAGTTTTAGATGTCTGTTTTCGTATCTGAACGTATAATTTTATCAGTAACAATGATTTAGGTGTAAAGAGGTGGTAGTTAAGTAGTTGTTTATTAGGTAATTACTTCTGTATTGGTAATATATCCCCGATTCTGAGGATCGGTATTGGTACAAAAAAAGACTGCCTCAATGTTATGAGACAGTCTCTTTTAAGGATATACAGTTAGAAAAGGTTAGTGGCTGACGTTGAATTTACCGCGGTTCAGCACTTCTTTTTCTTCGTTAAGAATGGTGTAGTTGTAAACACCTGCAGCAAAATTCCAGGCAGCTGCATTTACTTCGCCATTCTCAAAGGTGTAGCGGGCTACTTCGCGGCCAGTCATGTCGTAAACAACAGCCTGACGCGCTGCAGGGTTGTTTGTGCGGATGGTAGTGAATTCTGAGGCAGGATTCGGGAACACGCTTACGCCGTTCATCGCCATAGGTTCGTTAACACCAACCCAGCCGGTGATTGAAATATCATCCACAAACATTGAGCTGTTTACATGCGGGAACACATCATCGGTTGCAGAGCATGCAATTACAAACGAGTCGGGCTGTACACTAGCAAAAGCCGGATCATAAATAAACGGCATATTGTAAAGTGTCCAGTTGGTTACTGTGGTGGCAATAATGTTACCGGCAACGCCAATGGTATCACGGCTTGTTCCATTCCAGCGGGTAAGTGCTGCATAGAAAAAGCAGGAATCGCCGAGCGGTGATGGGGTATAACGCATGTAAGCAGAAATGCTGGCCGGACGCGCTGTGTAGGCAAAGCCGGGGAAAATGCCGGTATTGGGGAAAATTGAAATGGTACCGGTTAGTGCAATACCAATAGTATCCGGAATATCCGCCGGTGCAGGATTGCTGGTGAGTGCTGTACTGGTAATACGCATACAGTACATGCCACCATGCGGATTTGTTGATTCGCGGAAAACCGTTACCGGATTACCGCCAAACAAAGAATTTGATAAAATATTTACCGTAGCCCAGCCCTGAGGGTCATTATAGCCAGACTGGCTGCTCCACGATTCGAAATCCATTGTAGGCATTTGAGCCATAGCTGCTGTGCCAACTAACGAGGCAGCAAGAAGAGAAAGTAATTTATGTTTCATTGTCAGAAAAATAGGTCTTTGTTTAAATTGACTAAAGCAAATATAAGCATTAAGACGGCGGAGCATTACTAAAAAATACACCGGTTCTTACGTTTTCATCAGCCCTGATTATACAAATGCCTGCATATCATAGAGCTTGCGGTAGGCTCCCTTTTTCTCTAATAAAGCCTGGTGACTTCCGCGTTCAATAATTTCGCCGTGTTGCATCACTACAATCTCATCGGCATGCTGAATTGTGCTCAAACGGTGAGCAATGATAAGGGATGTGCGGTTGCGCATGAGGTTATTGAGGGCATCCTGCACCAACCGCTCCGAACTTGTGTCGAGTGCTGATGTGGCTTCGTCGAGAATGAGCAGCGGCGGGTTTTTGAGCACAGCTCTGGCAATGGCAATACGCTGCCGCTGGCCGCCCGACATCTTACCTCCGCGGTCGCCGATATTGGTTTGATAGCCGTCGGGCATGGCGGTGATAAAGTCGTGGGCATTGGCTACTCGGGCTGCTGCTTCAACTTCTTCCTGTGTTGCTCCGTCAACGCCGAAAGCAATGTTGTTGAACACAGTATCGTTGAACAAAATTGATTCCTGCGATACAATGCCCATCTGCGCACGCAAATCGTGCAGGCGGAAATTTCGAATGTTTACACCGTCTATCAGTACTTCGCCTTCGGTTACATCGTAGAAACGCGGAAGTAAATCGGCCAGCGTAGTTTTGCCGGAGCCCGACTGTCCGACAAGCGCAATTGTTTTGCCTTTCTGCACTGTAAGATTAATATTGCGCAGGGCATAACCATCATCGCCGCGGGTGTATGCAAACGAAACATTTTTGTATTCAATGGCATTGCTGAAACTCGTTAGCGGCGCTGGTTGCGGTGCATCCGAAATTGTTTCTTCGGCATCAAGCACAGCATTAATGCGGTCGGCAGAAGCAAGACCTTTCTGCACATTGTTGTAAGCTTGTGAAAACTGACGAACAGGTGTAATGAGTTGCGAAAAAACAACCACGTAGCCAAAGAATTGTGCAGCAGGCAGTGTGCCATCGCCATACAACACCAGACGACCTCCGTAGTACATGATTACTGTCATTACAATCACAATCAGGAACTCGCTCATGGGAGAAGCCAGATCTACACGGCGGTAATTGCGCACCATAATGCGGGTATATTCTTCGTTTTCTTTCCGGAAGCGGTCGCTCACTTTTTTGCCGGCATTAAAGCCTTTGATGATGCGCAAACCGCCAAGCATTTCATCCATAAGCGAAAGCAGCAGTCCTAGTTTGGCTTTGGCTTTATGCGAAGTTTTGCGAAGACTTTTAGAAACTATAGCCAGTAAACCGCCAACCACAGGCGTTGCAGCAAGCACAAACAGTGTAAGTTCCGGACTTGCCAAAATCAGATAAATCAGAAAGCCGAGAATGGTTACCGGTTCGCGAAAAATCATTTCAAGCGAACTCATGATACTCCATTCAATTTCCTGCACATCGGCAGTCATACGGCTTATCAGATCGCCTTTGCGTTCGTTGCTGTAATAACTCAGCGGCAAACGCAGGGCTTTGTCGTACATTTTATTTCGCAGATCGCGCACAACACCGTTGCGAATTGTAGCCAGCGAATACATGGCCAAGTAACGAAATACGCTTTTGAAAAAGATGAAAATTACAGCCGCAATACATATAAAAATGAGTGCCTGCATTTTGGCTGCACTCATATCAGGGGCCGATGTAATGTAATCGGCAAGCTCATAGTTGATGCGGGCTACAAGGCTTTTAGGTGAGGTTACTTCTACAACTCCCGCTGCGGCAACTTCACGCAAACGCTCATCGCCACCCTGAAACAAAAGATCCAGCAGCGGCATTACTGTTAACAGCGAAAGCAGGTTGAATATTACTGAAAGTATATTGAAGAAAATATTCATACCGGCATTGCGCCAGTAGCCATCAACATATTTCAGTACTCCGAAAAATTTTCTCATTGAGGGCAAAGATAATCGGAATGCATGTGGCTTCGACAGGCTCAGCCACCTGCGAGATTTTTGTTTTTATCCACCTGCGAGATTTTTGTTTTTATCCACCTGCGAGATTTTTGTTTTTATCCACCTGCGAGATTTTTGTTTTTATCCACCCTGGAGATTTTAGTTTTTATTCACCCTGGAGATTTTTTTTATCCACCCTGGAGATGTTTATTTATCTAGCTTCCAGAACGCATATCGGTGGCTGAGCCTGTCGAAGCCACCGATACGCACACAAAATCTACTTCTTCTGCTGATCAGATGCCGGCACTTGTTTTGTGTCAGTTTAAATAGAATTAGAATGAATCTTTTTAAGCCAGAAAGTGGCTGATCTGTTTATTTTATGTGTTGTTAGTCAGTGTTTTATTTGTTCTAAGTGGCGTTTTTTTAGTTTGTTGGGTATATTCGAAATAAATTGAAAGAAATCAAAGTGATTTATATGAATAGGAAAATCTATAGAAGTATTATCTTTAGTAAATCACAACTCAAAACGCAATTAAAATTTGGTGATTATTTCCAGATTTATCCTTGTGATTTTAAAAAAGCTCCAGCTTCTCCATACTGTAGTGATTTTCCATTGGTGATTGAATATTATGTTGATGAAGTGCCTGAAGTGAAACTTCCTGATGAGTTACAAGAATTATCGACATGGGTTCATGAAAGTACTCAAAAAATTAATCAGTTAAATCGACTATTGCGATTATTGTCGGTATTGACAAATCATAGATTTTTTATCATCGAAGAAAGTGGATATAAATGGGGTAAGGCTTTACCTGATCTTAAATTAAACGAAAATGAGAAAGAAGCCTTTAATAGTTCATCAAGTCAGACATTTTCACCTGGGTTTTACTATCCGAGTATTGCGGATGATTTATGCATTACCGATTTTTCAGAGCAAAAATTTCCGGTTGCTGTGTTGATTGAGCATACTAAATATTATCGACGTGTTCCAAGTGATGATAGAGACATAGATATAAATTTCCCGAACACAATTTATCAATCCGTTGACAAGTATTTTAGTTTAGATAATAATCGAAAAAAAGTTGCAAATTCTGTCAATCATCTTATTTGTAATGGCATAGAAATTAAAGACAAGATGAAGAGTTTGTCGTTCCTATCCTTTGTTTCGGCTATTGAAACAATCGTGAATTATGAATTTAAAAAGAAAAATGATGTAATAGAGTTTGAGTGTAATGACTGTCAAACAATAAAAACATCACAATTCACTTGTCCCAAATGTCAAAGACCAATTTGGGGAGTTAAAACGAAATTCAAAGAGTTTTTGAAAACTTACGTTTCAGGCACACCTAAATCAATAGAAAAGTATAATAAAATCTATAACCTTAGGTCAAAAATTGTTCATGCAGGTGTGTTGCTTTTAGGAGATGAGGAAATTGACTGGGGAGAATCATTAAATACGAATGAGCAATACACAACTTATTATGAGTCAATGCAACTTGCAAGGGAAAGTTTATCTAATTGGTTACTTAAAGGAGCAAATAATATATCGGTTTGAACAGCTTTTGAGTTATATGACACCAAAGCTTTTCATTTACTGATAGAGTTTGACTTAAAAAGAAAAAGTATGAATGCGATTAAATTATTTGAAAGCAAACAAATCAGAACAGTTTGGAACGAATCAGACCAGAAATGGTATTTCGTGGTTGCTGATGTTGTGAGTGTTCTAACCGATACACCTAATCCGGTGGATTACATTAAAAAAATGCGCAAAAGAGACGAGCAGCTTTCTCAAGGGTGGGGACAACTTGTCACCCCCCTTTCTGTAAGTACTGCCGGTGGTAAACAGAAACTGAATTGTGCTCATGCTCAAGGTCTTTTAAGAATCATTCAATCTATTCCGTCACCCAAAGCAGAGCCATTTAAACTTTGGCTGGCACAAGTTGGTGCTGACCGGTTAGATGAAATTGAGAACCCGGAACTGGCTACGCAACGAACCAGAGAATTATATAAACTTAAAGGCTATTCCGATGCCTGGATAGAAAAACGAATGCGGAGTATAGCCATTCGTGAAGAACTGACAGAAGAATGGAAAAACAGGGGAGTTAAAGAACAAATAGAATATGCAATACTGACCGCTGAAATTTCGAAAGCAACATTTGGTTTGACTCCTTCTGAGTATAAGAAAGTAAAAGGATTGAAGGCTGAAAATCTCCGAGATCACATGAATGATCTTGAACTGATTTTTTCAATGTTGGGTGAAGCCTCTACAACCGCTATTGTTAAAACAAGAAATCCCAAAGGATTTACCGAAAATCGAATAGCTGCCAAGCAAGGCGGATCGGTTGCCGGAAAAGCAAGGCGAGATCTTGAAATAAAAACTGGGCAAAAAGTGATAACCACCGAAAATTACCTGCCCGAACCAAAGCAGAAAAAAGCCATTAAAAAAGGCAAGAAGAAATAATCAGTTCAAAGTAAACTAGTGCAGGCAGCTCCCCAACTCATTTCTTCTGCTGATCGGATGCCGGAACTTGTTCCTGCTTCAGTTCAACCGGAATGGTTTTTCTCAGCCCCAGTGTTCCGGCCTTAATCCAGCCTTTCACTTCAACATTTGTCTGTTTCTGTGCTATAACCTTAATAAGCGCCGGAATGCCGCGAATGACATCAGCTAATTTGGCATTCACTTTTACGCGGTAAACATCTTCTGTTTTGCGTTTGATTTTTACTTTTTCGTTTACCGAAACTTTGCCCAGCGGAACTCCGCCAATTTTGATGTCGAGTTCTGAGCCGAATAGTGTAAACGCAATGCCGTTCGGATTGTCGATTTTCATACCGAGGTCGAGCACTACAATGCCCTGAATCGGATCAAGCTTTAAAAACTTGATGTCTTCAATGCCTTTCGGAATAATTGGTTTCAAACCACATCCGCTGAGGATGAATACGAGCGGAAACGCAAGCAAAAGTGAAAACCGACGGAGGTTGTGCATGAGCTGAAGTTTATTAATGCGCATCTCTAAAAACAATTTTTATGTTTCCAGAGATGCAGTAAAACGAAAACCGACGCAAGATAGTACCTGCGCCGGTTTTCTAAATGTTAATGATTGCAATTACTTCGGGTTGTTTACATAATTTTTGTAAAACAGCGGAATGGTTTCAATGCCTTTCAGGTAATTGAAAACACCATAATGCTCGTTGGGCGAGTGCAGCGCATCCGAATCAAGGCCAAATCCAAACAAAATTGAATCGAGTCCGAGCACGCTTTTGAAAAGTGCCACAATCGGAATACTGCCGCCGCCGCGGGTTGGAATTGGTTTCTTGCCGTAAGCTTCTTCCATAGCAGCACTTGCAGCACGGTAAGCAGCCGAATTAGTAGAAACCACAACCGGTTCTCCGCCGTGATGATGCGAAACTTTTACTTTAACGCCGGCCGGAGCAATTGCTTTGAAATGCTCGGCAAACTTGTTTGAAATCTCTTCCGAAGTCTGGTTCGGCACAAGACGCATCGAAATTTTCGCATAAGCTTTCGACGGAAGAACAGTTTTTGCTCCTTCGCCGGTGTAGCCACCCCAGATGCCGTTTACATCGAGCGTCGGACGTGTGCCGGTGCGCTCAATGGTGGTGTAGCCTTTTTCGCCTTGAATATCGGCAATGTCGAGATCGCGTTTGTACTCTTCGAGATCAAACGGTGCACGGTTCAGTTCGGCACGGTCTTCGGCTGAAAGATCGGTTACATTATCGTAAAAACCGGGAATGGTGATGTGGTTATTTTCATCGTGCAGCGAAGCAATCATTTTGCAAAGCACATTCACCGGATTGGCAACAGCACCGCCGTAAACACCTGAGTGCAGGTCGCGGTTGGGGCCGGTTACTTCCACTTCCATGTATGCAAGACCACGCAGGCCAACATCAATAGAAGGTGTATCGTTGGCAATGATGGAGGTGTCTGAAATCAGAATCACATCGGCTTTGAGTTTCTCTTTGTGTGCACGCAGAAAATCGCCGAGGTTGGCCGATCCAACTTCTTCTTCACCTTCAATCATAAACTTCACGTTGCAGGGCAGGGTGTTGGTTTTCAGCATCACCTCAAGCGCCTTAACGTGCATGTACATCTGTCCTTTATCATCGCACGAGCCGCGGGCGAAAATAGCACCGTCAGGATGCTTATCGGTTTTGCGGATAACCGGCTCAAACGGCGGCGTAGTCCACAATTCCAGCGGATCCGGGGGCTGCACATCGTAGTGACCGTAAACGAGCACGGTAGGCAGGTGATCGCCCATGCGCTTTTCACCATATACAATCGGATGGCCGGGAGTAGGAATGATTTCGGCACTGTCGGCACCGGCAGCGAGCAGACTGGCTTTAACAGCATCAGCAGTGCGCTGCACATCGGGCGCATATTTCGGATCAGCACTCACAGAAGGAATGCGGAGAAGCTCAAACAGTTCGTTCAGGAAACGATCTTTGTTTTGCTGGATATAATCGCTTTGCGTTGACATAGGCACAAAGATAAGCCGCTGCGCGGAATTATTAATGTAAAGTGATGAGTGTTGAATGATTGCCGGGCTTCGCCCGGGAGTGTTAAGTGAAAAGTGTAAAGTGGAAAGCGATTTTATGATTCGCCTTTGGCGAATAGTTGTTCTTCGCTGCGCTCAGTTCTGCATGTTTTTTCGCTGCGCTCAGTGTTTAATAAATCGTTAGTTTTTTTACGCTGCGCGTTCCGTTTTCGGTGATGCTTACGAAGTAAACACCTTTGGCGAAACCGGAAACATCAATGGTGATGCGTTGTGTGTTGGTTTCGCGTGATGTGTAAACGGCTGCGCCCTGGAGGTTGGTGATTTCTACAATTATGGGTGTGCCGGGTTGTGCGGTGGTGTTTATGGTTACCTCTGCGTTTGCCGGATTGGGGAACAGCGTGAAATCATTTTGTGCTGCTGGTGTTTGTGTTGTGCCAAGCGGAGTAGCAAGGTCAATTTCCCAAATGCCGCGGCCATAAGTGCCTGCACGGAGTTTTTGTGTGGGATAATATATTTCGAGATCCGTTACCGATGTTTTGGGTAAACCGGTTCCCCAACTTTGCCAGGTGTTCGTAAGCGTATCACGCATAAATACACCTGCATCTGTTCCCGCATAAACAACTCCTCCGGAACCTTGCTGATAAATAAGTGTATTTACCGGAACATTCGGAAGACCGGTTGTCCAGTTCTGCCAGGTTGTTCCTCCGTTTATGCTGTGAAATACTTTTGATGTGCTGACATATCCGCCGCGTGTAATCCATACTTCCTGCGTATTTGCGGGGTGAATGGTAATCGAGGTTATTGATGCTGTGCCGGGTACAGAAACGGTTGACCAGCTTGCTCCGCGGTTGGTTGTTTTGTATAAATCATTACCCGATGAAACAAATATTGTATTCGGATCTGATGTTGAAATCATCAGGCATTCCAATGTATTTCCGCCTGCAATATTGCTGCTGATAGCTGTCCATGAATTTCCCTGATTGTTGGTCATCCACACATCATCATAACCGGCAATCAACGTCATACGGTCTGAAGGATCAAGCATGTAGGGCGCAACCCAATTGCCGTTTGGTGTTCCGCCCGGAATGTTTGCGCTGATTTCGTTGTATGTATCATTCTGCCACGCATCGTATGAACGGTAAAGTATGCCGTTTACATAAGTGGTGTAAATGGTGTTGTTGTCAACCGGATCAATAGCTACTTCCATCGCATCGCCTCCGTTTGTGGCGCGCCACTGATTATTGTTTTCGCGTAAACGACCGCCGTTATCTTGCGTGCCGCCAATCATCATTATCGGATCAGTTTGCGAAATGGCAATCTTGTAAAATTGAGTAATGATGAGCCCGTCTGAATGATCGGTCCACGTTTCGCTGTTTTCCGCGAAACTGTAAACTCCTCCGTCGTTGCAGAAAAACAGCATATCAGGATTCATCGGATGAAAAGCTGCATTGCGCTGGTCGGCATGCACTTCGGGAAGCGGCGGATTATTGTACCAGAATGTTTTCATGGTCCAGTTGGCGCCGCCGTCGGTAGATTGATAGACATGCATGAATCCGCAGTAAATGATGTTTGCATTTACCGGTGAAATGAAGAGAATATCATCTTCCGGGCAATCTGAAACATAAGTAAGATTATTGCCGTAGCTGGTAGAAATGTAAAGCGGATTGTTTCCGGTTGATAATTGTACCGCAAGTTTGGCGGGATCGGCAGGCGTTACCGCAATGCGTATCCAATTGTAGTTTTGCGCAAACGTGCTGAGCTGTGTCCACGTTGTGCCGCCGTCGGTGCTGCGGAATACTTCGCTTGAGCCCCAGTAGTCGTGCAGTGCTGCATAAACGTTTGATGTGCCGGGTTCAAATTCAACATCAGAATAGTAACCGGCACGAACAACAGCCCATGAAGTGCCGCCGTTGGTGGTTTTGTAAAGTCCGGCTGAAGTGGCTGCGTAAATAATTTGCGAATTAGCTGCATCCATGACCATGCCCGAAATGGCACGCCCCTGCGAAAGCTGCCACGAGAGGCCGGTTGGTGCCCAAGTTGCTCCGCCGTCGGTGCTTTTGTAAATACCAAGACTGTTGTTCCACCAGCCGATATGATCGCCAACAGAAATGTAAATTGTATTCGGATTGGTTGGATCAACAAGGCAACTGCCTACGCTTACATACGGCAAAGCATCGGTAAGCGGTGTCCAGGTTTGGCCGGCATCAGTGGTTTTCCAGAGTCCGCCGATAGGCGCACCTACAAACCATGTATTGGCATTGGTAGGATGAAAAGCAATGCAGGTGGTACGACCCATTCCGTTGTAGCCGCCATCGGCAACGGTTTGCGAAATGCTGGTCCAACTTGCAGAAACTGCACTGCGCTGATTGCTGCGCATTGCATCTGCTTCGGCCTGAGCTGCGACAATATCCGGGAAGTTGCCGTTTTCGTCAACGCGGGTGTGCCAGTACCATTTCCAGCGCTGATAAGCATGATATTCATTGTCTGAAAACGGCGGCGCATTTCGCTGCACAGCAACCGGGCCGGGTGTGCTCCAAACGGCATCCGCTTTTTCGCATATCGTGTAGAAATTGTCTGTTGGTGTAACGCCAATACGCTGGCGGAAATCCTGTGCAGTGGTGTTGAGCGTAACGATACAGCAAAGGAGGAGTGCAACTAGTTTATTCATACTGCTAAAGATAATGTAAACAGTATAAATTAGGTGGAAAACCAGATTAAGAATTTAAAACTGGTCAGGATTTACAAATGAGCGGGTAATATTTGCAATGCCAGAAGATTTGGGAAAAGAAATTGATTTGGTTAAATTGGCATAGCATCAATTCGTTAATAATGAAATCAAAACTCATTTATGTTGAGGATAAGTCAACTGGTTTAACTGGTGAGGCATGGATCGGGCGTGGGTTTTACTCGCGTACAGGACAAACTGTTTATTTTAACGGACAAGTATTTCAACGTGTAAAAGGATACAAATACAATCATATTGATATTGAAACAGGTGATGCCTATTGGATTTCAGGAGTAAAAAAAGATGGCTCAGACCGTTTGTACAACGAACGGGTGCCGATAACAATGGATGAAAGTGTGGTGGGTGAATATCTTGAGTTTACCGGTTTGAGTACGTTACCTAAAAATAAATTTGTGTTGGAAAAACTCAACAACGTACCTGCAAAGTCGGTTTCAGATGAAGTGTTTAATTCACCATACGAGCCAAGTGCAGAAGCATTGAGTTATATGCCGTTAAATAAATTGTCCGAAGGGGAACTCAAAAAACTTGCCCTGCATTATGAACAGGTAATTGCCGATGTGCATAAAAAGGCCAGAAAAAACTGGATCCGTTATTACAACGAAATAATGCAGGAGCTTGAAAAGAGAGAAAAGAGATCTTTACCTGAAGACTAAGCTGCAATTGCACCTGCGGTTTTCCGGCGTGTCCGCAGCCGCTCAAAAATCCACGTCACACCCAGCAGCATAATCAAATTATACATTAAATCATCGGCCGGAATTGTCCACATTCTGATGCCCAGATTCTCAGCATCATTGTACCAAACCACAGGCTTTGAAGTAAGAATGCCATTGCAGATAAAAAACGGAATCAGTACAACAAGATAACTGAGCCAAAAGCGACTCATCCATTTTGCTTTTTCCACAAAAAGCAAATACCCCATCAACACACCCGAAATCAATCCCGTCCACGAAGTGTAGTAACGGTCGAAATATACAAGGCCGAGTGTGAAGGCAATGAGCATTACCGTTCCGGTAATCCAACGGTGTACATTGGCAAAATAATCACGCTTGATATACGCTTCAAGACAGGCGTAAATAAAAATGCAGCAATAGGGAATGGTAATGAAGAAAAGTACTTCTTCGAGCGGGAGATTTACCAGATAATAACCCAACACATACTCTGGCGTAAAGCCCCATACGCCCAGTTTGGTGAAGTAAATATCCCAAACCACAAATAAAGCAGCTACAATAATAATAGCAGGGAACAAAAATTTCCAGCTTCGCCAGAACGCAACTTTTTTATCGAAACTGAGCAGGAACGGAAACGTAAACGCTCCAACATGCAGCATGATATAGGTGAGTTCTGGACGCATCAGGCCGATTCTTTGTAACCCTGACGGAAGAAACGCATCGGAACAATGAGCATCCCGAAATTCTCGCCGTCTTCTTTGCCAAGATATTTGTGGTGAATTTTGTGCGCGCGGCGAATGCCCAGCACATAACGACTATTCCATTTCCGCCAAATTTTGAAGCGCTGATGAATAATTATATCGTGAACAAGAAAATAACACAGTCCGTAAAGCGCAATACCGATTCCGATAAACAATCTGAAATCGCTGTACATAATTCCTGTCATGAAGCAATAGGCACTGGGAACGGCAAAAATGAGGAAGAACGAATCGTTTTTCTCGAACCAGCCTTCTTTACCCTGATGATGATCGCGGTGCAGATACCAGAGGAAGCCGTGCATCACAAATTTATGTGTGAACCACGCCATAAATTCCATGAAGAAAAATGTGGCGATAACGATGCCGGTATTGATAAGGATGTTCATTGCAACTACAAATTTGCAGAATTTACGATGGAAAACAGTTTTCAGTTGAAAAAGTTCACAAGATTAAGCACAATAAACAGAAGTGCCTGAAGTACAAAAACGGTAATTGCCAATTTGTTCTCAGGTTTTACACCAAGTGTTATTCCCATGAGCTGCAGGAAAAAGCCCATAACAAACCACGCAATGTAGTTGCGCACCGGGGCAATGCCGCCATCGAAATACCAGAAGTTGAGTTGTGTTGCCAGCGGCTCAATCAGCGCATCAAGAAAGGTCATGAGTGCCGCGCCGGCTAATGAGCGCAGCCAAATGTTTTGCGTTATTCCGGCTGCAATTGCGAAACCGCAAACGGCTGTCATCCACCAGTTCACGGCAATCATAAGCGGCACGCCGCCCGCTGCAATGCCCAAACTTGGGCCGTAGGTGTATTGCCCGAAAATAACACCTGTGCGAACGCCCATGAGTTCAATGCCGAATCCGGCGGCAGCGCAAAGAATGCTCCAGCGTAAATAAGTGGCATCGGCACCGGGCAGCACGGCTATGAGCAGCGCGGCATTGAGCAATAAGTTGAGCGGAGTAAGCCGCGGAAACCAATCGGGAAAAAGCAGCATGCCGCCAATGCCCACTGCGGTGAAAATAATGAGCACAATGCGGGCATACAGCAAAAAACGGTCGGGGAGAAGCGGGAAATTCAGTTTCACGATGCTGGATAATGTTCTTTGATAAGGCCGGCAGTTATTTTGCCCGAAAGCAGGCAAAGCGGAATGCCGCCGCCCGGATGTACGCTGCCGCCGCAAAAGTACAGACCCTTTACCGAATCCGAAAAATTGCGGTGCCTGAGAAATGCGGCCATTTTTGAATTGGAGGCATTACCATAAAGCGAACCGCGAAACGATGAGGTCATTTCTTCGATGCCCTGCGGTGTCCACACGGTTTCCTGCTCAATAAGCGGCGCAATATCGGTACCGAGCAGATGGTTAAGTTTCTGTAAAATATTTTTTCGTGCTTCGGCAATGCGTGCTTCCCAGTTGCCGCCATCGTGGTTGGGCACATTTACCATTACAAACCAGTTTTCGCAACCTTCGGGCGCATCGTCTGGTTTTTCTTTTGAGGTGATGTTGATGTACACTGTTGGATCGCTGAACAGAGTGCGCGCTTCGAAAAGTGTTTTGAACTCGGCGCGGTAATCGGCTGCGAAAAAAATATTGTGCAGATGCAATTCAGGAAAGCTGTGTTTGATGCCCCAGTAAAAAATAAGTGCCGATGATGATTTTTCCTGTTTCAGTAATTTCTCCGGCGCTTTTAAATCGGGCAGGAGTTTGCGGTAAGTCGGCGTCATATCCATATTACTCACCACAAGGTCTGCATCAATAATTCCGTCTGCAGTGCGTACGCCGCAAGCTTTTCCGTTCTTCACAATAATTTCTTCGGCGCGTGTGTTGAAACTGAACTGCACATTTTGCCGCAAGGCCAGTTCATAAATGCTGCGCGTAATATCGAACATGCCGCGCAGCGGAAAGAATGCTCCGATACCATGTTCGATATGCGGAATAATGTGCAGCATAGCCGGTGCGCGGTACGGATCGGAGCCGTTGTAGGTGGCAAAACGGTTAAAGTATTGCACCAACCGCGAATCGCTGAGTTTGCTGGTGTTGAGCTGATGCAGTGTGCTGCCGAGTTTGTAGAACGGCAAACGCAGCAGGGCTTTGAATGTGTCGCGGTCGAGAAAGTTGCGGAGTTCCAGGCTGCGCTCCATAAACAGCCGGCCGGTAAGCTCGTATAATTTTTCGCTGCGGTCGAGATGCGCAAACAATGCAGCCGGATCTGTATTCAGTTTCTGGCTGATTTCTTTTGCAAACTCTTCACGCGAGGCGCGGGCATGAAAGCGGGTGCCATCTTCGTAAAAGTAGGCGCAGTTGACAGTAAGTTTTTTGTAGAGAAACTGCGCCGGATCTTCGCCGCAAAGTTCAAACAGCTCGGTCACATACTGCGGCATGGTAAACAGCGATGGCCCGCGATCGAACCGGTAAGCACCAAGCCGGAACTCACTGAGTTTTCCGCCCGGCCCTGCGGCGGCTTCAAGCACGGTAACTTCATGCCCGGCCACGGCCAGCCGCACTGCTGCCGATAGCCCTGCAATTCCGCTGCCGATGATGATTGCTTTCATACTGCGATGTTACACAAAACCGCAGGAGGAACAGTTGAAAGCAGGAAATGTTTTTTGATGCCCCAAGCACAATGCTTTTGCGTGAGGGATGGAGGCGGCAGCTTTTGGGCGGGCTTCGTCGCGCTGCTTTCCCCACGCCCCGGCGGCGCGCCGAAGCCCGCAGAAAACTATAGCCGACAGCCCGCCCCTGCTGCAAATTCGATGTCCGGCGAAGCCGTTTGCAAATGCAGCAGGGGCACGCCCCAAAGAGAGCTATTGATTTGTCTGCTCTTTTTTCAATGTTATTAATAGCAATGTACTTCAGCTATGAGATGTGTGAAAGGAAACTCGGTATTCGCTCTCCACTTTCCATTCAACACTCAACATTAATAATTCAACATTACTTCTTCGTCTGTTCCTGCGTTTGCTTTGCACTCAACTCCTCAATCACTTTTTCATAAATCTTGTCTAAAACCTCTGGCTGAGCAGCATACCATTGCATACTGCTTTCGTATTGTTGCAGCGTAACGCCGTGCTTTTTGAAAATATCGTAATACGGCATTGGCTTGGTGCCAATATTTTCGGGAACGGTTGGCATGGGCTGTCCGGTTTGCGGATTCATGCCCGGGCGTTTGGGACGCGCCTGACTGTAAAGCGGGCTGCGCATGCCCAGCGCGGCTTCCATGAGATGCACATCGGCCAAAACCTGCACCATTTTTTCTTCGGCAATAAGGTTTTCGGGCTCGGGCGGAAGTTTCGGGCCTTCGGGTTCTGAACAGCCGAAGGCCAGCAGCAGCGCAAGAAATAAACAGACTGTGCGTAAACTCATGTTACAAAGGTAAGAAGCTGTCAGGGAATTTTCTTACTTAATGATTTCATGTCTTTTTAGCCCGCTTTTCGTTACTTTTCTCAACAAGACCTTTCAGGTATTCTTTCAAAAAGTGCCTCAATCGGTCTAAAAATACATTGAAATCAAAGCGCAACAAAATTCCCTGACAGCCTCTGAGGAAATCAATATCTTTGAAAACACCAACCAACCACACCTGCATGAAACGTGTTCTGCTTTTTGGACTTTGTTTGCTCAGCGGCAACTTACTCAATGCACAAATAGATCTTGGCGTACCCTCGGCAACCGGAAAGGGCGGGGTTTCTACTGCTCTGCTGCAAAACTGGGAAGTCATTGGTATAAATCCTGCCAATCTGGGCTGGGGAACCAACTACAAATTCTCGGTTGGTGTGATGAACTTCGGTTTTACCGCACAGTCGCGGGCGCTCGATTTTCCTTCGCTGCGCAAAGCATTTACAAAGCCTTCGGCGCAGTTTACACCGCAGCAGAAACAGGAATTTGCCAATCTGTTTTCGACATCCGACGGACTCAATATGCAAATGCATGTGAACTGGATTGCGGCTTCAATTGCATTTCCAAAGTTCGGCGGACTTGCTGTTAACCTTCGCGACCGCGCTTTTGCGCATGTTGGTCTGAGCAAGAACGGCGCAGATATTTTATTCAACGGCGTAAACTCAGCACCTTATCAGGACAGCAGCATTCTCAGTCAAAACATATCATCGGTGCTCGACGGAACCAATGCCAGCCTTTTGCATTACCGCGAACTCAATCTGGCTTACGGCCGACGCATCCTGAAAATGGGCACCGAAGATGCCGACGGTGTGCCCGCTGTACAATTGTTTGCCGGTGCCGGAGTAAAATATATTTGGGGACTCGGCAATATGGATGTAAATGTGAAAGACGGAAAGCTTGATGGTCATGCCTCGTTTGTGGAGAGCTACAATGTGAATTACGGCAATCTTCAAAACTTCACACCGCAATCGACACCGCTGCTGTTTGATGCAGTTGGTTCCGGCATTGGTGTTGATGCAGGCGCATCGCTGATTCTGAACAACCGTTTCCGCTTCGGTGTTTCGGTTACCGACATCGGTTCGATAACCTGGGGCAATAATGTTTTGCTCACAAGCGATACACTGATGCCCGCACTTGATTCAACAAGCACCGGGTTGAACTCGTGGCAACTCGGCAGCCAGAGCGGAAATTTGTTCGGACAAAACGGAATTCTCAATGTTGCTCCGGGCCCCGATTATACAACAGCTTTGCCTGCGCGCTTGCGTTTTGGTTACAGCATGCGCATTGGTAAACGCATTGATCTTGGCGCCGATTTGGTTGTGCCGCTAAATAAAGAGCTGTATAATCTCGGACAGCCTTATCTGGCTGTTGGCGGCGAAATTAATTTGTTCGGAACTGCAAAACTTAGCCTTGGCTTTTCGGGCAACAACGAACTGGGCTGGTCGGTGCCGGTTGGTTTCACCATTGGCACATTCGGAATTTTTGAAGTGTATGTAGCCACCGGCGATGTGCTTTCGTACTTCACCAAAACCGATAATCCGCACCTTTCGGTTGCAGTTGGCGTGCTGCGTTTCAATCTCAAGAATCCATTAGATAACAACAATAAGTAAAAAGCCTCTGCTTACTTTCGCGGCATGAATTACAACGGCAAAGTAGTTTGGATTACCGGCGCATCATCTGGCATTGGTGAGGCGCTTGCAGTTGAGTTTGCCCGCGAAGGCGCGAAGCTTGTACTCTCGTCGCGCCGGCGCGATGAACTGGAGCGTGTGCAGAAAGCCTGCGGACTTGATGCTTCGCGCTGTTTAATTCTTCCGCTCGATCTTGCCGATACAACTGCCGTTGATGCGTTAACGCAACAGGTTGTTGCAACTTTCGGCAGTATTGATGTGCTGGTGAACAATGGCGGAATCAGTCAGCGTGCACTTGCCAAAGATGCTCCGCTCGACATTGACCGTCGCATTATGGAAGTGAATTTTTTCGGACAGATAGCACTTACAAAAAATGTACTTCCGGTAATGCTGAAACAGCAAAGCGGACACATTGTAGTGATGAGCAGCATTGCCGGTAAATTCGGATTCTGGTACCGCACAGCTTATTCTGCTTCAAAACACGCACTGCACGGCTTCTTCGAATCGCTGCGGATGGAAGTAGAAGGCGAAGGTTTGCAAGTGCTTATTGCTTGTCCGGGAAAAATCAGAACAGCCATTTCAATGCATGCACTGAAACCCGACGGCACCGCGCACAATGTAATGGACAAGAGCCAGGAAGACGGAATGCCCGCCGATGAATGCGCCCGGCAGATTATTGCTGCTATGAAAAAAGGGAAGGAAGAAATCCTGATTGGCGGCCGCGAAATTAAAGCGGTTTGGATAAAGCGTCACTTCCCGGGCTTGTTTGGAAAGATTATCCGCAAGCAGGAAAAGGAATAAATGAATTGGTGGTTTCGACAGGCTCAACCACCACAGCTTTTAGTCAAAAGCTCAACTGTCAACAGCTGTATTAATTGTTGTGGAAAGCATTTCTGGAAAATTTAGTTCAATTAAAATTTTTGATCGTCAAACTTTATATAGAATCTGATTTTACAACACCAAAAACGGCAACAGAATTTTTCACAACTTCTTTGACGATGCGTCCAAGAAGTAAATGTGGGAGATCGTCAAATCGAGATGATAAACTGTTTTGCCAATGCGAAGTATCGATTTTCCCTATCATAACTTATATTTATTGAGGTTAGTTGAATTATATCATAAATATGATTCGCAGGATAACAAACCAGTACACGAGTGCCATAGCTGCCAATACCCCCTGAACGGAGAGAATGATTTTATCCTTTGTGCTGAATTTGATTTTATGGCGTTGATTCAACATGAGAAAAAATAGAATAATCGCCAGCGGGGAGGAAACGAACCGCATGAATGTAAGCCATTTCATTTCCCATAAATAAATTAAGATAACGTTATCGACATAAAAAAAATAGTTTATTCCAGGAAGGAAATACAGAAAGAAATAGATTACAACTGGGGCAATAATGCCCCAAATACTTACTCGGAAGTAAACATCAATCTTTCGTTTCATTTCATCTATTATTATTCATCGAAAAGCCCAAAGTATTCGTCATTTCTATTACCTATCGATGTGAATCTCATCCACTGATCAGAGATTCTTCTATATTGCTCAACGGGATAATACCTCGGAGACATCAAGCTATTGGCAAGTTCTATCATTTGTTGGTCGGTGTATTTTTGAGATGAAAAAATATATCCATCTGTTTGTTCCGCTCTACCATTTTTTTCATAAGGGAAAATAATCATGACTTTTTTATTTTCTGACAGCAGAATCAATCTTGAATTTGTATAGTTGATGTATTTATTTAATCTAGTGTATGCTACATCTGATAGTATATCTTCCGTATTGTAATCCAAGCCATGGTCATATCCTAAGCCACTACACCATATTGTTTGGGTATCATTAAGAGAAGGGAATGACATATATGCAATCCCTCCCGGAACATCTTTCAATGAATCTAAAGGTGATGTATTAATTACTTGCTCATTATCGTGAATACAAGAGGAAAAACAAAAAAGCAATAATACAGCAGTAAAAAAACTGTAATACAAGTTTATATATGGCTTAATTTTGAAAGCAAAAACTCGCATAAATATAATGTTTAATACTAAGGATAATCGCATTGAATAACTTTAGAATCCTACAAAAGAATGATTCAGTATTAGCACTGAACTATTTTCGTTATAGGAAACGGCGTTATTCATATTTGCTAATATAGTGTACCGTAACTTTGAATTCAAGTTTCGTAACCAATTTTACATTATTTACAGTTAAAAGCTTATCGGTTTAGGTAATTGAGCTTGTCGATTTAGGTGGTTGAGCCTGTCGAAATCACCTAAATTGATTTCATAAAGCGAATTAAATATCCCTCGCGCACAAGCCACGTATCAAAAACTGCAAAGCCGCGTTTCTCGTAAAACGGAATGTTTTTATCGACAGAAGTTTCGAGGTAAACCTCTTTCCCTTCTTTTGCCGCAGTTTGCAATAACGTATCAAGCAATTGACTGCCCGAACCTTTGCCGTGGTGCTGCGGATCTGTTCCGATAAGCATTAAGTAATAATGTGGATACGCAGGGCGGCGCGATGAAATTGCTTTATCTTTTTTAAGCATATAAAACAGGCGATTCCAGCCGATCACCTTGTACACGAGTTTGAGTTGAGCAAGTGTTTCGGTGAGGAACGATGTTTTCTGTGTAGGGTCGAAAAATACCGCTACCGAATGCCCGTCGTTACTGAAGTGTAATCCGTTGTTTCGGATTCCTAATTCAATAGAGTAATTCATTAATGCTGTAATACGCGCTTCTCGTCTTTCGTCATGTTTGATGGTATCGTTTACACTCAGATTTTTATCGAATGCAGCGGCGAGAATTTGGACGGCGTTATTTGATCTCAATTCCATATCAACTATAAACTAGTTCAGCATCAAAATACTTTATTAAGTCTTTTTTAGCTTTTCTTATTTCGTAATAAGTAGTAATTGTAATAACTGCAATAAATATAACTGACACAATCCAAGGCATGATATTTAAGAGCAGATCATCCTTAGGTCTATTTGGTGTAAAGAAAAACATCATTAGAATAATCAAAATGAATGGCAATGCTATTTTAGTCAAAAGATTCGGAGCCATTTTTACTGTAATTGTTGACCGGCTTCCATTTTGAACAATATTGCCAGTGATTACAGGGAGAAAGCTGTTTCTGTAATTTATAATGCGCTTTATTTTAAAATCCTCCTCATCATACCATCCTTCATAGGTTTGATAGGGTGTTTTAGTGCCGGAGCTTGTGAAAAAATTATCTCTTTTATATACGTAATGATTAAGCCGGGCTAGAATTTCCTGCGGAGTAAGCGGCGTTGATAACGTAAACGTTTCTGAAAGCAGTACATTCATGTTTGTCACAATTATTATTTAACCAAAATTCTTGCTTCCAGCATATCACGAATGGCATAAGCAACGCCCTCGCGGCCAAGTCCCGAATCTTTTACACCGCCGTAAGGCATGTGATCGACGCGGAATGTGGGTACATCGTTGAGAATAATTCCACCGGCTTCGATATTGGCGAAAGCATAATCCATTTCGCGTACATCGTTGGTAAACACACCGGCTTGTAATCCGAAACGGCTGTTGTTGATCTGACTAACCGCATCTTCAAACGTATCGTAAGGCTCAACAATAACTACCGGGCCGAAAACTTCTTCGCACACTACTTTCATGCTAGTGTTTGTATTCGTAAGCACGGTGGGTGCGTAGTATGCGCCTTCGCGTGTGCCGCCGCAAAGTAACTCAGCTCCGGCTGCAACAGCTTCATTCACCCAGTTTTCAACACGCACAGCATTGGCTTCGTCGATCATGACTGAAACATCAACGCCGTCAATCTCAGGATCGCCGCTGCGAAGGTTTTTGGCACGATCAGTAAACGCGGTTACGAAATCGCTGAACATGCTTTTTTGCACAAAAATGCGCTGTGCATGAATGCAGATTTGTCCGGAATACGCAAATCCGCCGCCGATACATTTTGCAACAGCTTGTGTGAGATCGGCGGTGGGCGCAACAATAACGCCGGCATTTCCGCCAAGTTCGAGTACTGTTTTTTTCTTGCCGGCCTGCGCTTTCATGGCCCAGCCCACTTCGGGCGAGCCGGTGAAACTGAGCATTGCAAAACGCTCATCGGTAACCAGCTGATTGCCCGCTGCGCGATTCATTGGCAAAATAGAAATCGCGCCTTTGGGCAGTTCGGTTTCGTCAATAATTTTGGCCAATTCAAGTGTAGAAAGCGGAGTAGAAGATGCCGGCTTCAAAATGATAGGACATCCTGCCGCAATGGCCGGAGCAATTTTATGAACCGCCAGGTTGAGCGGGAAGTTAAACGGTGCAATGCCTGCAACAAGGCCAACCGGGAAGTATTTAACCCAGCCTTCGCGCTTCTCACCTGCGGGCGTGCGGTCGAGGCTGATGTACTCGCCGGGCAGGCGTTTGGCTTCTTCGGCGGCATCGAGAAAGGTTTGTGCCGCACGTAAAATTTCGGCACGCGCATAACGCATCGGCTTCCCTGATTCGCGGCAAAGCAACTGCGCCAGACGATCCTGCTTTTTGAGAATGGTATCTGAAATCTGGCGCAGGATACTAAACTTCTTCCAGCCCGGAAGCTGCCGCATTTCTTCGCGAACCGCCTGCGCCGCAACAATGGCTTGCTCCAGCTCTGCCGCACCTGCCAGCGATGTGGTGGCAATAACCTGCGAAGTGTAAGGGTTTACAACTTCAAGCAGCGAAGCCGTGTCGGCAAATTGCCCGCCAACATAAATGGAATAATGCGGTGCTGCCATGCTTTAGTTAGCCTGATAAACGTGCGTTTCGTTGATGGCGGCTTTCACAGCATCTTCGCTGAGCTGCGCGCTGTCGATATCAAGCTGCGCGCTGCCGGTTTTATGATCTACTTTTATGTTGGAGGCTCCCGGCAGTTCAGCCAAAATATTTTTTACAAAGTTTTCGCAGTGCCCGCAAGTCATGCCCGTTATGCTGAGTGAAAGGTGTTTTGTTTCCATAGTACAAAGTTAAACCTCTGTAGCGACTTCCGGCGGGAAGTCGCTACAAAAGGTCAAACAACAAAGCAAAACACCAAACTCCACAAAAGGTCAAACAACAAAGCAAAACACCAAACTCCAAAGTAACTGTATCTTTGCCGCTTCAAACACCAGCCATGCAACAACGCACCGCACTTCAGTGGATCATTTTTGTAGCACTGGCCCTTACCTGGGGCAGTTCGTTTATACTGATGAAGCGCGGCATGGATGTGTTTACACCCGATCAGGTAGCGGCACTGCGCATTGGTATTGCATTTTTGTTTTTGCTGCCGCTGGCATTCCGTTTTTTCAAGCGTATAAATCCGAAACCCTGGGGTGCACTTGCGGGCATGGGAATTACCGGAAATCTGATTCCTGCATTTCTGTTTACGCGTTCTGAAACCATGATCAGCAGCACGCTTGCCGGTATGCTGAATTCACTGACTCCGCTTTTTACTTTGCTTGTAGGAATCACGCTTTTTAAACGCAAAACCAACCGCTGGCAGGTTGCGGGAACCTTGATCGGATTGGCCGGTGCAATTGCGTTAATTGCAACAGGCAAACAAGACGAGCATCCCGGAAATGTATGGATAGGAAGCTTGCTTGTAATTATTGCAACGTTTTTTTACGGCATCAGCGTAAACATTATTAAAGCAAAACTCGACGGAATAAATGCAGTAGGTGCAACGGTTCTTGCACTGTGTATTATTGGCCCGGTTGCGCTCGGCTATTTGTTTACAACCGATTTTTTGCATCGTCTCGCAACGCATCCGCTGGCTTGGCAGTCGCTGGGCTTTGTGAGCATACTTGCGGTGTTTGGCACAGCGCTGAGTGTTATTGTTTACAATATGCTGATCCGCGATGCAGGCCCGCTGTTTGCTTCTTCAGTAGCATATCTGATTCCGGCAGTGGCTATTCTCTGGGGCGTTGCCGATAATGAGGCTTTCGGACTAATTCAGCTTTTGCTGATTGGTATTATTCTTACCGGAGTGTGGATGGTGAACCGGAAGAAGTAGAGCTTGATAATTTGTTATTTTTGAGTAATGAAAAATCAAGACAAATGGAAACCACGTCGTTTTCTGCGAGACAAGAAAGGGCGAATTATCGGAACCTACAATCATAAAATTATCGGAAATGCGTATGAACCGGTAATCAGAAAGTATTCGAAAGGTAAGCTGGGCGATGTTGGGTGTGGTGATGTTCCATATTATCTCTTTTATAAAGATAGTGTTAGTGAAACCATTTGTATTGATTGGGGAAATAGCGGCCATAATATCTCTCATCTGGATTATGAAGCTGATTTGAATGAAGGCTTAGGTTTTATTGATACGAATACATTTGATACAGTGATTTGCTCGGATGTATTAGAACATATCCGAAAACCAGAATTTTTGTTTGCTGAGATGATCCGTGTACTTAAACCGGGCGGACACCTGATTTTAACTGTTCCGTTTTTGTATTGGCTGCATGAGATTCCGCATGACCATCATCGCTACACTGAATTTAAATTGCGTGATTTTTGCTCGTCGAACAATGCGGAAGTAACCGAATTGTTTGCATACGGAGGATGGCCGGAAGTTGTTTTTGATATGATTTCAAAAGGTTACCGGTACAGTAACTTCCCGATGCAAAAAATGTTTTTCTTCTTCTGGAATGGCATGGGTAAATTTCTTTCACGCCGCAGCTTTGTTAAGCGTATTTCTGCCAATACCCGTAAAACATTTCCGCTGGGCTATGTTTTGGTTGCCCGAAAACTGAGTTAATTTTTATCGCGGGTAAAATAATCTATTAAAACACCGGAGAATTACAGCAGTAAATCATGATGATCGCCTGCAGTATATAAATGGACTGAAAATATCAGTTGAAGAAGCGATTATTGTTTTGCGGTGTTTGCAACTGATAAAACAATAGCTCCAACAAGACAATAAATGGGTAGCAAGAGGCTGCGCATTGGTGCTAAATCGGAAAGTAAAAAGCAACTTACAAAAATATTGAGAGTGCCGATTGTAAGTAAGCTTACGATCAGCATTCGTTTTGCATTACCCTTCAGTACAATGCGATGATTTTTATTCATTCGGCCAATAGTGAAGATGACAGGCAGTAAAATAAGAACTTTAAAATGGGTTGCTTTCAGTAAATCCCAGTAGGTATGAATGGTGTTTTTTATGGCCTGAAGATATGTAAAATCAGGAAGTTGATTCAACCGTACTTTTATTCCCGGCGATAAAACATTGATGAGAAGTGCTGTGCTTAAACCTAATAATGCCGCCGTAAGTATAAACGAGAAAGATTTTTCAATAAAGAATGAGCGCAACCATATCACTGTAACAATTGCAAGCATTGTAATTAAGTTGGACTCCGAAAAACTTCCCGCAATCAGCAGAAGGAAGAAACCGAACAGACTATGCTTTAGTTGATGCGAGTACTGATGCTTCAACAACCAGGCTGCCGATAAAATCATCAGAATAAAAGAAAATGTATGCACGGATGTTCCTGCTGTCCAGTGCCACATATCTGTGTTGACCGGCAGAATGCTTAAATAGCAGATGGCAATAAATAAAAATGAAAAAAGTAATTGTTCATGTTTCGCAAAACTCCTTTCTGCAATCCTTTGTGAAAGTGTGCGGAAGAAGAAGTTGAGCGAAAACAGCATGAAAAGTAAAAGGACGAATTGCCAGAGGATAAATATTCCTGACCATTTACTGCCAATGTAAAACAGCACACAACAGAGGATATGTGCACCCAGCCTGCCGTTTTGTTCGTTGTAGAAAAACTCGATTGCTCCTGATAAACCTTTGCTGATGGTTACTTCTGTGAAGAAAATATCATCGGCAGAAAAACGATAATGAATGGACTGTAAGGAGAACGCAATTAGAAAGAGAACAATGAATAATGCACTGAGCAGGTACGTCCAGCCATTGAAAATATTTTTCACGGCATTAAAATACGAAAACCCGATTAACTCTTACAGAACTCATTCTTTGCCTCTGCATATTCACTCATCATATTACTGATGATAGTTTCGCAGGGTAATATATCGTGAATGAGTTCGGCCGATTTCCCTGCGCACCAGAGGCGTTTGTAGTTATTGGGCAGTACCGAATCTTCGAGCCGTTTCATGCCGCGCACATGCACAATTGTTTTAAACCACTTTTTGGTGCGCGGGTTATTACTCATAAATCGCTCGAACCAGTTTTGGTTATACCCCATGCTTTTTGCTTCGGGCGTGTCGATAATTGTGCAGGGAGTGCCGGAAAGTTTTTCTGTCATTACAATATCATCCATGCCGGCGTTTACAATGGCTTGCTTGTATTCGTCATTTACACCGGCTTCGGTGCAGGCGATAAAACGTGTGCCAACCGAAACAGCATCGGCACCGAGTGCCTGAACCGACAGGATACCGCGACCATCGGCTATACCACCGGCGGCTATGGTGATGATGTTTGGAAATTCTTTTTTTAGTGCCGGCACAAGTATTTGCAGCGGATGCGGTCCGGCATGTCCGCCAGCACCCTGACCAACGGCAATAAATCCGTCGCAGCCGAGTGAGGCACACTTGCGGGCATGTGTGAGGTTGGTAACATCGCAAAACACTTTTGCTCCGTAACCATGTGCGGCTTCTATTACTTCTTTCGGGCTGCCGAGCGAGGTAATATAAACCGGCACTTTGGCCGCCACGCAAATTGCAAGGTGCTTTTTATAGAGCGGGTTCGATTGCTGTGTGATCAGATTTATAGCGTAGCTGCCGCCCGGGTGCGCTTCCTTATATGTATTGAGTTGTGCAAGTAAAGTTTCGAGTTCGCCCTCTTTGCGGTAATTGAGCGAAGGAAAAGCCGCCAAAACACCGCTGCGCATTCCGGCTTCGAGCATGGCACGGTTGCTTACCAGAAACATGGGCGCCATTATTATAGGGTGAGTTACCCCGGTCATTGCTGAGAATTTTCCGTTCATGGGAATAAATTTAAGTAAACTTACGTTAATTTTATGCACGCATAATATTTTTTTGCTTATACTTGTTCTAACCAATGACTAAAAAGCACACCGAAACCGTTGATTCGAAGCTCAAAACCACTTGGCAGGTAGTGAGCCGGATGTACAATGCCGAAGCGGCTTTGTACGATGCAACCATTGCTATGGCGCACTTTCTGCTGAATGTTGACAGCCACGATGGCTCTTACGCATCAGATATTGCTCCGCAGCTTGGAATGGAAAGCACTTCGCTTTCGCGCATTATCCGTTCGCTCGAAGAAAAGGAGTTCATTGTTCGTAAAACCGACAAAGACGACCGCCGCCGCACATTAATAAAGCTCACCGAAAAAGGAAAGGCGCAAAAAGAACTGGCAAAAAACAGCGTGCGCCGCTTCAATAAAGAGCTTGAAGAGAAGCTGGGACAACGTAAAATGCAGGCGTTTCTCAAAACAATAGATGAAATAATGCAGCTCGCAGAAGAGCGCAACAGAATATTTAACACTAACAGAATTAAGTGATGAAGCGAAATATCCATAAAGTAGCCGTTCTCGGATCGGGCGTAATGGGATCGCGCATCGCCTGTCATTTCGCCAATATCGGGTGCGAAGTTCTTTTGCTCGATATTGTTCCGAAAGAGCCAAACGATGCCGAAAAAGCAAAAGGTCTCACACGCGAAAGCAAACCGGTTCGTAACCGAATTGTTAATGATGCGCTGCAGTTTGCGCTGAAATCAAATCCTTCGCCGATTTATCACAAGTCGTTTGCATCTCGCATTGCAACCGGAAATTTTGAAGACGATATGTCTAAAATTTCAGCTTGCGATTGGGTAATTGAAGTGGTGGTCGAAAATCTTGAAATCAAGAAATCGGTTTTTACGGAAGTAGAAAAACACCGGAAGCCGGGAACACTCATCACTTCCAATACATCAGGCATTCCGATTGGAATGATGGCCGAAGGACGCAGCGAAGATTTTAAAGCCCATTTCTGCGGGACACACTTCTTCAACCCGCCGCGCTACCTGCGCCTGCTCGAAATTATTCCGACCAAATACACCAGTGCAGAAGTTGTAGATTTCCTGATGCACTACGGCGAACAGTTTCTCGGAAAAACAACTGTACTCTGCAAAGACACACCAGCTTTTATTGCCAACCGCGTTGGTGTATTTGGCATGATGGCTACGCTGCACATTGCGCAGCAAATGAAACTTACGGTTGAAGAAATCGATAAACTTACCGGCCCTGTACTTGGCCGCCCCAAATCAGCCACATTCCGCACGGCTGATGTAGTTGGCCTTGATACCTTGGTGATGGTGGCCAACGGACTCACACAAAACTGTCCGAACGACGAAGCCCGTGAGCTTTTTGTGTTACCCGGCTTCCTGCAAAAAATGCTGGAGCAAAAATGGCTTGGCGATAAAACCGGACAAGGCTTTTACAAAAAAGTAAAAACCGGAGGCAAATCAGAAATTCAGGCGCTTGATCTTGAAACACTCGAATACAAGCCTTCGCAGAAAGTTAAATTTGCCACATTAGAACTCACCAAACCTATTGATAACCTCCGTGAGCGTATCAAAGTATTGGTGAGCGGAAAAGATAAAGCCGGTGAATTTTATCGTGCCACATTTGCCGGATTATTCCAATACGTCTCCAACCGAATTCCTGAAATTGCCGACGAACTTTACAAAATAGACGATGCCCTGAAAGCCGGATTCGGATGGGAATTGGGACCGTTTGAGTATTGGGATGCTATCGGCGTTCAGCAAGCAACTGAACTCATGAAAAATGCCGGTCATGCTCCTGCTGTTTGGATTGATGAAATGCTGGCTGCCGGACATTCTGCCTTTTACAAAGTAGAAGATGGTGTACGTAAGTATTACGATATACCTTCTAAATCATACAAAACTATTCCGGGAACTGAAAATTTCATTTCGCTTGAAACCATTCGCGGAACGCGCACAGTTTGGAAAAACAGTGGTGTTACACTTACCGATCTTGGCGACGGAATTCTCAACGCCGAGTTTCATACCAAGATGAACACCATTGGCGGCGAAGTGCTTTCGGGACTCAACAAAGCTATTGATCTTGCAGAGAAAGAATACCGCGGACTTGTTATCAGCAACGAAGGTGCAAACTTCTCGGCCGGTGCAAATGTGGGTATGATTTTCATGCTTGCCGCAGAGCAGGAGTGGGATGAACTGAATATGGCTGTACGCATGTTTCAGAACACTACGATGCGTTTGCGCTACTCATCTATTCCGGTTGTGGTTGCACCGCATAATCTTACACTCGGCGGTGGCTGCGAAATTTGTATGCATTCCGATGCCGTGGTTGCACATGCTGAAACATACATCGGACTTGTTGAGTTTGGCGTGGGCGTTATTCCGGGCGGCGGCGGTACAAAAGAGTTTGCCGTTCGTCTCAGCGATTCGCTGCGCGAAGGTGATGTTGAACTGAATGCATTCCGCGACAGGTTCCTTACTATTGGTCAGGCCAAAGTAGCTACTTCTGCTTACGAAGCATTTGATCTCGGTATCTTCCGCAAAGGCATCGACCGCGTTGTAGTTTCGCGCAGTCGTCAGCTTACCGAAGCCAAAGCCGAATGTTTGCGTCTGGCCGATGAAGGCTACACCATGCCCGCCCGCCGCAAAGATATTCGCGTACTTGGTCAGCAGGCGCTGGGCATTGTTTACGTAGGTGCAAACTCCATGCGCAGCGGCAACTATATCAGCGATCACGATCAGAAAATTTCGGAGCGGCTTGGGTATGTGCTGGCCGGCGGAAATCTCTCGCAACCCACATTGGTTTCGGAACAATATCTCCTCGATCTGGAACGCGAAACATTTGTAAAACTGTGTACCGAACGCAAAACACTTGAGCGGTTGCACAGCATTGTTAACGGCGGCAAAGTGCTCCGCAATTAATTTATTAAACACGACGAAACGATGAATGCATATATAGTTGCCGGGTTCAGAACTGCAGTGGGCAAAGCTCCGCGAGGCATGTTCCGTTTTTATCGTCCTGATGATCTTGCTGCCGATGTGATCCGCCATCTGGTTGGATCAATTCCGGGCTTTGATAATAACCTGATTGAAGATGTAATTGTGGGTAATGCCATGCCCGAAGCCGAACACGGTTTAAATGTTGGCCGCCTGATCTCGCTGCTGGCATTAGATACCGATAAAGTTCCGGGGCAAACCGTAAACCGTTATTGCGCATCCGGCCTTGAAACAATTGCTATTGCCAGTGCAAAAATTCATGCCGGAATGGCCGACTGTATTATTGCAGGTGGTGTTGAAAGCATGAGTTTGATTCCGATGGGCGGCTGGCGTGTAATTCCGAATCCGCAAATTGCACAGCAGCATGCCGACTGGTATTGGGGCATGGGATTAACTGCTGAAGCTGTTGCGAAAGAATATAATGTTTCGCGCGAGGATCAGGATGCGTTTGCGTTTAACTCCCATAAAAAAGCAATTGCGGCAATTTCATCCGGTAAGTTTAAAGATGAAATTGTGCCGATAAAAATTACAGAAACCTTCCTCGGTGAAAACGAGAAGCGCCAAACGCGCGAGTTTATTGTTGACACAGACGAAGGTCCGCGTGCCGATACCTCACTTGAAGCATTGGCAAAACTCAAACCCGTGTTTGCCGCCGACGGAACTGTTACAGCCGGAAACTCATCGCAAACCAGCGACGGCGCTGCATTTGTAATGGTGGTTAGCGAACGTTTTCTGAAACAACACAACCTGAAGCCAATTGCCCGCATGGTCTCTCATGCGCTGGCTGGTGTGCCTCCGCGCATCATGGGAATTGGTCCGCTGTATGCAATTCCGAAAGCATTGGAAAAAGCCGGGCTGAAAGCTTCTGACATTGATTTGTTTGAGCTGAATGAGGCTTTTGCATCGCAATCGTTGGCCGTAATTCGCGGTCTTGAACTCGATCCTTCGCGAATTAACGTAAACGGAGGTGCAGTAGCACTCGGGCATCCGCTAGGATGCAGCGGTGCTAAACTTTCGGTTCAGCTTTTTAACGAGTTGCGCCGGCAGAATAAAAAATACGGAGTCGTAACTATGTGCGTGGGCACCGGTCAAGGTGCTGCGGGTGTATTTGAACTTCTCTGAAATTAATTTATTGATAACCGAAATTAGTATTGTTATGGCAACCAACACAACCAAAGGCGGAGAGTTTCTTATCAAAGAAACAGCTGCACAAGATATTTTCATTCCCGAACAATGGAATGAAGAACAACTGATGATGAAAAAAACCTGTGAGGATTTCATCAGTCAGGAAGTAACACCGTATCTCAATCAGATCGACAATCAGGAAGAAGGTCTTGTGCCTTCAATTCTTGATAAAGCCGGCGAGCTTGGTATTCTGGGCATTTCTGTTCCCGAAGAATACGGCGGAATGGGGGCAGATTTTGTGACTTCAATGCTCACAACAGAAGTTATCGGTACCGGGCATTCGATAGCCGTTTCAATTGCTGCGCATACAGGCATCGGCATTCTTCCTGTATTGTATTATGGCAATGAAGAGCAGAAGAAAAAGTATGTTCCGAAAATGGCTTCGGGCGAGTGGAAGGCTTGCTATTGCCTCACTGAGCCGGGAAGCGGTTCGGATGCCAACAGCGGAAAAACATCTGCAAAACTTTCGGCCGACGGGAAGCATTATATCCTGAATGGTCAGAAGATGTGGATCACCAATGGTGGTTTTGCGGAGATTTTTACTGTGTTTGCAAAGATTGATGATGATGAAAATCTTTCGGCGTTCATCGTGGAAAAATCTTTCGGCGGAATTACATTGAATCCTGAAGAACACAAAATGGGTATCAAGGGAAGTTCGACCCGTCAGGTGTTTTTTAACGATTGCATGGTTCCGGTTGAGAACCTTCTTTCAGAGCGCGGCAATGGTTTTAAGATTGCTGTAAATATCCTGAACATCGGTCGTATTAAGCTTGCCGGTGCATCGCTTGGCGGTTGTAAAGCTGTTGTTACACATGGTGTGCAATATGCCAACGAACGTCAGCAGTTTGGCCGCCCGATTTCTAAATACGGTGCAATACGTTTCAAACTGGCAGAGCAAGCTATCCGTACATTTGCCTCTGAAAGTGCAACGTATCGTGCTTCGCAAAATATGGAAGATGCAATTGCAGCACTCAAGGCTTCGGGCATGGATGATGCAAAAGCAAAACTGAAAGGCATTGAGCAGTTTGCTGTTGAAGCGGCGCTGCTGAAAGTACATGCTTCGGAAGTGCTCGACTATGTAGTGGATGAAGGTGTGCAGATATACGGCGGCATGGGCTACAGTGCCGAAGCACCGATGGATCGTGCTTACCGCGATTCACGCATCAATCGAATTTTTGAAGGGACAAATGAAATCAATCGCCTGCTGATTGTGGATATGCTGCTCAAGCGCGCTATGAAAGGAGAGCTTGATTTGATGGGCCCAGCGCAAAAAGTTGCCGCCGAGTTAATGAGCATTCCTGATTTCAGTGAGCCTGATGAAACCTTGTTTGCTGCTGAAAAAGCAATGATTGCCAATTTCAAGAAGGCGGTGCTTATGGTTGCCGGTGCAGCTGTGCAAAAGCTGATGATGAACTTGAGCAAGGAGCAGGAAATTCTCATGAACATTGCTGATATGGGCATTGAAACGTATGTGGCTGAATCTACAATGCTGCGCGTTGAAAAGTTGGTAAGCATGCGCGGCGAAGCTGCCTGTGCCGAGCATTTGGCTATGATGCGTGTTTACATCAGCCGCGCTGCCGATGTTATTTCACTGGCCGGACGTGATGCACTCAACAGTTTTGCCGAAGGTGATGAACTGCGCATGATGCTTATGGGACTGCGCCGTTTTACAAAGCAGCAGCCGTTCAACGTGAAAGAAGCACGACAGCTTGTAGCTCAAAAAATTATTGCTGAAAACCGTTACTGCTTCTAAGTTATGGAGCCGAACAATGTGTTTTTTGAAACGAAAATTCTCTGGTCGCAGATTGATTCGAACCAGCACCTGAGGCATTCTGCTTATGCCGACCTCGGTGCACAGGCGCGTATCGAAATTTTGAATGCGTCGGGAATTACTGCCGATGTTTTCAAGAAACATCATATTGGTCCGATTTTATTTCGCGAAGAATTAATTTACTTCCGTGAAATACATGCCGACGATTCGGTGAAAGTAACCTGCGAACTTGTGCGCTGTCGCCCCGACGGATCGCGCTGGTCATTCCGGCAGGAAATATACCGAAGCGATGGAGTGAAAGCAGCGCAGATCAATACCGACGGAGCCTGGTTAGATACAAAGCAGCGAAAACTTGCTCCGCCGCCGGCTGAAATTGCATCGGGTTTCGGATCAATACCACGCAGTCAAGATTTTACAGATCAGATTTGATATGAATACACAAACAATTCTCCGCAAAGCCCAGTCATCGGATTTTTACCGGTATATTTTGAATTTGGCGTTGTGGAGAGTTGTTCCGTTTAACAAACCACATCGTTTGCGCATCACAGCAATAACAGATGATGAGGTGCAGATTGAATTGCCTTATATCCGAAAAAACCTGAATCATGTTGGCGGAATACATGCGTGTGCGCTTGCAACACTTTGCGAATATGCAAGTGGTCTTTGTTTGCTGAAGCATCTCCCGCCGACAGAGTATCGTATTGTGATGAAAGGACTGAACATGACTTATCATTATCAGGCCAAAACAACAGTACGGGTTAAGTTTCGTGTTACAAAAGAGGAATTGAATTACGATATATTGATACCGCTTCGTGATACGGAGTCTGTTTTCAAAGACTATCAGGTTGATGTTTTTGATGAAACAGAAAATCATATTTGTACAGGAATAATCAACTGGCAAATTAAACCGTGGAGCAAAGTGCGGACAAAGGTTAAACAATAGTGAAAATTAAATTATCAAATTTCGTTATTGTTTAAAAGATTCAATATATTGTACTGGAAATAGAATCCTCCTAAAACACATACTTAAAACGCAGATTCAATGAAAAAACAATTCAGAGCATTAGCGCTTCTGATGAGTGTTGGTTTTCCTGCTCTTGTTTCAGCACAAGGCTTTCAGGTTAACCTACAAGGTCAAAAGCAACAAGGAATGGGTAGTGCCGGAACGGCTTTGCCGCAGGATGCTGCCGCTGTTTTCTTTAATCCGGGAAGTGTTTCTTTTCTGGAAAAGAACAGTATTACTGCTGGTGCAAACGGTACCATCAGCAATACCATATTTCAGGATGCAAATACATTTGCGCAGTACCGTACCAACTCTCCGGTAAGTACTCCGTTTGCTGCGTATGCTGTTTACGGAATGGCTGAAAGCAAACTCAAGTTTGGACTGGGTGTGTACACACCTTTTGGCAGTACCGTAAAATGGGAAGATAACTGGACAGGCCGTTTTGCAATTACTCAGCTTCAGTTGCAGACAATATTTATTCAGCCTACAGTAAGCTACAAAATCACGGATAAAATTGGTTTTGGAGCTGGCTTTATTTATGCACCCGGCAAAGTAAATCTTCAGCGTGATCTTCCGATTTTCGACGGAACAAACTATGCTCACGCTGAACTCGATGGCAAAGCAACCGGCTACGGATTCAATGCCGGCTTATATTTTGCAGCAACAGAAAAACTTTCATTCGGTTTAACGTATCGTTCAAAAGTGAATATGAAAGTTACCGATGGAACAGCAACGTTTACAGTGCCAACAGCGCTTGATCCTAATTTCCCGGATGGCAATTTTACAGCTTCATTAGCATTGCCGCAGATCATTACATTAGGTATTGGCTTCAAAGCATCTGACAATCTTCAGTTAGCTTTTGATTTCAACTTTGGTGATTGGAGCGGTTATGATACACTGGCTTTTGATTACGAAACAAACACATCATCGCTCGAAGACACAAAATCGCCGCGCATGTATGAAAACTCGTATGCTTTCCGTTTGGGCGCGCAGTACAAACTCATGAGCGAGCTTGATTTGCGCGCAGGTGTTGGTTATTCAATTTCGCCAATTCAGGATGGTTATGTTACACCCGAAAGCCCTGATGCGAATCGTCTGAATCTCACAGCCGGCTTGGGTTATCGCATCGGCGAACATTTTGCAGTTGATGCGTCTTACACATTCGCGCAGCTTAAACGTACCGATAAAAATTTAGAGACCAATCTCGACGGTACCTTCAAAACGTATGTTTCAATTCCGGGTCTCTCACTTTCTTATCACTTCTAATGCAAACCAACATGAAACAGTTAAGAAATCTTTCAATTCTGATGGTGAGCAGTGCATTGCTGATGCAGTCGTGCAAACCTGAAATTGATGCAGTAACTCCCGATAAAGGGAGCATGAATCCAACCAAGTTTGTAGCTATCGGCAATTCAATTACAGCTGGTTATGCCGACAATGCGTTGTATTATGAAGGACAAAAATCATCGTATGCAAACTTGCTTGCCGAGCAATTGAAAACCGTTGGCGGCGGCGAATTTAAAATGCCTTTTGTACCCGAAAGCTCTGTAGGTATTGGCTCAGCGCTAAATTCCCGCCTCGTACTTGGTTATGATACCGACTGCCGCAACGTTACCGGTTTGGCACCTGTGCCGCTGGCTGCTTCAGGCGATATCAGCATTTTCCTGACCAGCGTTGCGGGTTCAGGTCCGTTCAATTGCATTGGTGTTCCGGGTGCTAAAGCGGTGAACGTTGTTTTTCCCGGCTACGGCAATCCAGCCAACGGTCCCGGACTTTACAATCCTTACTTTACCCGTATGACCACAAATCCGGCTACAGCATCAATGCTTTCGGATGCAGCAGCACAGAATCCTACATTCTTCTCGCTGTTCATTGGCAATAATGATGTGCTGGGTTATGCGCTTTCAGGCGGAACATCGGGTGCGGTAACACCTTCGGCCGGCCCTGCAGGTATTGGCTTTGATGCCAGTATTGATGCCATAGTAACAACAATGACAGCAGGCGGAGCAAAAGGTGTAATCGGCAATGTGCCCGACATTACCTCAATTCCGTATTTCACTACTGTTCCCTGGAATGGTCTGACGCTGGATGCTACATCAGCAGCACAGCTAACTGCGGCTTATGCGCCACTTGGTATTTCATTTGCCGCAGGAGCAAACGGTTTCATTATTGAAGATGCGGCTGCACCGGGCGGAAAACGCCAGATTCAGCAAGGCGAACTCGTATTACTTACTGTGCCGCAAGACTCAATCAAATGTGCCGGCTGGGGTTCTATGAAAGCAATTCCTGATGCGTATGTGTTGGATGCAGGAGAAGTTGCTACCATCAACACAGCCGTTGCCGCCTATAATGTAAAACTCAGAAACGTAGCTGACGCCAATGGTCTTGCCTATGTTGATGTAAATGCTTTCCTTGCCAATGCCCGCACAGGCATTGCCTACAACGGAATTGATGTAACCACAGTATTTGTTTCAGGCGGAGGCTTCTCGCTCGATGGTGTGCATCTTACACCGCTCGGAAATGCAATGCTCTGCAACGAATTTATTAAAGCCATTAACCTGAAATACAGTGCAACAATTCCGCAGGTTGATGCTACAAAATACAAAGGCGTAGTTTTCCCGAACTAAAGCCTGATTGAATTTGCAGCGCGGCTGTCTGTTCTGAAAATCCGGAACAGGCAGCCGTGTTGTTTTATGGCTTATGCAATACTGTGCAGCCATACGCCGTTAACGGTTTTAATGTTACTCTGCAGCGATTTGACTGCTGTAATGTATCTTTAGGCGATAAAAAAAAGCATCGTGCGGTTACTGATTTTCTTTTGCGTTTTTGTTATGTGTACCGGTTCTGCAAACGGGCAGCGGGTGCAGGAGCATTATTTTACGTTTGGTGTTAATGCCGGAATTTTGGGCTGGGCACCTTCGCCGCAAACCAAGATCAGCGGAAACCGCCATTACAGCAGAACGACAAACAGTATTCTAGGCAGTGTGGTTGACGATCAGGGGCGTGCCAGATATTCGCTTTTAACAAATACTACATTTGGTTTAACGGGCAGTTATATGTTCCGCAATGGAAAAAACCGAAGCTACACGGCATTCTTTGCAGAAGTACAAGCCAACCGTATTTGCTATTCGTTTGAACCGCCGTTTTACTTCTCGGTACAAGGCGATACGTTTGGCGGATGGATTCAAACCGACCGTTACGTGAAATACGGAATTGGTGTGGAGCAAACCTGGTATCGCGGATCAACAACGACCAACGACGGAGAGCAGTTTTTCTATACACGGTTAGCATTCAGTCAAACCAATTTTCACCGCAATTTCGACCGCAAAATAACGCTGGGTTATACCGAAGACTGGCGACAAAACGGTCGCGGAATGGTTTCGCGTATCACAGCCTTTAACCCGAAAAGTTTTATGCTGAGCGGCGAATTCGGCATCCGGAATTTTACTTATGACCGAAGCCGGATGCTTGATTTCGGAGTAGCGCTGCACGTTCCGTTCAAACATACATATACAGAGGAATACGAGTTTTACGAAAATAATATATCAACCGGCAAGGGCGAACTTAAATACCTCGGGGCTATAATGCAGTTTACACTTCGATACTCATTCGACTTCCAGTTGCCCGAACCCAAGCCCAAACCAGAGAAACCGGAGGAAAACGATTCAACTTATCTTGCGACAAGTGTTGATACAGCCGGGATGATGCTTGATGTTCAGGGACGAATGAAAAGCGGACAGGAAGAAATTGAAATTGTGGTTTGGGATAAAAACGAAATCGACGGCGACCGCATTACGCTTATTGTAAACGGACAAGTTGTGCTTTCGGATTACACACTAAAGCGACGGAAAAAAGTATTAAAAGTAAAATTGCAACCCGGCAAAAACTACATTGTTATGCGTGCCGAAAATCTGGGAACCAAACCACCCAATACAGCAGCTGTAGAAATAAGAACCAAGGATAAAACCCGAAATGTTACGTTAGTTTCGGATAAAGAAAAAAGCGGAGCGATAGAAGTAACTTATAATCCATAGACGAAAGCCAAATATATATTAAGCAGAAACTATAATTGGTTTCTGCTTTTTTATTATCAGCTCTAACCGGAGATTTTTAAGTTTTAGAAATCCACAACAGAATACCTAACACTTCCAAAGTTTAGGCAGCCGAAAAACCATAAGCTGTACTCGCAATAATGCGGGTACGGTAAATGAGGATTTTTGTGACGAGTTGAAGTTTTTTGAGATCCACAGCAGAACATTTAAAACTTCAAAAGATTGAGGCAGACGAAGGAACAAAAACCGGAGTTTACTAATGTAAATGAGGATTTTTGTGACGAGTTGAAGTTTTATATGTTCTGTAGGAAATGAAAAAGCGCGTCTAACCCCTTAAACGCGCTTTTTCGATAGAATGGCCGATGTACCTAACCCCTTAAATACATCGAACCTTGTATTGATTACCGGGCGGTAATCGATACAAAAGTACGCATAAAACAATACTGAAAACAAGTTTTCCGCTATTTTCCTCCCTGTTAAAGGAAAACAAGTAAATGCACTCACAAAAACTTGATGAGTTTGCGTTTTTAGTGACTATTCTGAACCCTTGATTTTCCGGGCTTTCAATGATTAAAGTGTTTACATTATATTCAATTGTTAACAACTTGATCTGTTGAAAACTTGTTATGGTTTTTATATGTTTACATTATCCAGAACGTAATTTTCAGTACAAAATCTATAAAAAAATCATGAAAAAACACCTGATTTATGCCCCTGCCGGGCTCGTTTTAATTGGTGCCGGGTTAAGCATGGCCATTGATGCCGGTTTTGCGCGAGCTTCAGGCGATGACTGGGTGATTTACGGTACTTCTGCATTAATCGTGTTTAACAGCGGTATATGCATTTTCGGCAGGGCCGTGGTTGAGCAGATCAGAGAAATGAAAAACGGCTGAACTATAAACCTTTGTTACCTTTGTACAATGCACAAAGCCGGATTTGTTAATATTGTTGGAAACCCGAATGCGGGAAAAAGTACACTCATGAATATTCTGGTGGGTGAACGGCTTTCCATTATTACTCCGAAAGCACAAACTACCCGTCACCGTATTCTCGGCATTGTAAATGCCGATGATTACCAGATTGTATATTCCGATACTCCGGGAATGCTTCGTCCGCGCTACAAAATGCACGAAGGCATGATGCAGTTTGTAGGAACAGCCCTTGCCGATGCTGATGTGCTGCTGTTTATGGTTGATCTTACCGATGATGAACCGCTGCCGGAGGAATACTACAAGCGCATTGTAAATGCAAAAGTTCCCCTGCTGCTGTTGCTCAATAAAACTGATGCCGTAAAGCAGGAAAAAATAGATGCAGCCGCGGCACATTGGAAAACAGAATTGCCCAGAGCTGAGATTTTCTCCCTTTCGGCGCTCAAAAAGACAAATGTGGAGCCAATTCTGGCCCGGATTCTTGAACTTTTGCCCGAACATCCTGCATATTACCCTAAAGATGAGCTTACCGATAAGCCCGAACGCTTTTTTGTTTCAGAAATAATTCGCGGAAAAGCGCTTGAACTTTACGATAAAGAAATTCCGTATTCACTAGAAGTTGTAGTCGAAGAATTCAAAGAAACGGAGCAAATTATTCGCATCCGGGCGCAGCTTTTTACCATGCGCGAAACCCAGAAAGCCATTATTCTCGGGCATCAGGGCAAGGCCATTAAGCAATTAGGTACCCTGTCGCGTTTGGCAATGGAAGAGTTTCTGCAGAAAAAGGTTTTCCTTGAAATGCATGTAAAAGTTGACAAAGACTGGCGCGACAGCGAACGCAGGCTGAAGGCCTACGGTTATCTTCCGCGGTAAGTCATTCGCAGTTTTAAGCTACCTTTGCGGCCATGTCAAACCTTGTGGCCATTGTGGGCCGCCCCAATGTGGGCAAGTCAACCATCTTTAACCGCCTCACCGGCACGCGCGAAGCCATTGTAGATCCTACATCCGGTGTTACCCGCGACCGCCATTATGGCCATGCCGAGTGGAATGGCCGCCGCTTTTCGCTGGTGGACACAGGCGGGTATGTGCAAGGCTCTGACGATGTGTTTGAAGACGAGATCCGCAGGCAGGTTAAAATTGCCATTGAAGAGGCTGTAATTCTGCTTTTTGTGGTGGATGTTGTAGAGGGCATTACCCCGCTCGACGAAGCCGTTGCCGATCTTATCCGCCGCAGCAAAAAGCCAACATTACTCGTTACCAATAAAGTTGATACTCCTGCCCGCGATCCGATGGCTGCCGAATTTTACAGCCTTGGTCTCGGCGATCCGTTCAGCGTTTCGGGTGTAAATGGTTCCGGAACCGGTGAGCTTCTTGATGAACTTGTTAATCGTCTCGGCCCCGAAGAAGAACAGGTGCCGGATGATCTGCCCCGTCTGGCTATTGTTGGCCGCCCCAATGTTGGTAAATCATCGTTCGTGAATGCGCTGCTTGGCGAGAACAAAAACATAGTTACAGACATTGCAGGAACCACCCGCGATTCGATTGATACACATTTCAATGGTTTCGGATTTGATGTGCGGCTGATTGATACTGCCGGTCTGCGCAAGAAAAGCAAAGTTCACGAAGACATCGAATTCTATTCCGTAATGCGCACACTTCGCGCTGTGGAAGATTGTGATATATGCCTGCTGATGATAGATGCTGTTCAGGGTATCGAATCGCAGGATATGAATATCATTCACCTTGCTATCCGCAATAATAAAGGGTTGGTAATTCTTGTCAACAAATGGGATTTGGTGGAGAAAGACACCAAGACTTCAAAAACATTTGAGGAAAACATTCGTCAGAAGATTGCGCCTTTTAAAGATGTGCCCATTGTATTTATTTCGGCAACCACCAAACAGCGTGTTCTCAAGGCTATTGAGGCGGGTATGATGGTTTATGAAAACCGCCGCCGCCGTATTCCTACGGCCAAACTGAACGAGCTGCTGCTGCCGATTATTGAAGCAATGCCGCCGCCGTCGCTCAAAGGAAAGTATGTGAAGATTAAGTATGTTACACAACTGCCTACAAAAACGCCGATGTTTGCGTTTTTCTGTAACCTTCCGCAGTATGTGAAAGAACCATACAAACGCTTCCTTGAGAATAAACTTCGCGAGAAATTTGATTTCAGCGGCGTTCCGATTGCAATTCTGATGCGCAAAAAGTAAGCGCAGCTAACTGTTTTTTTACTTTATCTGCAATTCGGCAAGAAGTTCGGCAACTTCTTCATCATTGAGTTTTCGCCATTGTCCGGGTTCGAGTTCGTCGAGTTGCAGTTGCATAATGCGTGTGCGTATCAATTGCGTTACATTGTAGCCAAGCTTCGTACACATTCGCCTGATTTGCCTGTTGAGTCCTTGTGTGAGAATTATGCGAAACGCATTCGGGTTTTCACTCACTGCAAATGTTTGTGCTTTGCGTGTTCGTTTTCCCATGATCTCAACTCCCGATGCCATTTGTTCCAAAAAATCGGAAGTAACAGGAGCATTCACTTTTACCAAATATTCTTTCTCCTTATTCATTTCGCTCAGCGCAATGCGCTTGAACACCCTGCCATTGTTGGTAAGCAGCAGCAAACCTTCGGAATCTTTGTCTAGCCGTCCAACAGGATACAGCCGTTCAGGAAAACTAAAGGCCGAAAAAAGATTATCGGAAACAGCTTCGTTCAGCGTGCATTCAATACCGCGCGGTTTATGAAACAGCACATATATAAATGCTGTTTCATCACGAAGAACTTTTCTGTCGAGCGTGACCTGCTGCCAATTCCCAACTTTCGCCGAAGGCGGTAAAGCCAATCCATCAACCCGAACGCGGCCTTCTCCGATAATCAAATCAGCTTCATCTTTGGTTATACCAAGACTTCGTGAAATGATGGTTCGGAGGCGGAGTACAGACAAGTTCTGAATGTTGAATTGTGAATGTATAATGATGAATGCAATTATTCATTCATCATTCACCATTCATCATTATTAAAAGGAAAGGTTATTCGGACGACTATACAGCAATTGCAGCACGTTGATGTTTCGCATTTTGAATGCTGCTTCGCAGTAGCAGAGATAGTAATTCCATTTACGTGCAAAGTGATCATCGAAACCGAGCGGTTTGATTTCGTTTTGAGCTGTGTTGAAATTAGTGCGCCAGTGTGATAATGTTTTGGCGTAATGCTGTCCGAGATCTTTTACATTGAGCAAAGTCAGGTCACCGGTTCGGTTAATAGCTGTATTCATTGCGCCGAGCGAGGGCAGGAGAGAGCCGGGGAAAATGTGTTTCTGGATCCAGTCAACACCTTTGCGGAGTTCTTCAAATCGAGAATCGGGACAGGTGATTACTTGCAGGGCAAGCAGTCCGTCGGGCTTCAGTAATTTATGGCATTGTGCGAAGTACGGTTCAAAGAATTCGGCACCAACAGCTTCAAGCATTTCGATACTTACAATGCGGTCGAAACTGCCGCTGATGTTACGGTAATCTTCAAGCACAATTTCTATCCGATCTTCGAGGCCGGCAGCTTTTATGCGTTGCTGCGCAAATTTTTGCTGCTCTTTTGAAATTGTAATGCTGGTTACTTTGCAGCCGAAATTGGTAGCCATAAAAATGGCATTTCCGCCCCAGCCGCTTCCGATTTCGAGGACATGATGCTCGGGGCGGAGATGCAGCATTGTGCAGAGCCGGCGGTATTTTGCCTGCTGTGCTTCTTCCAGCGACATATTTTCATTCTCGAAAAAAGCACTTGAGTAGGTCATCGACGGATCGAGCCACGCTGCAAAAAACGCATTGCTGAGATCGTAGTGTTCGCTGATGTTTCGCTGTGATCCGCTTCGGCTGTTTGCACGGCGGCGATGTGTAATGAGATTCCAGAATCGGAGTACATTCAGGATTGTGCCTTTTGCACTGCTGCCCGAAACAGTGGGCGCATTGTCGATATTAAGCAACATCCATGAAATGACAGCAGTAATGTCGGGCGTATTCCAAAGCCCGTCAACATAAGCCTCGCCGAAACCAATATCGCCATACAGCAAACAACGGCGAAAGAAATCCGGATCAGTTATTTCGGCGCGCGCATGAATGCCACCTGTTCCATCGCCAATCGTAATATCTTCTCCATCGGGCATAATTAGCTCAAGCCGTCCGCGTTTCATACGCATCAGTAAATCAAGCACCGTGCGCTCATAAAACGAACGGTTAACAGCAGAGAGTGTAGCAGTCTGTGACATAAATTAGCAAAGTGAAATATACGGCAGGATGTTTTATTTGGTTTTAACAGTGAACAAGCAAACAAGTTCACATTTTACAAATCAATGTCCCAAATAATGTTGCCAGTCGATAAATCAATTGCACACATCTGCAACTGACTTATCATAATTAATTTTCCGTCGTGTATATCAAACCAGCGGTATCTGAATTCCGGATTCCCGTCAGACATAACTGTTTCAAATGCGCCTAAAGCATCAGCTTTGTCAGGATTGAAGTAATAGCGGTTAAGCATCACACTCCAGTTCTGGCGAGCATTATTACCGGCAAAAAGCGACAAGGATGAAATCATACAGCGGCTGGTATCTGTAACATCTTTGCAATGAAAAATCAGCGCAGTATTATTTCCGGTAATTGATTTATTACTTACCGATCTTAGTCCGCTACTTGAAATCGAGCGAATATCGTAGTTGCATTCAGCTGTATCGCGTTTTAAATCTGAAATTTTATTATAAGCTTTTCGTTCATTATCATTGAAGCCAGAAGACCAGCCATCGTTTTGAGCCAGAACAGGAAATTGTTGTTGGAGTTCTTTAATGATTCTGGTCAGCGAATCTTTTGTATTTATAATTTGTTGAATTTGCTCGTTTTGCAATGCTGCAAGTTTTTGCAAATCGCTTGTAACAATAAATTCGCCTTTGAGGTAGGAGCCGTCAAATTTTCCGGGTTTGTAATCGAACTCCAGCATTCGGCGCGGCTCGCCGCGGAGGTTCACCGAACTGTCGCTGCTGATTGATATTGAACTGTTCAGCGGAGATGATGTGGATGTCCAGTTATCGCAACTGATAATGTCTTCGGTAGTTTTGGTGAGTGTTTGAGCCGCCGGGTTATAGTTGTAGCGAAAGCCCGAGAGATCGGTTACAATAATCGTTTGATGCGCTGCATCCATACCGTAAAACTGTCCGATCAGCGGCCAGTCGGGAACTGCAAACTTGAAGTTGCTGAACGGGGCAGCAGCAATGAGTTGCGGCTGTGTTTTTTCTGTTTCTAATGTTCTCGGATTTCTGTAATGAAAACCTAATTCCGGATTCATGCTGAACATCCAGAGTTTGCCATTAACAAGACCAATAATCCGGCATTCGCCATCCTTCTGTCCTTCGCCAAGTTCTACCCGCGCCAAAAGTTTTCCGGTTGCAAAGTCATAAGCTGATAAACGATATTCGGCATAACCGCTGATGCGTGTCATACCACCGCCAGATGACTTACTGGTAGCCTGAAAAATTTCTTCGCGGTTGATGATTACTGTTCCCGATTTATCGGTATATAACAGTGTACACATAATATCATCTGCACGGTCTGTCATCACATCTTTATGAAAACAGGACTGCAGCGAGATTGCAAAGAAGCTGAGAAGAATAAGGGAGAACAGGTTACGCATGTCCGAAAATAGTAAAACCTGCGAAATGCTGCAATCCTGATTTAAGGCACTGTTTATTCACTGCTTTTCTTATCGTAAGGCCGAAGTACATCTCGCTGAAGTTCGGAGTATTCGGCTTTGCGGAAGAAACGCAGCTTTTTGAACCAAAGCCTGAACGCATGCCAATGAATCAAGCCAATAATTTGAAGCGTAATAAACGGGAAGCGCAGCCCAAATCCGAGCAAACGCCCTGTAGTTATTGGTTTTCGTTTACCGGTGAGCGTGCTCAGGAAGAAACGTCGCCCTTCTTTATAATCATCAATTCTGATATTCAGCGTTTCTCCGGGCGGATGTAATCTGAAATCAAACTCAGCATCGTGCTCAATAAACGGCGAAACATAAAAGTATTTAGGCTGTCGCTTATGAAACAACTTACCATCGAAATGCGACTGATCGAGCAGGTAAAGCTTCATTTCGTGATAGGTATTGCGTACTTCGGCAATTACATATAACGGTTTCCCGGCTTCATCAAAACAATAATAAAATGAAACCGGATTAAACACATAGCCAAGTACCCGCAAATGTGTAAGCAGCATAATAGTTGCCGGCAATTCTGAAATGCCCTGTTCGTTCAGCCATGTGTTTATTGAATCACGCAGCGGAATCGGCTTTTTCAGATCAGTCTGAAGATGATCGCGATCGTAAAAACCAAAAAGATTGAAGCGATTGCGGCTCACAATTGGCAAGCGTTTCAGATCAGCTTCAATTGTATCAAGATTCAGGTAAAAGAAAAAAAGACCGTAATGAAACCGATGCTTTTTCGGTTCCAGACGGTTGTGCATTACGGTTGCGCGGTAGAGACACGATTGCATTACTGTGAAGATACGGTTCTGATTGATGTACAGATTGCCGCGAAAAAAGAATGTTTATGCTCACTTTGCATGATTCATTTACATTCACCTAATCAATTCGCCTTTAATATGTCTTTCTTTGATAAGCTCCTGCACAGCTCAACAGCCGACATTAAAGCATCTTCATGAAATCCATACCTGAAATAACTTCCGCAGAAGTAAACAGAATCTTTCTCGTTTAGTGTCTGTAATTCGGTTTGTGCTTTGCGGGCTTTTACATCAAAAAGCGGATGCTCGTAATCGATTTCCCGAATAATTTTTTTCGGATCAATTGCATCAGCACCATTGATGGAAACAAAGTAGTTCCGCTTTTCTGAAACGCCTTGCAAGCTGTTCATCCAATAAATCGTACTCGGTAAATTATCGCTGCCGATGCGGTAGTTCCATGATGACCAGGCGCGTTTTGTTTTTGGCATCAGGGTTTCATCAGTATGCACAATTGCTCTGTTGGGTTGATAGCTGAAACAACTCAACAGACGCTGTTCGTTATCGGTAGGTTGTTGCAGAATGCGCAATGCCTGATCGGCGTGACAAGCGAAAATTACTTTGTCGAATATTTGTGTGTGTCCGCTGCGCGTGCGTACTTCAACGCGTCCATCGCTGAGCCGATTTACTTTTGCAGCACCATCATTAAGCCTGATGCGGTTGGCAAACGGCGCAATAATTTTATCGCGATACATGCGACTGCCGTCGGTTACGGTGTACCATTGATGCTGAGTGTGTAAGCCAAGAAAGCCGTGATTGTGGAAAAAGCGAATAAGTGTAAGTGCCGGAAAATCGAGCATTTTATCGGGTGGTGTTGACCACACAGCTCCGCTCATCGGGATCAGGTATTTTTGCAGAAAGTCATCACCGAGACTCAGCGCTCTGCAAAAATCTCGCACACTCCAGCTTTCAATTGTGGGGTTGTTCAGCAGCTTTATACTCTCGCGGTTAAAGCGGGAAATCTGCATCAGCATTCGAACAAACCTTGGATTAGCAATGTTTTTTCGTTGTGCAAATAAGCCGTTTAAGCCGGAGCCGCAATATTCTAGGCCGCTTGGCAAATGCTGAACACCAAACGACATACTTGTTGGCTTGGTATCAACCTGAAGTTCAGCAAAAAGCTTGGTCAGTAATGGATAAGTTACATGGTTAAACACCATGAAGCCGGTATCAAAGTAAACGTGCTTATTATCTTCTTCAACAGCAATTGTATTGGTATGTCCGCCCGCATAACTATCCTGTTCAAAAACAGTAATGTCATATTCGCGATGCAGAAAATGTCCGCAACTCATACCGGCTATTCCGGTTCCAATTATTGCGAGAGTTTGCAAAGTCTATTCTTTATTTTGTGAATCAATTACAATTGTTACTGGCCCATCGTTGAGTAATTCAACTTTCATGTCAGCTCCGAAAACGCCTGCCGCAACCGGTTTTCCTAATTCAACCGACATTTTATCCAGAAAGCTTTCGTAGAGCGGAATTGCAACCGGAGGTTTTGCAGCGCGGATATACGAAGGCCGGTTTCCTTTTTTGGTTGAGGCATGCAATGTGAACTGACTGACCACCAAAATTTCGCCACCGATGTCTCTGACTGAAAGATTCATCAGTCCGGCATCATCACCAAAAATGCGGAGAGCCGCAATTTTCTGACTCATCCAATTAATGTCTTCTGATGTGTCGGCATCTTCAAAGCCGGCCAGTACCAGCAAGCCATTGTTAATTTGGCTGTGCAGATTGCCGTCAATTGAAACGGAGGCTCGGGTAACACGTTGTATAACGCAGCGCATAGTTCTGCGAATGTACGAATACATGGTCGTTGCGGATGTTTGTTGCAACGAGTTATTTTGATCTCCAGAAATGAAATGAAAAGTAAACTGAGCCCTTAAAATTATTTGATTGATAATCAGCATAAAAAAAATAATGCAATGTTTTAATGTACCTAAGTATGTGACATTAGATTTTTAGTTTCGTTATTGGTGTTTAAATAGATGATTCTTGTTTTTCCGAATATTTACCCATCAAATCTAATGTCTGAATTAACATAATTTAAAAACACCATTTTCGTTAATACACGTCTAACCCATAGAAGAGTTAACCCCACGGCTTTCTATCTCAACTTTTATCCGCTTACATTTTATTAAAAAAGCATCTCCGAATCCATATTATCAATCAAATTACAGGCAAATGACAAAACGCATTAATGCAGTGCTGGTAGATGATGAGCCGTTTCTGATAAATGTACTTACTAATTTACTGGAACGACATTGCCCGCATATACATATAATCGCCACATTTAATTCGCCTGAAGAGGCGATAGAGGCAATTCCAGATTTATATTTTGAGTTGCTTTTTTTAGATGTTGAAATGTCGGTAATGACAGGTTTTGAAATGCTTGAAAGACTTGGTGTTCATTCGTTTCGTGTAATTTTTGTAACGGCCCATGATACCTACGCAATAAAAGCATTTCGTAATAATGCACTCGATTATTTACTGAAGCCGGTAGATGCTGATGAATTAAAAGCGGTAGTAAAAAAATTCGGAAAAGAAGTATTAAGTGAGGCTTTGGAGTCGGCAGAGAGTAAACAGTTGATGCCCCCGTATGAAAACGAGCAGATGCAGCGGTTGCCGATAGCTTCGTCTGATGGAATACATATAGTTGATGTCGAAAATATTATTTATATGGAAGCATCATCAAATTATACAACATTTTATTTCCGGCAGGGTAAATCAATTACAGCATCACGCAATCTTGCTTTTTTTGAAGACCAGCTTCCCAAGTCCAAATTTTTCAGAGCGCATAATAGTTTTCTGATACAGTTGCGTTACATCACTCGTTACATCCGCGGAGAAGGCGGATTTGTGGAGATGGTGGATGGCCGTCAATTAGAAGTTTCAAGAAGACGCAAGGCTGATTTGTTGCGCACATTGAATATTAGTTGAGAAAAAGCAACAGTTCCCAAGACTATTTCGGGAACTGTTGCTTTTATAACGATTCGGTTCAGAACTATCGGTTAATGATAAGACGATCCTGTTTTACCACTTTGTTATTTACAGTAAGCTGATAGATATAGATTCCATCTGCAAGCTCATCAAATGTAAGTTGTTGCCCCGAAGTTGTAAGACTACGCGAAGCTACACTGCGTCCGCTCATATCTAGAATCTGCACCTGTACGGCATCAGTTTCTTCGGCTTGGTAGTTGAATGTGAATGTTCCGTTGCCCGGATTCGGGAATACACTGGCTTGCTGTTGGCTCACACTGTTATCAGCAGTTCCAGCTTTGCGGCATCCGAATGGTGTAAAGAACAATACATCCGTAGTTGTTTCTCCACAACGATTAGTCATTGTAAGTGTAACTGTGTAAGTTACAAATCCGCTTCCGCCTGTTGTGAATGGCTGTGCTACAGTTGTACTGCTCAGTGTGAGTCCGGCCGGAGATGAAGTCCATACATATGTAGCGCCAGCAATAGCAGGAGTTCCTATCGGATCGCCAATACAACCACCGTCGGGACCTGCATTTGCCACTTCATTTACGCAGGGAGCTTCAAAACAGTTGATTTGTGATTTGGGAAAAGGAAACGATTCTATTTCTAATATAGCAGGAACTGTAAGTGTTCCGTTTGCAACTGTGGCTGCTGTTTGCGTTGTAATGTTATTCGACTCAAGTGTAAGCAATACATCCAGATAACTGCATGGAGGTTCTTCGGACGAACCCGAGCTTCTGATCAGTTCAAGACGTATATCTGAATTATACTCTCTGCGATAACCGAAATAATAATTTTCACTATTGCGGCGAGAAATCAACATTTCAGGTGTAAAAATATCAGGCATACTGGTTGAATTTCCTAATGTCATAAACGGTGTGCCAAAGCCATTTAAGCCTCCACACGGAATTTCGTTATAGCGGTCAAAATTTACTGCACCATTGGTAAGATTCAAATCGGCAATAAACGGAACTTTACTTAAAACCGTATTCCCAAGAGCATCAGTAACATTTACTCCAGCCTTCATTCCGGCAACTGTCAGTACGTTTATATTTGAATTGTCTATTTTAATAGAATAACCATAAGCATCAATAGCTGAAGGATCAATATACCCATATCTGCGATTTGTAGCAGGGGTGGACACTGTGGTACTGGTAAGAGTAAACTCTGTAACTACAAAACCACGTGAACTTGAGTTGTTGGAAAGTACGAATAGTTTATTGGCTATTGCATCATAAGCAGCCGAAGCCCCTACTTCATTTGCAGTCGATGTTGAGGTTTTATATGATCTGTTGAAGGAAATTGCTCCTGTTGTTTTATTTAACCAGATTGCTAAAACTGATTTTACACCCCCGGTAGAATTACTTTGATTACGTGTACCTGTAATAAAATATCCCAATGAGGTTTCAATCCCGAAATCACACATATCCCAATCGTTTGAAGCTGTTGATGTGGTGTTGATAAACTTCCGCCAAACAACATTCAGGCTTTGATTTATTTTTATAGCAATGCCTTGTTTGGAGCTGCTGTTCAGTGTTCCGGCATAATAAAAACCAGTTACAAAGAAATTTCCATCCTGTGTTTGAAATGCGTGTAAAGCATTGCCTGCAAGTGTTCCGCTGGTATAATATCTGTGATTCAGTAAATTGCCGAATCTGTCAATGATCCAAACGTGCGGACGAAGAATGCCTCCTTCTACCGATGCACCGGAGATAATATAACCGTTGTTTGCTCCTCCGAAATTGTAGCTATTTACATTATAACAATATTCGTTAGTCCCACCGTTTATTCTTACCGACCAACCTACTTTTCCAAAACGATCGTATTCCAATACTTCAATGTCTGCAGTATCTGAAGGTGAATTTGTACTTGTAACTAATGTGCCTGCGGCAACAACTCCAAACGGATCAATAGGATTGCCGACCATTGAATAGCCGAGCATTTTTTTTCCTGTAGTATAAGTAGAAGTTTGACTGTCTGCGCTGGCGTATGTGGCTACACACATTAGCGCAGAAGTGATTAAAGTTTTCATAATTGTTTTCATAGCCGTATATTTTGGTTTCGGCTAAAAGTATTCTTTGGAATTGCCCTTCCGCAATCACCAATGAGCAAATTGCGGGATCAATTGTACAAATGGCGGTATTCGATAATCATGGTTATCACATTCAATAAATACTGCAAATAATTTAACGATAACTAGATCTGTTGATAACCACATTCTGTTTAACAATGCGATACTATTTCTACAAATTCGCAAACACATCGCGCAATGATTTTCCGGTTGAACGGCTGATGAGCCAGAGTCCGGTTTCGTCAATGAGCAAGTCTCGTGCGCCGCTGTTTGCTAATTCTTTGTGTTCTTCCAATGCTGTGGCAAAGACTTGTTTTTTATCACGTTCACCTGTAGTTTCCTGCAGGTTTCTGAGTGTTCGGAAAAGCCATTGTTCAAACTTCCCGAAGAGGTTATGTTCGCGCAGGTGACGTTGTGTGCTTCGCATGAGTGTTTCCAGAAAATCATCGTTGCGGCCGAGTTCGAAATGCAGTATGAGCTGGAAAAGCCGCGCCGCGTGCTGTATATCTCTTCGCACATCGGGGTGTTCGCGGCGGCGCAAAAGATTAAGCGCCCGCAATGCATCGCTGAATCGTTCGTGCAGAAAATACAGCACAACCACATTGTAAGTAAAACTCAGCATACGCGCCACCGGAAGTTTTCGCTCAAACATGCGAAGTCCGTTTTCGATTTCAGGAAGCAATTGCAGGCCTTCATCTAATCGCCGCATGTTCATGAGATACAGCAGTTCGAGAAAAGCACCGTTTCTGAACACCTGATAGCGTACTTCGCGTGATGTGTTCTCAAGTGCCTTCATTTTCTGAATTACGGCCGAAAACTCGTCAAACATCCGCAACTGAAAACAGCTTGTGAGATAGTTGTTGAGCACATTGATATAACGCAGTACTTCATCGCGCAACTGATGCGGCTGCGCTTCGTAGTGATTCATAAGCCGCTGCAAATGACTGCGCGATTTTTTATGATCGCCGGCCAGCACTGCCAGATCAGAGAGCGTATTGAGGCGCAAGACTTCGGCGCTGAACGTATGTGTTGGCGAGCGTTTCCGGAGCAGGGCATTGCGCAAAAACTCACTCACAATTTCGGCCCGGGCTGCTGCAGGTTGCTGGCGCGCACTGCGAATATGCAGGTGCAGCCGGTCGTAAAGCCGCCGGAGTTCAAGCTCGGTCTGAAGCTGCGCCATTGCCAGATTCTCATCAGCCTCCAGCTGATTGAGCAGTGTTTCGGTATGACGGGTTTGCTGGAGGCGGACAATTTTTCGTTCTGTGGCGAGCAGTTCGAGCAGAAGTTGCGGCTTTTCGTAAAACGCAGCCATTTTTCGCGATTTTCGGAGCACGGCCATGGCCTTATTCACCAACCCCTTTTCGAGCAAAAAATGAATATCGTGAAGCCGTGCTTCAAGCTGCCGCGTAGTATTGGCTTCATCGGCAAACTGCCGCATACTTCGTAAAATGAGCGCTGAAAGATAGCTCTTGGCCGCCCGCAATGCCGGTTTGCGCCCGGCCGCTTTCAGTTTTTCAAGCACAGCCTGTTCTTCATACACATCGCCTTGTGATGCCTGATCGTCAATTGCATCGAAAATCAATACATAGTCGTTTGTATCGCCAACAACATGGCGCTGGGCAAACAACTTGAAATATCGCTTTTCGGTTGGCGAAAGGCTGGAAATGAGTTGAAAAAGGCCTTTATCTTCCTGCATGATGTCTGATTTATAATAGCAATAAATCAGTCAAATATATTATTTAAACATAAGTAATTAAAGAGTATTCAAGTTTTAGATATCTGATTTAAAATAAAGATTGGTTTCTCTGCTTATAAAGGTCAATCTACTTTCGTTTCAGATAACAGCAAAAGCCCATGAAAACCGCCTCATTTCCAGTCATTAAACCTTCAAAACCGGCATCAAAGCCGGGACAGAATTCCAAATGTCGTTTGCGCAAGCGCCGCAACGATATGTCGGGTTCCGTTGTTACCGTTGAGTTTATGTTATTGAAAGGCTTCGCTTAGTACTTCTTTTGTTGCTGCTCAAACCCTTAATATTGCCCCCGAAAACCAGTCAAACCCAATAACAAACCAGAATCTATGAAAAACATCTTTAAAACTTTTGCAGCCGCTCTGCTGCTCACAGTCGGACTTTATTCCTGCTCAACCGATAAAGAAGCGGTGGTGTATGAAATCATCGGCACAACTGATATTTCAGATGTCATTATTGTACATCACGAACCTGAACCTTGCGATACAATTATTTCGCACAGCGATAAAGTTGGAGGTTCAGTTGCTCAGTTCCGTTTCAAGAAAGATCAGTACACCATGTCTTTCGGATGTAATGCCATCAATTTTACACCTTCTTCCGGAGGAGCCGCCCCGACACAAATTCAGATCAACAACGGGGTGAAAGTCTGGACAGACGGGAATGACTGGGCCGTTTGCCGGATACCCTGATGCGTGACCGGCCGGGTGAGCACCGGCCGGCTCTTTTCTTTTCGTTCTTTGACTATTCGTAAGCTTTGTCTAATTCATCACCATTAATAATGGCGAGGTAGCAATGGTAGCGGGTAAGCGCAATTTCACCTTTTTCAATTGCTTCCTGTATTGCACAACCGGGTTCATTGAGATGCAGGCAATTGTTGAAGCGGCATTGTCCGAATCGTTCACGCATTTCAGGAAAAAAATGTGAAAGTTCGGCACGTTCCAGATCTACAATGCCAAATTCTTTGATGCCCGGCGTATCAATAATCCAACCATTGTCCAGCGGGTGCATTTCGGCAAAAGTTGTGGTGTGCATGCCTTTATTGTGAGCTTCCGAAAGTTTTCCGGTACGCAAACTCAATTCAGGACAAAGAGCATTAATCAATGTGCTTTTCCCAACGCCCGAATGGCCGGCAATCAGACTCACCTGATTGTTCATTTCATTTCGGAGCTCGTTCACCGCAGCTTCATCATTGGCCGAAATGAAATGGCATCCGTAGCCGAGACTGGTGTATAAACCCATCAGCTGTTCAACATAATCGCAAAGCTCTTCATCGAGCAAATCGCGTTTGTTGAAAATAATGGAAGCCGGAATGGAATACGCCTCGGCAGTGACTAAAAACCGATCAATAAAACCGGTTGAAGTACGCGGCTCAATGAGTGTAGCCATTACATAGGCCCGGTCGATGTTGGCGGCAATGATGTGCGTTTGTTTCGAGAGATTGGTAGAACGCCTGATAATATAATTGCGGCGCTCATGCAGTTTGCTGATTGTATTATCGCCATTGGCTTCGCGCAGCACATCTACACGATCACCAACAGCAAGCGGATTGGTATTCTTGGTGTTCAGTCCGCGAATACGGAACTGTCCTTTGATACGGCATTCAATATATTCAGCTGTATCAAGATGAACCACATACCAGCTCCCGGTCGATTTTACCACTATTCCGGATAACGCACTCATAGCTTGAAATATCTGCACGAAGCTACGCAATAACTTACAGCATATACCCTTACACAACCTACCCATGATTTCCGCCGAACGCCATCTGGCCGCCTTTCTTCGCAAGAAACGCTTTGCCGAACCTGTTGATCTTGTGCTTGATAATCAGCTCCCGCAGGGCTTATTATCAGTAACTCCCGATGCCGCAGATTTCAGTCTCGAATATCTGCTGTTTGTATGCAAGACCGAGCGACTGAAAGGTCTTGAGCAAATAGTTTCACATCTTATCAGCAATGCTTCTGTAGCCGAAAAACTTCAGTTTGCCTACGGCGGCTACGAATTTATGGTGCCGCTTCCGGCCGATGAAATGGAGCAGTGCGGTAATTTATTTTACCGAAAACTCAGCTTCCCGGTCGAAATCTGGCAATACCGTCAACTGCTTACCGGCAACACCCAAACCGGAGAGCCACAGTACCGCAAAATTGTTGTGAAAACCCGCAAACTCCTTACTTATTACCAGTGCGAACACCGCACACCTGAGTACGCTGCCGTTAGTTAAGAATTGTCGTTTCCTTCCCTCCGAATGCCGGATGTAATCGTTCACTGCGATTACACCGGCATTCATACTTTTTCACACTCGCCAGCGTTTTGTTACTTTTGAGACTTAATCATATCTAAGTACTGTGTCAATAAAGGTCGAATACATCTCGAAAATTTACGGCAAGCAGCGTGCGCTTGATAATGTGTCGTTTGAAGTAAACAGTGGTGAAATCGTTGGTTTTCTCGGGCCAAACGGTGCGGGCAAATCTACCATTATGAAAATTCTCACCTGCTTTATTCCGCAGGATGCAGGAACCGCTTCAGTAAATGGTTTTGATGTGGCATCGCAGTCGCTTGATGTGCGCCGCAGCGTGGGTTATCTGCCCGAACATAATCCGCTGTATCTGGATATGTATGTGAAAGAATACCTCGAATTCATTGCAGGTATTCACAAAATAGCCAATAAAAAACAGCGTGTTGATGAAATGGTGCAGCTCACCGGTTTGGAAATCGAGCAGCACAAACGCATCGGTATGCTTTCTAAAGGTTACCGCCAGCGAGTTGGACTTGCACAGGCGCTTATTCATGATCCGAGTGTGCTTATTCTCGACGAGCCAACCACAGGTCTCGATCCGAACCAGCTTGCCGAAATCCGCGAACTCATTAAGCGTATCGGTCAGAAAAAAACGGTAATGCTTTCAACGCACATCATGCAGGAAGTTGAAGCACTGTGCAGCCGCGTTATCATTATCAATCAGGGACGCATTGTAGCCAATGATGATACTGCAACGCTTCAGCAGGGCACTCAAAACCGTATGGTGGTTGTAGTGGAGTTTGATAAAGAACCCAACCGTCATGATATGAAACGCCTGCCCGGTGTTGAAGATGTGCAGCCGGTGCGCGCCAATACGTGGCAAATTATTACCGCTGCCGATAAAGATATTCGCCCTGATATTTTCCGCTTTGCAGTTGAGAACAAACTCACCGTACTCGAAATGCAGCGCGAAGAGCGGCGCATTGAAGATGTGTTTAAGGAATTGACCGGAAAAAAGAAATCCTGATCTGCTTTATATTTTCCTGATCCGCAAACAGCGATACCGTTTCAATTCGGTATTTGCAGCATAACCATCTGCAACTTCACGAAACACTTCATCGCCCGTATGCCAGGGAATTCCGGTGAGAATGTATTGTTTGCCGACTACAAAAAAATCTTTCCCGTAAGCATTCACACAAGGCACAGCAAACAGCATTTCGCGATATTTTGTGCCTTTGTCGAAGTAGCGTTCGCTGAATTTCAGCATCACATACATTTCTTTGTGTGCACTGTCGCAACCGGGCAGTAAAGCCGGTAATTCAACCAATGTTGCAATTACAATTAATGAATCGCCGTGGTTGTTTTTCTCAGGATCATCAAACCTAACCGGAATACTGTCGGGCGGATTGGTAATGTAAAACCCGGCATTGTTCATCGGCGGCAAAATATTCCGCAGTTTGATGTAATAATGAACCGAATCGCCTTTCACACTGCGCCAGCTGAAAAAGCCCTTTCCGCCTTTGCGCAGCAGTTTTATAGCATTGCGGAAACCGGCATCAATTTGCTTTTCGTTCAGCTCAAGCAAATAGCCTCCGCGAAATTGTTTCAGGCTGCTTTCTGTAATTTGTTTCCGGCTGTTGTCGTAGCGCACATAGTCAATTACCGCACGGTTACTGTCGGTTGGCAATTCGCCTTTTCCGGGTTTTACAAGCGAGTAAACAATCCCGGTAGCTGAAGTTTGTGGCGCATTCATTTTCCAGCGCGGCGGTTTGGCAGCACTTACAGCGCAAGGAATCATCAAAATCAAAAACAACAGAATCGGTCTGCTCATGGCGTAAAAATGCTTATTTCAAACGGTTTCCGCAATTATTGCGAGTAATGTAATGCGAAGTTTAAGGAGATGTTGTGAACGCCAAAAAATCGTACTTTAGCGCTCCAATTCAAATCCGTACCTATCAATGTCTTATCTCTTCACTTCCGAGTCAGTTTCGGAAGGTCACCCCGATAAGGTGGCCGATCAGATTTCAGATGCGATTATCGACGCATTTCTGACCTACGATCCCAACGCTAAAGTAGCTTGCGAGACCTTTGTAACGACAGGTCTTGTAGTGATCGGCGGCGAAATCAAAACCACTCCCGAAGCAAAAGGTAAAGTGGATGTGCAAGAAATTGCACGCGATGTGATTCGCCGCATCGGCTATACCAAATCTGAATACCAGTTTGACGCAATTTCATGCGGCATTCTGAATGCGCTGCACGAGCAGTCGTCAGACATCAACCAGGGTGTTGACCGCGGCAAAGAAGCCGAGCAGGGTGCTGGCGACCAGGGAATGATGTTTGGTTTTGCCTGTCGCGAAACCGACAACCTGATGCCGCTGCCGCTCGAACTTTCGCACATGCTCCTGCGCGAACTCGCAGCAATCCGCCGCGAAGGAAAAACAATGAAATATCTGCGTCCTGATGCAAAATCGCAAGTTACAATTGAGTATGATGACAATGGTTCACCCCTGCGCATCGACACAATTGTTGTGAGCACACAGCACGATGATTTTGCTGCTGATAAAAAGATGCTCGATCAGATTCGCAAAGACATTATCAATATTCTTGTTCCCCGCGTTAAAAAACTGCTTCCTGCACGTGTGCAGAAACTGTTTGGCAAAGACATCAAGTATCACATCAATCCTACCGGCAAGTTTGTAATTGGTGGTCCGCACGGCGATACCGGTTTGACCGGCCGCAAAATTATTGTGGATACCTACGGCGGACGCGGAGCACACGGTGGCGGAGCTTTCTCAGGAAAAGACAGCTCTAAAGTTGACCGTTCTGCAGCTTATGCAACACGCCACATTGCTAAAAACTTAGTAGCTGCCGGCATTGCTGATGAGTGTCTCGTTCAGGTGGCTTATGCTATTGGTGTTGCCGAGCCGGTTGGCCTGTATGTGAATACTTACGGCACATCAAAAGTGAAAATCAGCGATGGCGAAATTGCTGCAAAAGTTGCCAAGCTGGTAGATATGAAACCCGCTGCAATTGTAAAGCGTTTCGGTCTCAAAAATCCGATTTACGGTGAAACCGCAGCTTACGGCCACATGGGTCGCAAGCCGGGTATCAAAACCGTTAACGGTAAGAAATACGAAACTTTTGGCTGGGAAAAGCTTGAGCTGGTTCCGGCATTTAAAAAGGCTTTTGGAATCAAGTAATTTTTATTGCTTAGATGTAAAAAAACCGCAGATTTTCTGCGGTTTTTTTGTTGTATATAGCTTGTTGTATTCGATATAAGACGCTGTTTTTCAGATTTTAAGATTGGATGTTATGTGGGTTTTCCCTATATTTAGGAATATGGAAATTATGGGAATAAAAGAAGCAGTTACTAAGAGGCCCGCAATGTATTTTGGCAATGTAACAGAATGGTTTTACAATCTTCTTAATTTCTTTTTTCGAAACAAGACTGATTTATCGATTAACATTTATCATCAGAAGAACAAATTACAGTTGTATTGTTCTCAGGAATTGGAATTAATACGGACAGGTAATTTCCTTATATAAAACTTAATGATAATAAAGAAGTTAATGAGCGCGACAACGATGGTTTGTTTTTGCTTCTTGTATCGGAACAGCCAGTAATTCATTGTGTAATTGAGGGGCATGGTAAAGTCTCTTTGAAATTTGATAACGATGAACTTGTTATGAATGAGCTTGAGTACGAGGGCTTTTTTATCGAATTAAACTTTAACGAATACTTTATCCAGTTTCTTAAACTGACGCATTCCCGACTAAGGAATGATTTATTGCACTGGCTTACGTTTCATTCTTCGCTGCGCGTTAATTATTATTCGCATGAAACTGATAAACGGGAGTTGCTTTGTCAGCCACGAGGTACAGAAGTATTGTTTGATGAGCTTTTAAAGTCTGTTTCATTGTGTAAAGCCCCGTTTCGCGGTGAGGCTGTATCGGGTAATGTAAGTGTAAAACTAATTGTCGGGTTTCACGATAAACAAGAAAGGCTGGTGAAAAGTTACGTAAACGGGATGTATCAGCTGAATGATGAAGGAATACAGATTTCTGTACTTCATCAAGTATTATTTAAGTCGTTTGAGAAGTTAAGAGTGACCTTAAACGGAAACTATATAGCGATTATTCTGATTGACTTACCGGAAAGTGAAATTGAATGGCATTCGCCCATCAGGAACTACAGATTTGCGAATGTAACTGTGTTTCGGCTTATTGATGAAATAATTTCCGAAAATCTGATTAACTATGTATTAGCAGATGAAAAACCATTTCTACCCAATAAACGAGGAGATTGATTTTTAACTGTTGTTTATATTTTTAAGAACCAGCCATGCCAACCATCCACGATTTCGAACAGCTTGATATACGCATCGGAACAGTCATTCATGCCGAAGCATTTCCGGAGGCGCGGAAACCGGCGATTAAGCTGCAGATTGATTTTGGTGAATTGGGGATAAAGAAATCATCGGCACAGCTTACTGTTTCCTATACACCCGAAAAGCTGATCGGAACGCAGGTTACAGCAGTTGTGAATTTTCCGCCGCGACAAATTGGTTCCTATATTTCAGAAGTACTTGTGCTGGGTGTTTTGGGCGATAGCGGCGATGTGATTTTACTGCGGCCTGATCGTGTTGTTCCTGATGGCGGAAAAATAGCCTGATTACTTGCTGATTAGTTGTATGCTCTCAGCTGCATCTTTTAGCACGATGCCGAGTTTTTTCAAATCATCAGCAGAATTGATGTGCCGCATGGTTTGTAATCCGGCAAGATTATCGCTGCTCACTGGTAAGCTAATGCGAAGCCACGATGCAATGCGCAGCAGGAATTTTACCGGCGTAAATGGAAGATTGATAAAGTTTGCCGTTTTGCCGCAATGTTCAGCAATCAGCTCGAAAAAGCGGCGATAGGGAATAGGTTCCTGCACTGCAATTGTATAGGCTCCGCTGCGGTTTTCGGCGGCAATTTTTTCGAATGCAAGCAGAAGATCGCCGATGAAAACTGTTTGCAGCGGCTGTGTTCCTTTGCCGAAAATAGGAATGCGCTTGCCGGCAGCAATATGTTTTTGCATAGCAGCAAACAAGCCGCCGCGACCAATAACTAAGCCCGGCCGAACTACACAACCTCCGTTTTGCAGCACAAGATTTTCGCAGGCAAATTTTTGCTTTCCGTAAACAGATATTGCATCGGGCAAAGCAGAGAGGCTGGAAAGAAAAATGAATTGTTTTACATCTGCTTTTTTCGCAGCATCAAGTAATAATCTCGTTGCGTTCAGATTCAGCTCAAACGCATTTTTGTTTTGCTGCAAAGTGAGGTAAGCTGCGTGCAAAATAATTTGTGTGTTGTGTGGTAATTTTATTCCGTCAGGATATTCATCTGTAAGATCAAAATGGATATTTTCAAAATTATTCAGCTTTTTTCGTCCGGCTGTAATTACTGTAAAGCCTTTAGCCGAAAAGTGCGCCGCTGCTGCAGCGCCAATGAAACCGGTAGCTCCGGTGATTACAATTACCGGAGCATCACTCATTATTACTTACATTTTGTGCAACGCGGTGAGCATTTGCCATGAGTGAAAGTGTAAGTCCTTTGGCCGGAAGAAAACGAAAGCCTGAGCCATCAGCAACATAAACATTGCTTGTGCCATGCAGTCGTCCTGAAGCGTGAAGCGTAAACGGTTTTTCAGTTTCCGAAAACGGCAAACACCCGGCATAATGAATACTGGAGCCATTTCCGGGATGAACAGTTTTCAGTTTCCAGGCTCCGATGCTTCGCAGTGCTTTTACGTAAATCTGTTCGCGTTCCTGCACACGTTTTTCTTTTTCGGTGCTGCGCATGTAATTTGCTTCAAGCAAATCGCCGGTTGGTGTTGATGAAGATGCGGCGAGTTTTACCCATTGTTCACTTCCGTTTGTTTCGGGATGATGAATGCCGGCAATAAGCAGAGCAGGTAAAAGATACTGCTGCAAAATTCTTGCATCGCGGAAATTGAGCGGTGTTTCGCGCAGCAGGCGGAAAAGCAGCAGCGAACGATATGTATAAAGTGAAGCCATGGCAACATCGCGTTGCATGCCGTCGGCATCATGAAATAATGATAACTGCGCATACGAAATATTCCGCGCATTCATATTTCTTCCCAGCATAGATGGAACAATGCAGGGCATGTAGGTGTACGGATTACAGAGCAGTGGGAGTTTGGTTGTTTCTCCGCCGGGCATCGAACGCAGCACAATGCGTGCAGTTCCCAGAACGCCCGGCGAAAGCACGAGACGTTTTGCGGAAAATATTTTTGTTTCTCCGCTGCTGATGTTTATGGCTTCTGTATTTACTCCTTCTGCATTTTGCGTAAAACGTGTCGCCATCCAACCGCTTTCGATGCTGATATTGGGATGTTTGCGCAATGTTTCCAGCTCAACCTGCGGCCGCCATGCAGAACCGCCGGAGTTGTCGTAAAACTCCATATCGCGCAGTTGAGTTGCGCTGCGGTGGTCTTTGTCTTGTGTGAGCATTGCAAGAGCCGGACGACCTAGTGCAAAGCCTTTTTGCTTTAAAGCACTGCGTTTGCTTTGGTATTTTCTCAGCAAAACGGAAGCAAGCGCATCAGGCGGAGTTGCTGGCTGAATGTTTTTGAGGTGCGCGAAGGTAAACGCTGAAGCATCATCGTTGTTTCCGCTTATTCCGATGCGGTTGGCAACAGTTTGACAAGCCTGCTGCATTTCGGTTGCAGGAAGTCCGGCGGCTTCCAGTTCAGCATCCGAAAACACGCAGCATCCGAGTCCCCAGCCGCCTCCCAGTCCGCCTTCGGCGAGGCTTTCGACAGGCGAGAAGTTTTGTGAAAGCAGCGGCAGCAGTCGCTCAGTATGCTCAATGAGGTAGCGGCGTGCAGGTGTGAGTTGTGCGCCGGTGCCAATATTGCCCTGCGGCAAACTCTCGAATGCATCGCCGAGAAAATAGCGGTGCTGCTCTTCGTCGCTGCTGCGCAGTGAAATAAAATCCTGCTGCGGTTGAATGGCGCTGTAGTGATTATCGCGCACGCCTCCGTCGAGCACAAGAACGCGCAAACCTGCATCAGCAAGTGTGCGCGCAGCCATTACGCCTGTGCAGCCTGCACCAACAATCAGCACATCAGGATTATTCATTGCTGAAAGATCGTTATTTCTGTGAAATGATTGGAGGGGGATGGGATCTTGGAAAACGAAAGATATGGTTTTCTAGCCCGGGTTGTAGTGGAAATGCAGCAGCAAAAACAGCTACCAATACAAACCTTCGAGGTTTCAAAACCAAACCTTCGAGGTTTTTGAAACCTCGAAGGTTTAAAGCTTTTTTAAAACCTCTCGAAGGTTTGATTTTTAAAACCTCAAATGTTTTTGCTGCTGCATTGTAACGGAAAACCGGAGCAAAGGATTTTTATTGCGCCTTGAGATTCGCTCCTAACCTTCGAGAGGTTTCTGAAACCAAACCTTCGAGGTTTCAAAAACCTCGAAGGTTTAAAGCTTTTTTAAAACCTCTCGAAGGTTTGTAGAGGATATAATCAACGCGATTTATTTTTCAGCTTCTCGTATTCACGCTCTATGGCGCTGACTCCGTTGCCCATGTAAGCTCCGTAGTAGTCGAACGCAAGCCCGATTCCCCAGCCGAGCATCGGAAAAATTGGCCACGGAACTCTGTCTTCCGTTCGGGGTCCTGTAAACAGCCACATAGCCCAGAGAAAACCGTTTACAATAATAAAGACCGCTAAGTGTCTGCGAAAACCAACACGGCGTTTGGCTTGTTTCCAGAGTTCTTTTTCGCGTTCCTGTTCAATTGAGTTGTTTGTGTTCATGGTTTTATTTTCGATTAATGTATTGTTGTAATGCATCAACATATTCGGCAAAGGCTTTTCGTCCTTTTGCTGTAATGCTGCACTGTGTAAGCGGGTAATTATCGCGGAATGATTTTTCTACTGTAATATAACCGGCATCTTTCAGCTTGGTTAACTGTACACTAAGATTGCCGGCAGTTGAATTGGTTTGTGTTTTCAGATAGCTGAACTCAGCTTCTTTTACACCAACCAGCACCGACATTATCGCCAGCCGAAGTTGTGAATGCAACAAAGGATCGAGTTCCTTAAACGGCTTCATGTACGTTTTTTCTGAAACGATTGCGCAGTAAATGTCCGGGAATAATATATCCGCCCAATACAGCAATAGCCAGCGTTAACAACTGATGAGGCGCAGGAACGAAAAATGTTGCCGCTGCACAGCACCAGGTGAAAATTCCTCCGGCAACTAACCATCGAAAACGAATTGCGCTGCCTGAAACAAACAACCATATACCATAAACGATCATCAGAAACGGATAACATTTTTCCCAGCCATAAGCATACATTCCGATAAACAGTATAATAAACATGCTTACCAAATAAGTAATGAGCACTTTGTTGAGTAATTCTTGTGTGTAGGTAACTACTTTTTCTTTTTTCTTTTGGCGACCTCCGTACACGGCAGAAATAATTCCACCCAGCGGCATGAGTATAGCCCAGGGTAAAAAGATAAATTCTTTCGAGCCAAAAATCAGCCAGCCGATATAGTTGAATGCGGCACAAATAAAAATCAGCCAACCCCAGAGTAAGAAAAAGAAACCGTTGTCGCTTACCTGATGCTGTGTGCGCTCAAGCATATTCCGAATGAGCTGAACACTTTGCTGTTCGTTTAATTGTTCGTCGGTCATTGGTTGTATGAAAAAAAATGTGATTGAATAGCTTGGTTTTCTTGTTCTTGCTTCAAATGTAAATTAGTTTATGACATAAACCAAATAAATTTTACCTGCGCTAAACTTAATCGGATTGCATAAGCAGAATGATTGCGACAGAAAGCCGAATACAGCTAACTTCGTGATTCACGAATGATGATGCGAATTTTATTTTTTCTTCTGTTTACAGCAGTTGCTGTTTCAGCTATAGCGCAGCCTAAACTTACCTTGAGCGGTGCTGTTAATCGCCCGTCGTGCGCGCCGGTTGCCCCTTATGTGCCCGAAGCGGGCGCAATACTCAACCATACACAGATCATGTTTGAGTATCCGGGAGTAGAAAACGCTTTTTCGTATGAACTGATTATTGAAGAAGCGATGCCGGGAAACGGAAATCCTGTATGGCTAACTGTAAAAGAGCATACTGACCGCTCAAATGCTGCATTAATAAACGGATTGAAGTTTGGCAAACGTTATCGCTGGCGCGTAATTGCTCAGGGGCAGAAAGGCAATTCGCTCAGCAAATCGCAACCTATTGAATTTACAATTATTGCTTCGCGTTTTGCTGATACAACTGAACAGCGTGTGCGGATCATCCGTAATCAAGTAAGTGATTCGGGATTAATAAGTTTCGATTTTGCACATGCGATATACGACCGTGCCGGAAATCCTGTTTGGGTTGTGCCGGAAGTGGCCGGGAAAATAAGTGATAAAGATATTGTGCGTGATTTGCGCATTACGCCGCAAGGAACATTCACATTTCTTGCAACGCAGAGCGCTTTTGAAACTGATGTTGACGGACGTATTCGTTGGAGCGGAGTCAACAATAAAGCGGTACGTAAAAATTCAGGAACAGATTTTTACAGCACCAATCTTATTCGCACAAATGCCGGGAATTATCTTACAGTAGGAAATGATGCAGTAAAAACGGTACTAAACGAAGGTGATTCAATTGTTATCAACTATCCATATATCAATACTCCGGTAGTATTTCATGCCGCTATCCTGCCCCAATTACAGCACTTTTCATAAATCCGCCTGATTTTTTTGCAACTTAGGTCAATATCTAAGTTGCAAAAAATTAAATGTGCAAGCGTCTTATTTTGCTGCTGT